>CAZJBY010000035.1:0-21926 GCA_964544495.1 uncultured Candidatus Bathyarchaeia archaeon
CCAACAGGCGTTTTCTCCTCTTCAAAAACCGTCTTAACCATCAAATCCAAACTCTTCAAATAATCATCCAGAACCTCCAGCACCTTTGGGTAATCAGCTCCCAACGCCTTGTGCAGTTCCCAACCCTTCACGCCTGGTTTTAGGTGCCGCCTGTAAAACAGCATGTGCGTGGCACGCTTCATCTTACTCGCGTAAACGCCTCTCGCCTTCTTTCTCAATCCAACTCGCCTCTCTTCCACTTCTGCCAATCATCATAAGCAACCGAAATCGGAACCGAAACAGACTGCTGCGTAGCAATTTTAGCAACAGGCTTCTCAAAGGGCTTGATGAAAATCTCCTCCTCCAAAGGACGAACCTCCAGCGTCGCATACCCGTAAGTAATCAGGAAACTCGCCATGAAAGCCCGCTGCACGGTCTCCTCGTAAGTGTCAGCGCCCACAAAATCCCAGTAACGCATCTTACCGTCAACACCCTTCACTTTAACAATCTCCTTCAGTTCCCGCCAGAAAACTTCAAGCTCATCAGAAAAAACCTTATCCCCCAAAACACGCTGCTTAACCAACTCATCCCAGCTAGCAGTCCCAATCCCAACCTCAGGAACAAAAAGCTCAGGCCATCTCTCCCTAAGCGGCAACAACCTCTCCCAATACCGCAAAGCCTCACAAAGACTATGCAAACTAAGCTGCTCCAGCTCAACCAACGGATGCCAAGCCCCAAGAAACACACCAACCATCTCATCTTTCGTGGCTTGCGTAATCTTCTCTTCCAACAGAAAAGGATCAGTATAAAGCGAAGTCGAACGCTGCTTAACCCATTCGCTCTGAAGCTTAATCACCGAAGCCAAATGATGAATCGCTTCCGAATCCAGATTAAGCTCTTCAGGCTTGTCCCAATGCGGAAAATACTCCTGCACCACCTTAATGATGTCGTCAACGTTCAACAAAAACGGATCAACCATATGATTCTCAATCGCCACGCACATCTCAATAATCCGCTGCAGCTTCTCCGTTCCCTGCTTCTTTTGCACTTTTTTGGATTCCACTACGCAACCTCTCGCACTACAGATTTCCCTTCAACATTCTGCACCGTGATGATGTTCGCGTTCTCCTGAGCGAAGGTGATTTGGCTCGGCGTAATCACAATGTACTGTGCAGTGGCATCTTTAATCAACGAAACCAGCATCCGAGCAATCATCTCCCTGTTCTTCGGGTCCATGTGAATGTCATACTCGTCCACAGCCCTGAAAGGCGAACGCACATGCTGCTGCAACGCCAACAGAAAACTCATCGTCGCAGTGGTTCTCTCCCCACCACTCTGCGTATAAGCATCCAGCGCCACAGGTTTCCCACCCTTGAAACCCACCAGAATCTCCAAACCAGCGGTTTCAATGTCATGCCCATTAGCCAACCGCACCTCACCCGTAGCCAAAGTCTGACCCATAATCTTCTGATACTCCAAATTCACGCGCTCCAACAAGCTCTGCATCACATTCCGCCACGCCTGCATCCGCGTTTTAACCTCATCAAGCGCTTTCTGACGGTTCTCCGCCACAACCTGCGCTTTCTCCTTAAGCTCCAAATAAAGCTTAGAATAAGACTCATACATCCGCTCAATATCCTCCGACACGTCAGCCAGCGCAGCCAAATGCCCATCGGTCAGGCGAATCTCATCAAAAACTTCAGCCACACTCTTCACCACCGCGATTCGCGCACCAGACTCTTCCGCCTTAGCTGCAGAAGCGTCTAAACTGGCTTTGGCATCCTTCAGCTGAGCCTCAACTCTTTTCAACTGTTCAGTAGCGCTTTCTCTCCGATACTTCAACAAGGCAAGTTGAACACGATTTTCCAAAACCTGATCCGTCACCTTGTCCGCGGATTCCGCCAAGTTCTGCGTCTCTGCCTGATTTTCCTTCACCTTCGCACCCGTCTGCAAAAGGTACTGACGTGAACCCTCAAGCAGCGTCTTCAGGTTTTCCGCTCTAAGCAGCTTAAACTGACTGGAACTCTTCTGAATCGCAGGCTCCAAAACCGCTGCCTCCGCAATCAGCTGCTCGTACAAGCGCAAAGTAGACTCATTCTCCGCGATTCCACGCTCAAGGCTGATGCGCTCGTTGAAAACCGCCTTCAGCTCACCCTTAAGCGTTTCCAGCTGAGTCTGCCCACTCTGCAACTGGTCCGACGCCGTTTTTGTTTCATCTTCAATGCGGTTCAAGGCCTCCTGCTCACGGTTTCTCTCCGCCTGCAACTCCTTAAAGATGCTTTCACGGCGCTCCACTTCCGCCCAAGCCAACTCACGATCCAAAAAACGCCGTTTCATCTGCAACTGCTTTTTCTCCTGATACTTATCGTACTGTTCCCGCCAGTAATTCAACGTCTGCTCCGCAGACTCCAAAAGCTTGCCAACAGATTCCGCTTGGCTGAGAATGCGCGTAAGCTTATGCTGGGCTTGCAGCACGTTCTCCCGAAAAGGTTCCAAACCCACAGCCGCCTCAACCATCCGCAGCTTCTCCACGTTGGAGAGCACGGTGAACTGCTCCACCATGTTCTGGTGCATGATGATAAGCATGTTGTCTGGATCAACACCGAACCTGCCCAAAACCCGTTCGACTTCCTGTTTCGTGGCAGCCCGATTCTCCAGCTCAAACCAGTATTTGCCGTCTCTGCGCAGAGCGCGCGTGAGGAAAAGTTGGTCTCTGTTGTACCGTGAAACAGGGCGTTTTCCGCCGCGTTTGCTGTTGTCCAAAATAAGCGTCACACGGGCTTTGTCCTTACCCCAACGTATCAAGTCACTAAGCTTTCTCGAGCGTTCCGTGTACGACTGGCCCAGCGCCACGGAAATTGCCAAAAGCAGCGATGATTTTCCTGCGCCGTTGGGTCCGCCGATAACGTTTACGCCAGGTTTAAAGGGTACCCTAGCGTACTCGTAACTCATGAAGTTCTCCAAGATGACTTCTTGTATCAGCATTGCAGATTTTTAGCCTCTTCTGTAGCTTCTTATTAGGTGAAAAATCTATTATTTAACCAATTAGTACAGGTTTTCGCATAATTAGGATAGATTTCTCTTGCTGAGCAGTTTTATACATTCCATGGCGCATACGCTTCTGAAGTAAATTAGGTTAAAACGTGGGTTCTGAAAGGTCCTAGCTAAACGTTGCTAAGAGCCATTTATGGCAGATCAACTAATACAGGATAATTGTATCCCAGAGCAGTTATAAACAGGAATTGAAGAACATTTCCTGATTGAAAGTTAACGCCTTCTTCAGAACCTACAACAAGTGTCATTACGCCACCCACAGATGACCCAACAGGAAGGGGTAAAGTGAAACTCTTGCTTGGATAAGTTGTGCCATTCAAAACGAGTGAAACTATATCAGGCACGTCTTGGATTGGATATTGATACAGATAGATCGAAGTTAGCGTAGCGTTGGCTGTCCCAGAATTTACGATGCCGAAATTGACTTCAAAGTGGGTTCCATTGCTTGCAGCCAGAGCTTGCACTTCCAACTGCTCAACGGTTGTTATCGTTTCACTTTCTGACCCTGTTTCAGACGTACTATTCAGGTTATCAATCGTAGAACGTAGATCCGAAATGGTTTTATTCATGTCAGACAGACTTTTTTCATTTTCGGCTAAGCTAGATGTTATTTCGTTTTCCAGCGATGCTAAATCATTCCTAAGGCTTTGTATTTGCGGTTGATAAACAAAGAAATTAAGAAGAAACCCGCCAGCTAACCCAATTATAAGCACACCGACTAGCAGAACTATAATGTCCTTGTCCATGATTACGTGCCTTCTTGACTTATTCCTAAAGCAAAGTTCGCCTTAAAACGTTTTGCCAATTTTATCCTACAGTGTAGTAAGCAGAATTTTTCTGCTACTTCAAAGCCATTTGCCACTCGCAACAAGGATCTCCATTCACGACACAACTTGTTCTTTTAATTATTGGAGCCTTACCTATAATCTGTTCGTATAGACCAGAAACGAACCCTTCTACGCAACTGCAACACGCTGATTCTTCATCGCCACAGAATTCTGCGAAAAAGTTGTTCCAAATCCTAAACTTCACTACGGCTTTTTCAGGGTCAAAATCTATGATTTCTATTTTGCCTAAACCCGCATCCGTGAACCTGCTAACAACTGTTTCCGCAAACAACCTTTTGTCAGCCTTTATAATCTCAGGTCTATCTTCGACAAAACGTTCGGCCGCTGCTTTTCCCGCTTCAAAAAAGATGACTTTTGCACCTGACTGAAATATTGCAGAGAGCCTTGCAAAAATCTCTTGCATTCTCGCTTGGATAATAATTACACAGCGTTCTCCGGTCACTTTGTCTGTGATAACCCCGTTTTCTCTGTCAAACTCGAACTGCATGGCGCGTCACAATGGACAGTTTGGGGTGTTGGCGTATTTATGGTTTATGAACTTTATAATTGCGGAGTTTTCAGCTTATTTTTCTTTTTTGGCTGACCATAATATTTGAGGATTTCTGCGATGGTTTTTTCGGAGTATCCACTTTCTCTTAACAATGTTTCTGTTGAAACATTAGTTTGTTCCCTCAATGAAGGGCCTCCGAAAGTATTTTCTTGAGTCTTAATATAGGTTATTCCTCATATTAAACCTGTGTGGGCGGCACACCGCAACAACAAACAACCATGAAAACGAAGCAAAGTTTCATAAGCGGCGATTTGCACCCTTTCAGAAGACAAGGTGTTACACATGGTCGTTGCAGGCAAAATCTTCAAACTAACAGAACAACTACACGTAGCGGATGTCGCCGCGAAACTTGACGCATACCGTACAGAGGAGAATTACGAGGAAGGCGACTACAACTTCGCGCTTATAACCGAAGTGGTTGGACTCTTGCCCAAAGAGAACATGCTCACAGGCATTTACTCACATGACTACGTTATGCACGTGTTCCACAGAGGCAAAACCGCCCCCTTGCCGCGCACCGTGGAAGCGCTATTCAGCTTCGCCCAATTGGAAGACACAACATTCCTGACAATCGTGGAGAAAAAGAGCGTTGCAAACTTCATAGCCAACAAACTCAGCGAAATCCTCTTCGATAAAGTAGGCAGCATAGTTGAAGCCAGGATTCCGCCTGAAACCCTGCGGGAGTTTCACCTGAAAAACCCTGAAGACACGAAAATAACTTTTTTTGACAACGTGGATATACCTAACGTGAACAAGCTGTCGCTTTACGGACCTGACTTGATAAACGCTACGTTGTTTGAGGATTACACGAAGCACGGAGATTTGTGGTACGTGGTTGCACGGTCAAAGGAAACAGGCTACGTAGTGGGCATTACAAGGGACGCTTCGGTGACCATATTCAATTTGGCGGATAAGAACAAGTATGTGGAATACGTGAACAAGGAGATTACCCCGCTAATCTTGAAAGGTACCCGCTAATTCGCACTGCGTTCAACGTTTCTTTTTCTTTAAAAGGAACAGCAGACCTGTAACAACAAAAGTTCCAAATTGCCACAGCTATAATCTCTACGACCATTATCGATGGAAACTGGTCCGCCACATTTGGCGAAGAAGCATCAATAATGAAAGTTACTGTTTGAGAGAGTCCACCGTAAGAAACTAATTCCCATGTTCCTGATTCTGGTCCTCCAGCGTTGGCAAACGCGTTAATTTGCAGCGTATGGGTGCCGATGGTCACGTTTATGGGCTGTGTTTGATACGCGGCTCCGTCAAAGTCTGCGAGGTATACCCCGCTTGTTTCTCCGTCTAGGATGTACCTGTAGTAGGTTTTCATCTCGCCGATTGGGTCGCTATCGAATTGTTCTGGAGCGTGGTGCGTGAATGTGGCTTGAATTGTTTGTTGAGTATACGTTTTGTTTTCTGGAGACAACAAAGTCACTGTCAAAGGGAGTACCATCGGATTTGCTGCTACTAAATTAACAGACAGGGTTCCAGCTAATGCGGAGATTAGAAGTGCTGGGATGAAAGTTGCAATCCATGCTCTTTTCATGTCGAAATCCGTTTCTTTTTGAAACTGGTGAAATAAGCGGGCAGCACAAAAATGACCACGGCAGCCACAGCCACAACTGCTATCGCAACGATTATTGTCGTTGGAAAAGTTGCTACGGTGAACGTTACGGTTTCTGAGACCGCGGTGTTTCCAGACGCATCAGTGACGTAGACTGTTATGTTGTGTGAGCCTGCGGCTAAGCCCGTCAGCGTCGTGTTGCCATCCACTGTCACCATTTATTGCCCGTCCAGGCTGTAGCCCATCCATGAGACTTGCTCGTTCACCGTGAAATTCAAAGGAACCTCTTGTATAAGATAAGTCGTGTTTTCCGGCGAGATGACAGAAACGGGAAACTCGGTTCCTAACAGAAACGGTATATTCTGGTCAGTTCGTGCTGTGGGAGCGGGTTTTCCAGAAAACGCTCCAGCCAACACTGAAAATAAAGGTCAAGCTCAGAGTCAGCGTGGCAGCTTTCTTCATGAACTCACTTCAGCAACTTGCTCCCTTGCACTGTCTATTTGGTATGTTTCTCGAAGTACTTTTGGTATGTAAGCGCATGCTGGGTCGCTTTCGAACAAGTCACCCGTATAATATTCGGCTCGTGTCCTGCAGCCCCCGCAGATCTCGCGGTACTCGCACACACCGCACTTACCCTTAATGTTACTCTTATCACGCAACTTCAAGTGCAAATCAGAATGCTGAAGTTCGTCCCATGTTGCCTTCAAACTCTTATACTTCACGTTTCCCAGCCTGTACCCTTCGTTAAAACCGCATGACCGGTAGTCGCCGTTTTCAGTGACGCTGACGTAGTTTCCGCCGATTGTGCACTTGCCCAGAAAACCGTTCTGGAACCAATCCCAGAAGTCAACCGGGTTCCTCTGCTTCGCAATTCTCGCATAAAACGGCGAGTAAACGTTCACATGAACTTTTCCTTTGTACTTAACCTGCAAATCGTAAATGTTGTTGAATGCCCACTCATACTCTTCAGGCGACGGTGCCAAATCGGGCATGTTAGACCCTGCTCTGCCAACTGGCACAAGGTTGTGAAAGACTACCATTCTTGCACCGTATTCCTCCGCCAGCTTGACAACGTGCTCTGCGTCTTTGATGTTGTATTTAGTCATAGTTGTGACGATACAGTCTAGAATCCCGTTTTCCGACAGCTTCTTCACAGCGTAAAGCGCCTTATCGTAGCTGCCCTTCCTTCGGATAATATCATTTGACTCCCTAGTGCCGTCAACGCTGACTGCGGTGTACACTTCGTTGCGCACGAGCTTGTTAAGCCTTTTTTCGTCGAAAGCAAATCCGCTGGTTATCAAGCTCACTCCGAAACCAGTTTCTTTGGCGTATTCTACGACGTCGAAGATGTCTGGTCGGATTAAGGGTTCGCCGCCGCTTATGCCGAAGAAGGGGGATCCGAAATAGTAAACTTCGTCAACGATTTTGTAAGCTGTTTTGGTATTCACCTCAGTATCTATTGCATAGTCAGGCGTGTAACTGCAGTATAGACAATTGCCTACGCATCTTCTGGTGCATCGCCACGTCACCATGTACAGAGGCCCTTTTTTTGCAGCCATCAGGACTCACACCACTTAATTTTTCTTGACATAGACTCATCCTCGAGTTTTCAAATAATATCGGAGTTGCTTCTGGCGTAAAAGGGTTTTTGTCAAGGTTTCTTGACTAAGCAAGCCAGCAACGCCATTTTCTTAGTCAACATTTCTTGACTAAGCTAAATCCAGTTAGTCAAGGTATCTTGACTAAGCCATAAACGTGCGATTTTGGGTTCACTTATGTTTGGAAAATACTAGGGAAAGCGCAAGATCATCTTTTTAGTCTAAAAGGAGTGTGCGTGTTGCTGGGATTATAAGCTGTGCCTAAACGTTGGTTTAGGTGATGCTGACGTTTTGAATGTCGAAGTACCGTTTTGCTAAGAAGCGCAGGCGTTCTGCGTTTTTTCCGTTTTTGCCTATGGCAACGCCCTTGTCTTTCGGGTTGACTGTCACGACTGCCATTTTTTTTCCGTCCATTCTTTCGGTTATGCGGACTTCTCTGACTGCTGCGGGTTTCAGGGCATTTTTTATGAATTGCACTGGGTCCTCTGAGTACTCGATTATCTCGTGTTTCTTCCCAGTCATTCTTTCAAGCGTGTGTATGTTTCTGCCGCCCCTTCCTATGGCAACGCCCACCTGCCCTTGGTTCACAATAAATATTGCGCGTTCCTGTTCCTCGTCGATTATGCAGTCTTTGACGCCGGCGCCGCTAACGCTTTCAAACAAAGCGATATAACGCATTTCGTCGCATGTGATTTTAATGCCTGAAGTCACTCAATTCCTCCAGTGTTTTCTTCCAGTTCATTGCTTTCTACGGCTTTAAGAATCTCTGAGTCACCCGTTTCTCTTATACTTAATGCTGAGATAACAAATAACTTGTTGCAAACAGCCGCCAAATCTATCGCAGTGCTCTTATACGTCATGACGGGAACCTTAGAGATTTTACCATAATATTCCACTTGCTCTTTTATGTCTTTTGGACAGTTAGCGGCTAAAACTATCATCTTAGCCTTGCCAGTCTTGGCGTTTTGCAAAGCCGTGTTGGTTCCAAAAGAAACTTTGCCTGTTTTCACAGCTGTTGCTATGGCTTTGTCTACGTCGATCATGTTTCTGTTTTTCCTCCTTTCTTTGCTTGTTTCTCAAAAGTAGACATGTACAATTCCACCAAACCCGTGCCTATTGGAATCGACTGCCCCACAATCACGTTTTCGGTTACGCCCTCCAACGGGTCGCTCTCGCCCTTCACGGCTGCTTCAACAATGTTCGGCACTGTAATCTCAAACGCTGCTCTAGCCAGAACGCTTGCTTTTTTGCCGCTGATTCCGTGCCTGCCTATCTGCTGCACTTCCCCGGTTGTTGTCATCATGTCCGCGACGAGCATGACATGGCGTACATCCACGTCTAAGCCTTGGTCCTCCAAAACTCCCTTAGCCTCGTTAACTAAGGCGTTTCGTGCGGCTTCGATTCCAAGCGTCTTAGCTATCTCGTGGACGTTGTTTGTTGTTGTTCGTGAAGTGTCCACGCCAGTAACTTCCAAAACCTTAGCCAAGTTTGAGCCGTCAGTTCTTATGACCCATTCCCCTCTTTCTTCAGTAACCAACACACGCTTTATATCGGGCACACCTTTAATGTGGAAAGCGGGGGTCTTGCTGAGGATTTTCTTCATGTTTTCAAGCTTCTTAGGTTTAATCTGTACCGTATCGGCCTTCACCGTCACGGTGGCATTTTGCATCTGCAACCTATCCGGAAGCTCCTCCATGGTTATCGCACGGTCCTCCATCATGGACTTGTTCAGCTCAACCACTATTTCCTCAAGCACCGGATCCTCGTAAATCGCCGAGGCTATATCCTCCAAACTCGTGTAAATGATGTTGCGTGCAAGCTCCACTGCGCCTTCTTTGCTTTTCTTGTACTTCCCTGTCAGGTAAATCGTCATAATCGGCGTGGAAGGAATCCGGCGGGCGTCAACAATTTCAATCAGCCGTGGTAAGCCTAAAGTTACGTTTTGCTCTTTGACTCCAGCGTAGTGGAACGTCCTGAGAGTCATCTGCGTGCCCGGCTCACCGATTGATTGGGCAGCAACTATGCCCACGGCTTCACCTGGCTCGCTCAAAGCCTTCTTGTACTGTTCAGCCGTGAGCTCAACAGCCTTTTTAACGCCAGCCTCGGTGAAGTTGGCTTTCGCCAAATCATGTTTAAGCTGCTCCATAAGTATGGGTGTAAGCTGCTCCTCAACCGTGGCTAACTGCGTCTTGATGAAATCCGCTGTTGCAACCTTGCCTTTTTCTTCGCCGATTTTTATCTGATTGATTAGTCGGGTAACGTTCACTGCTTGACCGTGGTCGCTCTTGGCAGGGTCCACGCCGTCTTCGCCGTACATGAACTGAATTATGTCTCCACCTGAATCTCTAACGGTGCCGTCATACTCCAAGCGGATGTGCTCCAAAGCGTTAATGAGCCTGCGCTGCATGTAACCGCTCTGCTGCGTCCTGACCGCAGTGTCCACCAAGCCTTCCCTGCCACCCATAGCGTGGAAGAAGAATTCAATGGCGTCCAAACCGCTCTGATAAGAATTGTAAACGAAACCCCTTGCTCTCGGGCTAGGGTCACCTTCAACAAAATGCGGCAAAGCCCTTCCAACGTACCCTCGCAATATTCTTTTGCCACGCACCGACTGCTGCCCAACACACGCTGCCATCTGACCGATGTTGAGGCTTGAACCTCTGGCGCCAGTCCGCGTCATAACGATACCCGCGTTCTCTATGGTGAAATCCTGATCTGCAATTTTTCCTGCTTCGTCTCTGGCAGTAGCCAACTCGTGCATAACGTAGATTTCAAAGGACTCTTCAAGTGTTTGCCCTGGCAACCGCGGCAAAGTTCCGTTGCGGAAGTTTTCGATGTGCTCATCTATCTTCTTTTGGATTCGCTCCATCGTCTTCTTAATCCGCTGCTCAGCCCTAGGCGACAAAACAAGCTGGTCGTAAGTGTAACTGAAACCCCGCATGGTTATGAAAAGCTTCAGCAGCCTCGTAATCTTGTTTAGGAATTCGCGGCCTGCTTGGGTCCCGTAATCCTTGATTATCCTGTGGAGTAGGCTTTCGGACTGCTCCGAACCTATGGAACGGCGGTCTATGATACCGGAAACGAGTTCACCGTTTTTAACAACAACGTAAGCATCGTACTTGCAGTCTTCTTCTTCACATTTGGTGCATCCCTGACACAGGTTAGCCTTCAACACGTAATTCAGTGTCTTCGGCAGGAAAAGGCTGAAAATCTGTTTGCCCGACCACAACGGCTGAGGTTCTTTAACTGTGGGTTCGGGAAGTTCCCCAACGTATCCTGTTGACGTGAGCAGCCGGCTAACCTCGTCTTTAGGCATAAGGTTTGCTCTTCGAGTGAAATAGTACGCGCCCGTGATGAAGTCGCGTATGGCACCGATTATGGGACCGCCAAACCTAGGTGAAAGTATCTGGTCTTGCACCTGCATAAGCAACAGAGCTTCGGTTCGTGCTTCCTCGCTTTGGGGCACGTGGAGGTTCATTTCGTCTCCGTCAAAGTCCGCGTTGTAAGGGGGACAAACGCACAGGTGTAAACGGAAGGTTTTGTAGGGCAAAACGCGCACGTAATGTGCCATAATTGACATGCGGTGGAGTGACGGCTGCCGGTTGAATATGGCTATGTCACCGTTTTTGAGGTGACGCTCCACAACAAAGCCGAGCTCTACGGCTTCAGCGATTTTTTCTCTATCCACCACGAATTCAAGTCGTATGCGTTTTCCGTCTGGTCTGATAATGTAGAGGGCGCCGGGATACTGTTCAGGTCCGTTTATGACGAGTTTCTTCAGTTCTTCAATGTTCCACTCTGTTACTTTTTCAGGTACAGACAAGCGCATGGCTACATCTTTGGGGACGCCGACCTCGTTTATGTCAAGGTTCGGGTCTGGAGAAATAACTGTTCTTGCGGAGAAGTCAACTCTTTTTCCTGAAAGGTTACTTCTGAATCTTCCTTCTTTGCCTTTCAACCGTTGTGAGAGAGTTTTCAACGCTCTTCCTGAACGGTGCCTTGCTGGGGGTATTCCAGAGGCTTCATTGTTGAAGTACGTGGTAACATGGTACTGCAGAAGTTCAGATAAGTCTTGAATGATGAGCGTGGGGGCGCCTGCTTCCATGTTTTCCTTAAGCCGCTGGTTAATACGAATAATGTCAACAAGCTTATGAGTCAAATCGTCTTCCGAGCGGATTCCTGACTCCAGCGTTATAGAGGGACGAACGTAAACCGGAGGCACAGGCAAAACCTGCAGGACCATCCATTCAGGCCTTGCCGCAGTGGGGTTGAACCCTAAAATTTCCATGTCTTCATCTGAAATGCGCTCCAGTCTTTCCCTTATCATGCTGGGCGTTAACGGTTCAGAGCCTGCTTCAGTTTGTTCTATGAACTTTGTAGGTTTTTCAAAAGAGATTTTGTACTGATTAGTTGCACAGTATGGACATTGCTTGGCCTTAATTTCCTGCATAATGCTCTTATACACTGAGTCGGGTATTGAACCCAAGAGCACTTTGTATCTTTCAATTCGCTCTCGAACCTTTTTCGCTTTCTCTTCCGACAGAAGTATTCGTCCACAATTGCGGCAGGTTGACTTCAAGAGGTCATGAATTATCTTTGTGAATTCGATGTGCACTATTGGCACTGCCAGTTCAATATGCCCAAAATGGCCTGGGCAGCGAATTGCGGTGTTGCCGCAGGTTTTGCATCTCTGCCGAGGTTCCAGAGTTCCCAATCGACCATCCATTAATCCCGCGGTGATGGGCGCGCCGTCTTCATCGTAAGTGTCTGGTGTTTGAATTTCTACCACTGATTGCTTACGCAGGTCTTGGGGCGAAATTAGACCGAAAGAGATTGCGTCAACAACTTTGTGAATTAGTTCTTCTGAAGACATTATGCCTTCTCCTTTAGTGTTAATTTCGGCGTAATACACAAACTCTGCAGTTCTTGAAGCAGCAGTTTAAACGCGTAAGAAACGATTACAGGGGAAATTCTGGATTTTTCATCACAGATTTTACACACGTATTTTCGTTGCTTCATATCGAAATAGGCGATTTGACCGCAGTTTTCGCAAATGTAAAGCGTATATTTGTCTGATTCTTCCAGCAATCTGTCCCTGAGCAGCATGGCTGCGCCGTGACCTATGAGGCAGTCACGTTCCATTTCGCCGAATCTTAAGCCTCCGCCTCTGGCTCTGCCTTCCGTGGGTTGCCGGGTCAGCATTTGCACTTGACCTCGGGCTCTAGCGTGCATTTTGTCAGCTACCATGTGATGCAGTTTCTGGTAGTAAACAATGCCGACGAATATGTCAGCAACGAACTTCTCACCCGTCGTGCCATTATAGAATACTTCGCTTCCCGTGTGGCTGAAACCAAGTTTCACGAGGTTTTTCCTGACTTCGACAGGTCCTTCGTTGGAGAATGGTGTGCCATCCGCTGGTTTTCCTCTTGCTGCCGCCGCTTTTCCCGCAAGGGATTCGATGAATTGACCGATAGTCATCCTTGATGGTATAGCGTGGGGATTGATTACTATGTCTGGAACAATGCCGTCTTCTGTGAAGGGCATGTCTTCCTGTGGTACGATTAAGCCTATGACTCCTTTTTGTCCGTGGCGGGAGGCGAATTTGTCTCCTAACTCTGGAACACGTTGGTCGCGGACTCTTACCTTTACGAGTTTGCTTCCTTCTCCGGATTCTGTTACGAAGATTCCGTCAACGACTCCTGTTTCTGAAGGACGCATGTCCACGGATGTGTCCCGCATGGATGGGCCTTTAACTTCAAACTCCTTGTATTCTTCAAGGAATCGTGGCGGGCTTATTCTTCCGATCAGAACGTCTCCGCCTACAACTGCAGATTCTAAACTTATTATTCCATCAGGTTCGAGAAGCCTGTAATATTGTTCTCCGCGGTATCCGCGGGTTCCAGGTTCGGGAACGGTAAATTTGTCTTTCAACCCACCCAAGTACTGGCGGCACTCAGCTTCATACATCCTGTAGAAGGAAGAACGAGCTAAGCCTCTTTCAATTGAGGCTTTGTTAAAGACTAACGCGTCTTCCATGTTGTAGCCTTCAAAGCTGAGCACGGCAACAACGCAGTTTTGCCCTGTTGGGCGCTGCTTGTAGCCCATGACTTCCATCAATTCTGTTTCAACCAAAGGCACTTGCGGATAATGCAGTATATGCGACCTTGAATCTACTCGGTTATGGAAGTTCGTGCCATAAACTCCGAGGGCCTGTTTAGCCATGGCGGCTTGATACGAGTTACGCGGAGACTGGTTGTGCTCGGGATAGGGTATGGTTGACGCGCATATTCCCAGAATCGTGTAGGTCGCAATTTCAGCGTGAGTATGTTGAGGCGTAACCTCTTTGAGAGTTACGGCTATGTACGCGTTTTCCTCTTCCTCAGCGTCCAAATATTCAATCAAACCGTTTTTGACAAGGTCTTCCCAAGTCCATTCGCCAAGTCCTATTTTTTCCAAGTGCACAGGCTGAAGTTTCGGAACGTCGTTTTCAACAATTATGAGCGGGCGCCTAACTCTTCCTTCATCACAGTTGGCGTGCAACTCTTCCATTTCAGTTTGAAGCTTCGAGAAATAGGTTATGTTAACTTCAGTTGAGATTTCCCCTGCCCTTCGTTTTTCTCTGAAGGTTTGGACTAGTTCTGGAGCTGAATTGCAGTATCCGATTATGTTGCCGTCAACGAAAACCTTCGCCCCAGAAGTTCTTAAAGCCGCATTAGCTTCGTAAGCTGGAACGGTGCCCATCTCAAAAAACAGCTGCTTAATCTTGTCGGGGTTCACACCCACGCTTATTGACGCGGATAAGGCGAGATTCTTTACCAAGCCACAGTTAGAGCCTTCAGGGGTCTCGTTAGGGCATAAGCGTCCCCAGTGCGTGGGGTGCAGGTCTCGAGCTTCGAAGTTTGGTTGACTTCTGCTTAACGGTGACTGAAGCCGTCGCAGGTGGCTGAGCGTGGATATGTAATTGGTTCTGTCCAAGAGTTGGGTTATGCCGACTCGGCCTCTTCCCCAATTCCCAGTTGCAAGCGCGTGCTGGAACCTTTCCGTTATTATTCCCGGACGGACTGCCGCGGACACGGTGATTATGGGGCCTTTTACGCCTATGCGTTCAAGCTGGTACTTTATGTCGCGGGTTAAGTTTCTGAAGGAGACGCGGAAAAGGTCTGCCAGAAGGGGTCCTCCGAGTCTTAGGCGTTTGTTCTTGAAGTGGTCTTTGTCGTCTGGGTGTCTTCTTCCGAGTTTCAGTTGTATAACTCTGTATGCCATTTCGCCTAGGAATATGGCTTTGTCCTTCCTGCTTTGGTCGCTTCTGCCCAGGTGCGGGAGGAAGTTTTTGTCGAGGGCTGTTTCAGCCTTTTGCAGGCGGTACTCTTCGACTTGCCCGTGGGCTACGCGGTTTCCAATGAAGAGCATGGCGTCAGCGGGTGTGTCTACGCCTATGGCTTTTTCAAATGAAGGTCCAAGTAGGCTTTGGATGTCTTTGTCGAGGGAGACTGCTTCTGCGATGTCTTTGTCTTTTTCCAAGTCTAACGCGCGCAGTATCACTACAAAGGGGATTTCAGTTGGAACTCCGGGCATGGTGACGTATATGGCGTCGTCTGACTTCATTTTCAGCTCGATTCTGGCTCTGAAGCCTACGGTTGTTGAGAATATTTTAGCTTGATAGACGGGTGAGGTTCCTTTCTCGTCTAAGTCAACGATGACGCGGTTGGGCGCGAGGTCTTCCATGGCGACTATGACTCGTTCGGAGCCGTTTACCACGAAGTAGCCGCCTGCGTCGTCAGGGTCTTCTCCTGCGGCGATGAGTTCGTCGTTTGAAAGCTGGGACAGGAAACAGAGTTTTGACTTAAGCATGACGGGGATGTTTCCGATGTAAACGAGTTCGGTGTCCTGTTCTCTGCCGTCTATCACGGGCGTCATTTCAAGGGCTACGGGCGCCGCGTAAGTTAAGTTTCGAAGTCTGCCTTCCATGGGGTAGATTTCGTGTTTGGTGCCGTCTACTTCTGTGGCGTAGGGTCCTGTGATGCGTGATTGGGGGTCTATCACCCAGATTTGTCCAAGTTTTACTTTGTAGGGGTTTTCGGGGACTTCGATGGCGATTTCTCCGACTTCGTCAACGACTTCTTGTAGTCCATGGTCTATGAATTCGTTGTAGGAGTCGAGGTGTTGCCTTACTAAGCCTTTCTCTTCAAAGAAAGTTTTCAATAAAATGTGGATGTCTTCTTTTTGAAATTCAGTCAATTTTACCATTCTCCCGCAAGCTTAAATTTGTAAATGTGAATGTGGATTTTTCTGATGCGGGTTTTTTCCAAATTTTTCGTTTCCTCCGATGTTGGAGTGACCAACTCGAAAAAGGGTAACCTATCTTTTTTAAAGAGCACAAACACATGCTACCTAGCTCACTAATAAACTTTTTTATGTCTACGCGCCCACAAATCACGGCTTTTTAAACTTTTTAGAGTTGTTCCGCATTAATAACTTTTTTGAGGTGCATGTGCGCCGCAAACCGTGAATAGCGAGTAAATCTTCAGTGTAAAGGCGTAAAATCGCTGTTCAAACGGTTTTTCTATGGTTAGAACGTGGGGAAATGTGTTTTTGCGAATGTTTGCTTGGCAGGTTAATTTCCGCGTTTTATGACTGTCAGTTTGCAGTTTGTTGCGTGGGAGGCTGTTTTCTTTTTTATCAGGGGAAGCAGTGTTTTGTCTGCTTCGTAGCCTACGCTGTTTCTTTCGTTTTGCATCGCAAGCTTAATTGTTGTGCCAGAGCCTAAGAAGGGGTCGAGCACGGTGTCGCCTTTCACGCTGAACATACGGATGAGCCTGTTCACGATTTCGTCTGGGAAAGACGCGATTCGTCTTTCAAGCTGGCTTGCTGTTTGGCGTGTGCCTGTTATGTCCCAGATTTGCGTGAACCATTCGTCGCGTTGTTTCTTGGTGAAGGCGCTTTCGTATCGGGTTTGGTCTTTGGGCGGGAACTGTCTAAGTTTTCCTTTCCTGAAGATGAGGATGAATTCGCAGTCTAAAGTGACGTAAGCGTTGGGCGGGAGGAAGCCTGAGCCGAGGAACGCGCCTTTTCCTTTGTATTTTGGTTTGGTAGTTGGCTTCTTCCAGAGGATGTAGGGCAGGGTGGTGAAGCCTGTTTTTTCGCAGTGTTCAATGATTCGGGAGTGGTTGGGGAAGAGGCGGAACCTGCCGTTTACGGTGCGTGTCGCGTCACCTATGTTTATGCATGCGATGCCACCTTCGATGAGCACGCGGTGGGCTTCGCGCCAGGTTTCTGCGAGGGTTGCATGCATGGCGTCGTAGATTTTGGTTACGGTTTTCTCGTTGCCGTCGGCTTCTAGCTGCTGCTGGAGCGTTGCGATTTGAGGGTTCACCGCGGCGAAGTGTGTGTCCCACATTTTTATCATGGGGTAGGGTGGTGAGGTGACCATTAGGTGGATGCTTGAGTCTGGGAGTTCGGGCATGTGTTGGCTGTTGGCGAGGATTATTTTGTGTCTGGTTTGCATGGGGTGTTCCTTGTGTTATACGTGTGGAGGGGCTTTTACTTTTTTGGTGTGTGGGTTTTGTTTGGATTCGGATTTTGAATTCAGAGTTAGATTTCATAACAGATATGCATAAGCACAAACAAAAGGCGTAATCAGTGTCCACCTTGAAGGCAGCCTCATCAGCAAAAAACATGCAAAAACTGTTCGCAGCCGCGGCAGTCACAGCGCTTCTATTCATGACTCTGAGTTTCAGGGTTGACGCACAAAGTGGCCCGCCGGCTTTTCCTGAGTACCAGCGGTACGTTCACACCGATTGGCTGGGCAACTCGACTTACGTCGAAAAGCCCATGTTCCCGGTTTACTTTAACGAGTCTCAAGTGCCAATCGGCAAGAACTGGACGGTTGTCTGCCCTTTAGAGGCTGACCACAGCTACCACGCCTACTGCTACGGCGCCTGGGTGCACACTGGACCCGAGCCTAAAACGGACTATGACATCTACGTCTATAACCCGCAAGGCGCGTTAGAGAGCATGCACACCGAAGCGGCTGGGCTTCCTGAACACTTGGGAACCACGGTTGACGACGCGTTTTTTGTTCCCGCCAGCACGGGCAACTACACGTTCGTGATAGTGAATGACGCGCGGGAGAGCAACGGCGCGGAGCAGGCGACTTTCATGATAATCGAGAACATTGAATGTGACAAGTGGTACACGCACGCGGTGACGGGAAAAATCGCGGATACTCCAGCGTTCAGCACCAGCTGGGCTTACGAGTTCATGACCGACAGCCCGCAGATAGAGCTGTGGGTGCGCGTACCTGACACGCTGGACATGTACGAGGCTAGGCTTTACTTGATGAGCAACGCGGAATCATCCATCGTGAACAACGTTTCGCTGCCGTGGGAGATGGGGCTTTACGGCAACCTAAGCACCGTGGGCGGCTACAACCTTGAAAGCGAGGAGTACCGCGGCGTGGCTTACGCGAGCTGCGAGTATAATGGGCAAGACATGTTCCTGAATTACACTCAGCCGTTTGAGGGCAAGAACCTTTACCATCTGGTTTTGATGGGTGAGATCGGTCAAGGCACCATAGAGTTTCTAGTTAAAACAACGTTCGGAGGCGTTTTGTCTCCTTTGACTTTTCCACAGAAAGTCACCCCTGCAGACGAAACTGAAATATCTTATGTCGCGAACACGACAAGGCTGGAAAACGCTACGTTGCAATACACAGTTGACGGCTGGAAAAACTTTTCAAAGGTCGATATGGCGGTCAGCAACATGACCTGCAACGCCACAATCCCGCCGCAGGAAGCAGGCAGCTTCTTAGAGTACAGGGTTCAGGCGACGGACACGATCAAGAACCAGCTAGCGGCTACAGGCAATTTCACGGTGAAGTATCCATCAGCCATAACCGATTTCAACGCCACAAACGTGACCTTGGGCGGAAACATAACCGCCACGGGAACAATATCCGCGGAGGCTGGTGGCGCGCCCGTAACTGTCACGTTCATGTCCGCAAACGCCACGGAAACTGTGACGTGCACGGCGCTTGGGAACGGCACTTTCGCCGCAAGCTTCCAGCCAGAAACAACTGGAGAATGGATAATTCAAGCAGCCTTCGCAGGAAACAGCACCGTTTACCCGTGTGATAGTGAAACCGTGATGGTTACGGTGGTGGAGCCGTCGTTTTTTGCGGTGTACGGGCTTTTCATAGGCGGTGGTGTCGGCGGAGGCTTAGCCGCTGTAGGCGCAGTAGTCTACGTGAAAAAGTACCGCGAGTAGCCTGAAGGCGTAGCCGCGGGAAATGATTAATAAGAAAGAAAAGCAAGTTTTGTTAGCTGTGCGCTACGGTAACCAAGCCAGGTCAAAGGTGAAGGACTCAAGATCGACGCTTTGGCCCAAGGCGCCCGATGGGAAATCCTTTCCCGTAGGGGTTCGCAGGTTCGAATCCTGCCCGTAGCACCAAAATAATCTCAAGTTTTTTAAACTGCGTTTTGGATTTGAGTGAACTGCTCCATTGGGAATGGTTCTCCGTGTCCAGGGTAAACCATGCTTATTTTCAGTCCATTCAGTTTTTCGACGCTGGCACCAAACGCCCCCTTATCAGAAATTAAAGAGTTTCTGGAGGGTTTTTTCGTGTTCTCAAGCAAGTCACCGCAGAACAGGTCGCCGGTGCTTGTTAGGATTCCTATGGAGCCTTTAGAGTGCCCTGGAAGATAGATGACTTTAGCATCCAATCCAAACTCAGACAGGTCATAACCGTCATCAATGTGGAAGTCTGGCGCGAAGCGGTCATCTTTCTTCAAGCCGCCTCTCAAGAAAAACAGCATAATTTTGCCCATTATTCTCATCAGGAAATTGGCGTTTCGGTTGTAGAAGAGGTCGCCTTTTTCCACCATTCCCTCATCGCCGATGTGCATCGCGATTTTTGTCCCGTACTTCTCGCGGAGATATGCGGCATTGCCGCTGTGGTCGAAGTCGCCATGAGTTAAAACAATAAGCTTCAGTTTTCCAGGCGTGCAACTCGCGCTTTCCAACTCTTCCTCAATATCCGCGCGGTTTTTGGAGAATCCAGTGTCAATCAGGATAAATTCCTTGCCAGTTGCTATGAGGTAGCAGTTTACACCGCCAAAACTGATGGTTTTTATCTCCATAAGCCTTTCCTCTAAGCCTGTATGTTTGGGCGGTTATAAAACATCTTTTGAACCTTATTCTCCAGAGTTTAACAGGTATTTGAAGGCGATAATACGAGCAAGAGATAGGAATAGATGCATGATTTGTGGGAAAAGGGCTAAAATAGTGCATCACATTGACTATGATAAAAAGAATTGCTCAGAGGAAAACCTTTGCGTTCTTTGCAGACCACATAATACTATGGTAAACGGGGACAGGAAGTTTTGGGAAAAATACATATCCTCTTTGATACGAGGTTATTACCACAAGACAAGAAAAGTTGGAATACTTATTGAACGACTTTAAAATGCAAAAGTACGGGTACACTGACATACAATAGCCCATACTTCTCTTTTTTTGATTAAAATTTAATGCTGCTGCTGGGATTTGCTCATTGTAAACTCATGCGTTTTCCTTGCTTGGGCGTGTAGGAAGTTAGTCAAGAAATGTTGACTAAGGAAGATAGCAGTGCAGTTTTGTTTGGTCAAGAAACGTTGACAAAAACCTTTTACTGAGACGTGCGTAGTATTGTCTGTGGGGTAACCTGTGAAAAAACAGATGCTAATAGCGGCTTCACTCGCGATACTGCTGCTCTCAGCGTTGGCTGGGATACACCTTGGAGGTTCGGTGTTTGCTCAGTCTGTTGAAGCCGTAACCATCAAAGCAGACGGAACAGTGGAGCCTACAACCGCGTCCATCATCAAGGTTGGTGACATCTACACGCTAACCGAGAACATACAAGGCAGCATAACAATTGAAAAAAGCAACATCATAGTTAACGGAGCAGGTCACATTCTGAAAAGAGACCAACAAACTCGCGCAATATCACTGCACGACGTTAACAACGTAGTTATAATGAACTTTCAAGTCTCTGCCGCCAACCACACAACAAATTCAGCGGGTATCTTCATGGCGGCGACTAACTCCACAATAGCGAATAATACCGTGACGGATAATGCCTGCGGCATTTGGGTCTATTCGGGTTCTGGCAATGTTATAGCGGGAAACAACGTGACCCGCAACTATTCATGCGGTATCGAACTTGATTCAAACAACAACACGGTTATCGGAAATTACATAACATCGACAACGCGGGAACCAAACAACTGGATGTTCGGTGTTGGAGGCATCAACATAGACAGCGCATTAAACAACAGGATTACCGAGAATCAGATAGCTAACAACTCAATCGGCATCCATTGTCAAGCATTTGCCTATTTTGCTCAGTCAGGCGAAAGAAAAGGCGATAACCAGATTTACCGTAACAACTTAGTCGACAACGATCAAACCGTGCTAAATGAAGCTTTATTCTCAGAGGTAATGGCAAACATCTGGGACGACGGGACAGCTGGAAACCACTGGAGCGACTACGGAGGCAAAGACGAAAACGGTGATGGCGTAGGCGACACACCATATGTGATTGATGACCTCAATCAGGATAACTTCCCGCTTATGGCTCCAGTTAAGATTCCCGTGGCTCCTGTGGAGCTGCCTGGCGCGCCTTTAGTTGTGTTGCTTAACCCAGTAAATATAACCTACAGTAACGTGAGTGTTTTGCTGGATTTTGTGGTTGACAAGCAAACGGCGTGGATAGGCTACAGCCTCGACGGCAAAGATAACGTTACAATCACTGGAAACATCACTCTATCTGGCTTGTCTGATGGCAGCCACATGCTGACGGTGTATGCCAACGACACTTTCGGATTCACTGGAACCTCAGAAACGGTCACTTTCACGGTGGCAACTTTTCCAACAACTTCAATTATATTAATAGTTATTTCAACTGTTGCTGTCGTCGCATGTCTCCTAATCTACTTCAAGAAACGCAAACGCTAAACAGAAAGCGAACTCGTTTTCCATGCAAGTCTTGAACTAGTCTCTTCGAAGTCTTTTTCCGCTGACCCTTAACATTGCGTGCATTATCTTTCCGTTCTTCAGTAGCCTGTGCAAAAGCTCGCCAGCCTCGGTTTTCTTGTAGAAGCTGCGGTTCGACGTTTGCTGTTCCTCAACAAATTTGTCGCGGAGCAGGAACTCCTCAATCCAGTAGTGAAACTGAGACTCAGTCCCAACGACCTTAATCAAGTCCCATTTGGACGCTTCCCCGTTTTTCTCATCTATGCAATCCAGTTATAACTTTTTACCTTTCTCACACTTTCAAAGTATTTTTTTAGCAT
>CAZJBY010000036.1:0-21231 GCA_964544495.1 uncultured Candidatus Bathyarchaeia archaeon
CAAAAGGCTAATAAATGCATTCTGCAATTCGTATCTGCGATGCAACAAATGATACCGAAATACTTCTTCCTAACAAAAGGCGTAGGCAAACACAAAGAGCAACTCCAATCTTTCGAGTTGGCTTTAAGAAACGCGGGCATTCACTACTGCAACTTGGTGAATGTCTCAAGCATAGTGCCCCCAGGATGCAAAATGGTTTCAAGAGAACAAGGCTTGAAAATGGTGCAGCCAGGCGAAATCACCTTTGTGGTTTTAGCCCGAAACGCAACCAACGAGCCGCACCGCTTAGTCGCTTCGTCAATAGGCGTAGCTATCCCCTCTGGCAAAAACCAGTACGGCTACTTGTCTGAGCATCACTCTCATGGGCAAACGGACGAGGCGGCTGGAGACTACGCGGAAGACTTGGCCGCAACAATGCTTGCAACCACCATGGGCATCCAGTTCGACCCAGAAACCGCTTGGGACGAGAGAAAACAGCTTTTCAAAACCAGCGGCATGATAATTAAGACAGCCAACATAACCCAATCAGCTACAGGAGACAAGAACGGCTTGTGGACAACAACCATCGCCGCAGCAGTTTTCGTGCCAGCGGAAAAAGGGTCACTTTTGAAAACCAGAAAGAATCCTCTTAAGAGCCAAAAAAAGTAACATTGCAGATAATTACTCAAAAGATTTATTGCATCCAGCCTATCTCTCTTAAATGGCTTATAAGCGGCAGAGATGAATTATGGCAACAGATGACAATAACGCTGATTACATCTTGAACGTGTCTAACCTAACCGTTGAAATTTCAAATCAGCCAATTCTAAATAACTTAAATTTCAAAATTAAGCGCGGCGTCACGCTAGCCATAGTTGGACCCAACGGCGCGGGGAAAACAACCCTGTTCAGGGCGCTGCTGAACCTTGTGCCGTACAGCGGAAAAATCGAGTGGAAAGGAAAAGTGAAAATCGGCTATGTTCCCCAAATCTTGGCGGTTCGGGACATACCCATTTCTGTGAAGGAATTTTTGATGTTTAAAAATGAGTCAGTGCAGGACATCAAAGCTGTTCTCGCCGCGGTTGGGCTAAACAGCGAAGAGGTTGTAGACAAGAGTCTTGCGACTTTGTCAGGAGGGCAAATGCGCAGAATTCTTATCGCTTGGGCGATAGTGGATAAGCCTGATGCTCTGCTGTTTGATGAGCCTACAAGCGGCGTGGATGTGGACAGCGAAGAAGCCATCTACGGGATGCTGAGAAGCCTCACCGCGAAAAACGAGATAACGCTGCTTCTGATTTCTCATGACCTGCACATAGTCAGGGAATACTCGGACTACGCGTTGGCTCTGAACAAATGCATGGTGTTCTTCGGCAAATCCAAAGATGTAATGGACCCAGCCACGCAGAAGCTGATTTACGGAGAACCCATCTGCAAAGAATACGGTGACATCCATGCTTGAAACGTTAATATTCAGTTTGGTGGTGGCTGTAGCCGTGGGGGTTTCCGCTGGCTACCTCGGCTCAATCATGGTTCTTGAAAAGATGGCTCTCGTCGGCGACGCGCTATCCCATGTCGCCCTGCCAGGCCTCGCCTTGGGAGTCCTTTTAGGTTTTAACCCTCTCATTGGCGGATTTGTGTTTCTTTTCATTTCCGCCGTCTTAATTTGGCATCTGGGCAAAATCACCAAGCTGTCCTTTGAAACGCTCGTGGGCGCCACGTTTACGCTGGCGTTGGCGATAGGCATCCTGCTTTTCGGAAACAATTTGGATGCACTTGAAGAAGCCTTGTTCGGGGACATAACCGCGGTTGGTCTTACGGAAGCGACGGCTGCGGTGCTCATTTCTGTTGCCGTGATTTTCTTGACGAAGCTTATCTATCGAAAAATAGTTCTGGGCTTGATTTCTGAGGAGTTGGCTACTTCAAAAGGCATCAGCGTTGCCCGAATAAACCTGCTTTACCTTTTGCTTGTGTCTCTCACTGTGGCTATAGGCATCCAAATCACTGGAACCTTGCTGGTCGGGTTTTTGGTGGTGACACCTGCCGCCGCTGCAAAAATCATAAGCACTAACCTGTCCAGATACTACACGTTGAGCGCCATATTCGGATCGATTTCCGCGGTTTCTGGCATATTGATGTCAAGCTACTTCAACGTCGTTCCTGGCCCATTGGTGGTGATTTCAGGCATCACAATTTTTATGTTAGCCATAGTAATCAGGTGGCGTCTGAAAGTCACCTCATAGCTAACAATGTTAAGGAGCAATGGAGAATGAAGTTCGCTGGTAGAACCGCAGCAGCCATAATACCGTTCGCAAATGATAAGATTTTGCTTGTCAAAAGGTGCACTGTGCCCTTCAGGGGATACTGGGCTCTGCCCGGCGGAAGAGTTGAGCCTGGAGAAAAGGTGGAGCGGACCATAGTAAGAGAGGTTAAAGAGGAAACAGGGCTTGACGTAGCAATCACAACCAAGATTGGAGACTACCACGAGCAAGGAGTGCAAGACGGAGTTGCGTACGATTACCACCCAGCGTGTTTACTAGTAAAAGTTGTTGGCGGAGAAATCAAAAAACAAGAAAGCGAAATTGAAGAAATCAAGCTTTTCAGCTTAAGCGAGGTCCCAGCAACGTTAGCGTTTGAACATGCCCAGATGATTAAGGATTACCTCACGACGAAGATGCATTAGCCTTGGTTCAGGAGTGACCACATGTTTTCGTATTGCTATTTTGTATTTTTCAGTTTTTCTTCGATTAGCACCAGCAATTCTTCGGGTTTCACGGGTTTAACCAAGTAAGCGTCCGCGCCCTCATCAAGCGCCTTGGCACCGCTTTCTAAAGATGGAAAACCCGTGATCATAATTTTAATTGTGTTTTGTAACGGTTTTTTCATCTTGGCAAGCAGGTCTGTTCCGTCCATGTCTGGAAGCCTGATGTCCACTAAAGCCAAGTCGTAATGGTTGATGTCTGCTTTTTCTATGGCTTCTTTTCCTGTTTCAGCTGCGTCAATTTCATAGCCGTTTTTTTGAAGAATGCGAGTGAACGTTCTGAGTATAGACTTGTCGTCGTCGACTACGAGGATTGTTTTAGTTGTTGCCACCTTTAGCTCTCCTTCACTTTGTTGGAACGTTACCCGTTACTTGCTACCTTCCAACTTTGCTTCCATAAGTCAGCGATCCGCCGTCATGTGCTTCCCTAAGCGTTTGCAGACCGCGCATCCAAATAACTATCTCTGTGAGTGTGTGGTGAACAAGGGTTTAAAGATTTTGTTTCATGTTCTCTGGTGTGCCAATTTTAGGGTTAAAACATCAAATGTTATATATTTAATCGTATGAAATCATTATCACTCTACGCAGTGGGATTCCTCAGGGGGGGACTTAGGTTGAGTGAAAAAGACATAACAAAGTTTCTCCAAGTCCTCGGTTTGTCAAAAAGGGAAATACAAGTCTATATGTTTCTCGCCAAAAGCGGCGTTCAATCCACAAGTTTCGTCGCTAAAAGGCTTAAAATGGAAAGAGTGCAAGCCTATCGTACATTCAAGAAACTTCAGGAAAAAGGGTTCATAGAAGCAACTATAGAAAGACCAACACGCTTCACCATAGTTCCTTTTGAAACGCTGTTGGAAGCATTCATCAATGCGAAAAAAAGTGAAATCGCCAACTTGAATGAACAAAAAGAAAGCCTTATGTCTACTTGGCAAGCCATAAGCGCACCCCAATCTGAGCGGCCAGTCACGAAGTTCTCGGTCATTACAGGAAAAAAGAAGATTCACGCAAAAATGCTGAACATGATTGAGGAAGCAAAAAAAGAGGTTTTAATCTTAACAACCAGCCTAGGTTTGATTCAAGAGGACATTGCAGGAATTTTCGATGCAATAACACTGCCAACTCAGAAGCGCAATGTTAAATTTCAAATAATAACCGACATTTCAGAGGATAACCTCAAGATAGTGGAGCGACTATGCAAAAACTTTGCCGCTGCGAACGCGGATGTTAACTGCCGCCACCTAAACCTGGATGCAAGATTTTTCCCCCGCTTTCTAATAAAAGATAAAGAAGAAGCCATTTTGTACGCGCCAATTGAAGAAAAAACCTCTATTCTAAAAATTGAAGATGAAGGACTATGGATAAACGACAGAATGTTCATCTCCATTCTCAAAGCCTTTTTTATTCAAATATGGCAGAGCGCAGTAGACGCCACAAGACGACTTGACGAGCTGAAAAGCGGGATACCTATAGGCGAAACAGTCGTGATAAAAGACCCAGACGTAGCTTGGGCAAAAGTCACGAAAGTTCTGGAAGCCGCAAAAAACGACATAGTCTTCATCACCTCGTCACAAAGCGTAAACAGCCTTTTGGAGAATGACCCCTTCCGCAAATACTGCAAGGAAGGCATCAAATGTCGAATTATGGCTTCAATAGACTTGGATAACCTTGAAACAGCGCAGAAACTTACACTTCGCTACGCAATCAAGCATGTTCCAATCAGCTACTTGACAATGATGGTTGTCGACAACAAACATCTCTTCATGTTTAAGAAACCGTCCTTGAGCGAAATGGAGACCGAGGCGGTATTCTACCTAACTGACACGTTTTATTCGAGTGACCCGAGTTCAATCGAAAGAGTAAGCGAAATGCTCAGTGACGTATGGAAAAGAGGCGTAGAAATTTCGGAAATAAGCACTCAAGCAGGCATGAAGATGCCTACCGTGGAGGTCGCAACTACAGAAAACGTGTCAACGCTCGTTGATGCGATGCTTAAAGAGGGCGCTGCCTCCATTCTCATAACTGAAAACCAAAAGCCAATCGGCATGATAACCGACAGAGAAGTCTTGAAAGAAATAGTTGAGAAAAATAGAAACCCGCAAGAAACTCTCGTAAAAGCACTCAAGTACACGCCGCTGATAACGCTTGACCACGGTGAATCAATGACGCATGTCCTCAAGGTGATGCGTGACAAGGGAATGGAGCGTGTGGCAATGGTTAAAAACGGACAGTTAGTAGGCATGTTAACGGGAGACCTTGCCATGAAAACAGCAAGTGTGTCCGCGAAAACCCGTGTTTCACGGAAATAACTCTTTTTGATGATTCGCTGATGCGGCACGAAAGGCAAACGATATTAATGTTCCAAGGTTAACCATAATCGGTGGATAATCCTTTGAATTCCAAGCTTCAGACATCTATCATAATTGTGAATTTTAAAACGTACTCGGAAGCCACAGGTCGCAACGCCGTTGCGCTCGCAAAGCAGGCTGAACAGGTAAGTAAAGAAACTGGTGTGCACATTGTCGTGGCGCCTCAGTTTGCAGACATCTGCAAGGTGGCGGAAGCCGTTGAGATTCCTGTCTTCGCTCAGCACATAGACCCCATAAAGCCGGGCAGCCATACAGGGCAGGTTCTTGTGGATTCAATTAAGGAAGCAGGCGCGGTTGGGACGTTGATTAACCATTCTGAAAGGCAGATGAAACTTGCGGATATTGACGCGGTTGTGAAGATGGCTGCTGAAAAGGACCTGGTTAGCTGCGTGTGCACGAATAACCCTGAGGTCAGCGCAGCCGTTGCCTACTTACACCCGGACATAATCAGCATCGAACCGCCAGAGCTTATCGGGTCTGGCGTGGCGGTTTCCAAGGCTAAACCTGAAGAAGTCACTCGAACCATACAGCTTGTCCGTAAAGTTAACGCCAAGGCGCATATTTTGTGCGGTGCAGGTATAAGCCACGGTGAAGACGTTGCTGTGGCGTTGAAGCTGCAAACTCAAGGTGTGCTTGTTGCAAGCGCCATCGTGAAGGCGAAAGACCCTTATAGCATACTGCGGGAGTTTGCAGATGCCACAAACAGTAAGTGAAGCATTATGAAAGTTGAAGCAGAATGCGCCGCTTGCCTGCTTTCACGGGCAACCGCAGAAACGTATCAAGCTACAACAAACCCTGCGTTGCGTTTCCGAGCTATAAAAGAAGTTACAAAACTGCTAAACAGAGGGTTCAGACCCACCACTGTGGCAGCGGACATAGGCACGAAAAGAGACCGCTTGATAAAAGAGCTAACAGGCAACGAAGACCCTTATAAGCGGAGCAAAAAAAAGAGCAACAAGCAAGCAGTGAAACTGCTGCCTTACGCAAAAAAACTTGTGGAAAAAGGCTACACCCAGCAGGAACGGTTCAAGAAAGCCTGCTTATGCGCCATAGTGGGCAACATACTGGAGTTTGACATTCCAGGCCACAATTTCACCTTCAAAACTTTGACAAAAAGCTTCAGAGAAGCCGCAAAAGATCTGGTCATTGACGATATTGACGCGGCTTACGAGTTAGCGAAGAAAGCTAAGGCGGTGCTTTACCTGGCTGACAACGCGGGCGAGATCGTTTTTGACACGTTACTGGTTGAACAACTGAAGAACATGGGGCTAGAAGTGACCTACGTTGTGAAGGGTGGCCCAGTGATCAACGACGCCACCTTGGAGGACGTTGAACCCTCTGGAATGAGCAAGCTCGCAGACAAAATAATAACCACAGGCACCGACGCGGTCGGACTGTTGAAAAAAGAGGTTTCACCAGAGTTTCTAAAAGTGTATGACGAAGCAGAACTGGTCTTCGCCAAGGGCATGGGATATGCGGAAACCTTAACCGAGTACAAGCTTACCAAACCTCACCTTCTCTTATTGAGAACAAAGTGTACACCAGTAGCAAACTATTTCTGTGCTCCACGCCACAAGAATATAGCTAAGCTGATGCCGTAAATGAAACTGCCAGCCATAAACCTAACCCAAGAAAAGCTTTCACGTTATGATGACACTATCCAAAAAGAATGGCTGGTAACAAACGGATTAGGCGGCTACGCTGCGTCAACTGTTTTAGGCATTAACACACGAAAATACCACGGTTTACTCATAGCCGCATTGCATCCGCCTAGCGGCCGAACCGTATGCCTTGCAAAGCTTGATGAAGAAGTTGCAGTGGGCAACAGCGTTTATCCGCTTGTCGCCAACGAGTTTGACGGCAAAATTTTTCCGCGAGGATACCTTTTCCTAAAGGTTTTCGCGCTGAATCCCTTTCCTCAATATGTCTACCAAGTGCAGGATGTTGAAGTTAGAAAAACGATTTTCATGCCTAAAGAGAAAAACGCGGTGGTAGTGAAATATACGGTTCTTAATCAGGGCTTTGCTGAAGCCAAGGTCCGCGTTTACCCCCTACTCACTTGCAGGCATTTTCACTCAGTCGTAGACCGATGGAAAAACCCGCTGGACTTCAGCCAACAGCAAAGCGACAGAGAAGTAGAATTGACCTTCAACGCTCCAAAAGCAACGGTCACGATACGCTCGACCATGGGCGGATTCAAAGAGAAAGCAACATGGATAGAGCGTTTATACTATTGGGAGGAAGCCGCAAGAGGCGAAAGCAGCGCAGACGACTGTTACCAGCCAGGGTATTTTGAAGTGACAGTACCGCATAAACGGGAAAAGGACTTCGCCATAGTCACGGCAGCAAGCGAAAACAGCCAAGAATGCGATGAAATGTTAGATGCTTTTGGCACCGCAATGTACGATGTTAACGGACAGCTTAACTCTGAAATTGAAGAACACGAAAACCTGCTAACCAAGTTTTACGACACACACAATGAAGTGCCAACAAGCGACTGGCTGAACTGGATTCTGTTGGCTGCAGACGCCTTTACAGTCAGAGGTGCTGGCGACAGAAAATCCGTTGTGGCGGGTTACTTCTGGTTCGAAACATGGGGCAGAGACACGTTCGTTTCGCTGCCAGGTTTGTTGCTTGCAACTGGACGGCTTAAGGACGCAGAGAAAAGCCTCTTGGATTTTATGCGCCACAGCAAACAGGGCTTAATCCCCAATTTCATTCAAGACAGGTCTGGAGAACCCGCCTACAACACGGTAGACGCCACGCTGTGGTACGTTAACGCCGTTTTGCAGTATCTGAAGTACACTGGCGACTTCAAGTTCGTTCAGCAGCAACTGTGGGAAAACTTGAAGGCAATTGTTGAAAGCCACCAGAAAGGCACAGCTTTTGGCATACACTTGGACCGCGACGGCTTGCTTGCGCATGGTCCACGGCTTACGTGGATGGACGCTGAAGTTGACGGCAAAGGGGTTACACCGCGAGATGGAAAAGCAGTGGAAATCCAAGCTTTGTGGTATAACGCGCTAAAAACGATGCAGCTATTGGCAAGCATGTTTGAAGAGGCAAGCCTAGCTGACAACTATGCTGAAATGGCGTTTGAGACGCAAAAAAGTTTTAACGAAAAATTCTGGAACAGCGAAGGCGGCTGCTTATTCGATGTATTGACGGCGTCGGGCGTTGACGCATCTCTCCGACCTAACCAAATAATCGCCGTAGCTTTAGACTTCACAATGTTAAACGACGATAGGAACGAACGAGTTGTGGCTGCGGTGCAGCGTGACCTATTGACGCCTTATGGTCTGCGAACTCTTGCGCAAAATGACCCAAGGTACAAAGGCGTGTACAAAGGCGACAGGCGAAGCAGAGACCAAGCCTACCATAGCGGCACTGTTTGGCCTTGGCTACTTGGACCTTTTGCAACAGCGTTCCTTAAAGTGAAGGGGCACGGGGAATTTCAGATTGAGTATGCTTTGAAAAACTTCCTTCTGCCTTTGTTCACGCAGCAAATTTTCGAAGCGGGGCTGGGAACGTTAAGCGAAATCTTTGATGGCGACGCACCTCACACGCCCAGAGGTTGTGTCGCTCAAGCATGGAGCGTTGCCGAGCCTCTGCGGGCTTACGTGGAAGACATAATACGAGTTAGACCAGAATACGAAAAAGAGATTCTGCAGGCTTAGCCTATATGCTTTTTCTGAGTTCTGCGGCTGAAGTTTCGGGCTTAACTGTGTTTATGTACATTCCCGTGCTTTTTTCGAACCCTGCCCAGATGGATAAGCGCGGATAAACTTCCAGATGCCAATGATAATAGTCTTCTGCCTCGCGGTTTATGGAGAGATGGAAGGCGTAATTGTAGGGCGGGTCGTTTACGAGGTCTTTCAGCGCTTTCAGGCTTGTTTTCAATGTTTCAGCGAAAGCACCTATTTCGGCTTTGCTTAAGTCAAGCATGTTGGCACCGTGTTTTTTGGGCACTATCCAAAATTCGAGGGGATGCACGCTGGCGTAAGGAGCAAAAACTACGAAATTCGAGTTTTCAAGCACCAAGCGTGGGCTTTTTGTTTCCTTCTCAATTATGTCGCAGAAAACGCATTTTCCATGTTGATCATAAAATTTATTGCTTGCCGCCACCTCTTCCGCCGGGATTCTGGGAACGATTGGCGTGGCGATTATCTGGCTGTGTGCATGCGAAAGCGAAGCGCCTGCTTCTCGACCGTAGTTGCGGAAGATTGAAACATAATGCATGTAGGGTTCGGCGGATAGCTCGCGGAGTCGGTCGATGTAGGCGTTGATTAAGAGAGTTAGCTGGGGCAGTTGGGCGTTTGCTGGATGTTCGTCGTGGTTTGCTGATTCGATTAGGACTTCGTGGTGTCCGATGGCGTTGGCGCAGATGTCGTTCTTCATTATCTGTGCTGTGTCGTCAGGGTTACTGGGTGGGGCAAAGGCTGGGTAAAGGTTTGGAATCACGCGGACAAGCCAGTTCTTGGGACGCTGACCGTCGGTGTCCTTGCCTTTTATTATTTCCCCGTTCTGCTTCAAGTAGAGCATTACAGCGGGCGGGGTCATGTGCTCCTTTCCCACGCAAAGGGGGCAGACACCATTTTGATCTGAATCGACTTTTTGTTTGGCGAAGTCAGTAGGTCTTCTACTGCGTTCAGTGGCGATTACGACCCAGCGATTTAGCAGATAATCTTTCCTTAACTCATTGTAAACCATTGCGTTAAGCTCCCGACATAGTTAGGAAAATGGTGCAGTGGCATTTATAGCATTTCCGAAAACTTGAAAACTGTCACGCCACCGAGAAGCACGAAAAAGTCTGCTTGGACAAAGCAACAAAGGCTGGGCGAGTTGACCGCGGCGTTTCGGAGATACTGGAGGGACATGCTTGGCTTGCCGCTAGGTCAACTGCGCCCCATTGTTCCAAACTCGCTCCGAAGTATTAGGCGAAGCAACCCTATGCCAGTAATGCACGTTATGCAACGGGTTCCTCACGCCCAATCTAGCTGTCTCTAACGCTCTTTTCCCATAACTGGCATAAAAAAGTTAGGAAATTCAAATACGAACTATTACTCAGCCACATTCGGAATAATAATCAGTACAGCAAACCAAATTTGATTTGAAACAGTTTAAAGTTATCAAATGAAACATCGCCCTTTGTTTCACCCTTTAAATAAGGGGGCTATAGTCTTTCCCATGCATTAGAGACACGAGATAGCTGCTAAATTCAAAAAGGTTTTAAGTGTTAGGTCACGAATTTATGACTGCACAATTGAAAAGTGGTTGATTTGTCTTCACCCTACCATTATACACAGCTTCCAAGAGAGGTTATCGTCGGAAGAGGGACACTAACACGCGTTACTGAAGTCGCACAAAGACTAAACCTAAGCGGTTCAGCCCTGATAATCGCAGGAACAAAAAGCTGCGAGGTCGCAGGAAAAAAAGTTGGCAACCTTCTCAAGCAAACAGGCATGAACGTGAACACTCTTCTCGTTGAAAAAATAACACTCAAAGACATTCTAATGGTTGAGGAGAAAATAAAAACGTGTAAACCACACGTGCTCATCGGCGTTGGCGGCGGAACCAAAATAGACGCTGCAAAACTAAGTTCTGCCCGCCAAGACATCCCGTTCATCAGCGTACCCACTACCCTGTCCCACGACGGCATAGCAAGCCCACTTGCATCAGTCAAAGGACTCGACAAACCCTACTCCATCATGGCACAAGCACCTTTGGCAATAATCGCAGACACAGACATAATAGCGCAAGCACCCTGGCGCTCCGTCATAAGCGGCTGCGGCGACGTAATAGCAAAGTTAACAGCCGTAAAGGACTGGCAGCTGGCACATGCGGAAAAAGACGAGTATTACGGCGAATACGCTGCCAGCCTAGCCTTAATGAGCGCTAAACTGGTAATACAAAACGCCAAGCTTATCCAACCTGGAAACGATGAAGGGCTACGAGTGCTGTTGGAGGCTCTGATAAGCTGTGGAGTTGCCATGAGCATCGCGGGAAGCAGCCGTCCCTGCAGCGGTTCAGAACATTTGTTTAGCCACGCTCTTGATATGGTCAAGTGTCCTCACGCCATGCATGGAGAGCAATGTGGTGTGGGTGCAGTGCTATCGGCTTATCTTCATAGGGCAAATTGGAAGCGCATCAGGGACAGCCTCAAGCAGGTTGGGGCACCAACAACTGCGCGTGAACTGGGCGTGACAGATGAAGACTTGGTTAAAGCCCTGGAGATGGCGGCAACCATACGGCCGGAAAGGTATACGATTCTTCACAAGCTAAACCTGAACCGTGAAGCATGCGAAAAAGTGGCGAAAACAACGGGAGTAATTTAGTTAAGCGGCAAACGGGTTACATGCGCTGTGGCTGCAACAGAGCAATTAGGTTTCCCTCAGGGTCAGCGGCTGTGGCTATCCACCCGACGTTGGGCACTTCCTGCTTTGGCATGAGTATTTTTCCGCCTAGCTTGGTGACTTGTTTTATGGACTCGTCTATGGATTCGACTGAAATGTAGTTCACGGGCTTCTGTTCTGGGCTTTCCTTCTTGACCATGCCGCCGTTTACTCCTGGTCTGAGCGTCATGCCTTTGTCGTCTGTGGGAACCGTTTGTATCATCCAGTATTCCATAGGTCCAGGGTATTTGTCGATTTTCCATCCGAATAGTCCAGCGTAAAACTGCTTCAGTTTTTCAACGTCTGTGGCTGGGATTTCAAAGTGGATTATGGTGTGGTCCATTCTGTTCGTTCACCTCCATTGCGTGACGTTCTTTGAAGTGGAAAGAAACAACGTTACTACTGTTAAGTAAAAGCCGAATTTATTTTTAGTGGAGAGCTTGAAAAATGTGGTTTATCTGGTGAAAATGGGGGTGAAAGCGCTAGCTTTTTTGGCTTTCAGCTTGGCTTTTCTTTTTTGGTTTGGGCTTTGGTTTTGCTGGCGCCTTTGTCTTGGGCTTTGCTTTTGGCTCTGCCTTCGGCTCTGCCTTCGGCTTCGGTGTCGTTTTAGGTTCTGGCGTAATCTCAGGTTTAGGCTCACTTCTGAAAGATTCAACAAACTTGATTTCCGTTAGCTCAGGCAGGAACCTTTGCACGTCCATAGCTATGCCTCTCTTTGCGATTTGAACGCCTTCAACATAGAAAGTGTCTTCAGGCATGTCAATGGCTAACGTTTTCTCTTTGAGGATGAACTTGAATTTTTCAGCTTCCACAACAGGAATTCTGCGGTGGATAAGAGACGCGATTTTTTCTTCGCTTGCTTTAAGTTGTTTGTCTACTGTGACATCGTAGACGAGGGTTTTTCCCGCTAGTGGCGGGTTAAAGTCGAGAAGCACTCTTCCTGCGCCGATTGTGCGTATGGTAGCCATTTTTCCGTTGTAGTCGATGCGCATTCCGACTGTGGGGTTGTGAATGTCTTTGGCTAAGAGCTGTTTCAGTGAGATTCGTTTGATTTTCTCTGGGTCTCTCGGTCCGAAGGCTTTGTCAGGCGGAATCTCAACTTGCTGCGCCTTGCCTATTTTCATGGTTGTCAGACTCTCATCCAACGGCTTCAACACCCAGCCTTCGCCGATTACCACGAGTTTTGGCTCGTACAATTCGCCTTCTTTGTGAAGGTGCTCTTTCTTGGCGGTTTCTTCGATTGTGGTGTCGAAAACCTCGTTGGTTTCTTTAACCTTAGCCGTGTAACTGATTAGGATAAAATCTCCTTTTTCCAGAGGCATAACTAATCATCCTTTGTCTTGACGGTCGAAGTTAAGTTTCACACGCTAATAAAAACATTTGTGTCACCTGATTAAAGTTGCCGTCAAAAACCGCTTTTAAACTTCTACACATGAAGGCATGAAAGGGCGCAAAAAAAATGAGCTAAATACTAAGCTTTATGGTTTACAGGAGCATGGCGAAGATTCGAAACGTAAAAATTAGCACAGTGAACAAACCGATGGGTGTATTACGCTCAAATCTAATAGCATACGAAGCAGACAAAATCAGCGAACCCTGAAACTACACAACAGAAAGACAACAAGTTACCCATTGCTAATCGCAGTCAAAACCATTTCTCTATTTCCTTAACAGCTTTGGATGAATAAGACCTTTTCTTGAGCAGGCACTCTATAGCTTTTTCACACTCATTGCATTCAGAAGGGATACCTTTACCATCATCTTTTTGTCCAAGATAACCAAAAAAGTGCGGGCAATTCGTCTTTTCTTCTTTCACGTCAGCGTAGCAAAAAGGACAAAGCCTAATGATTTTGGGCTTGTCAAAAGCTTTTCCGCAATCAGGATTAGAACAGCGAAACTCTTTCTTCTCTGAAGTTTTGTCACAAGCCATTTCCTGCATCTTCTTGTATTTCAATTACTTTGGCAATTTACTTATTTAGACCTTGATTATTCACCGTAAATATTGAAAATCAATTACTGTATACATGTATAACAAAACTACAGTACAAACAAGTTTTGCACGTGGATTTAGGACTTGTTTTTGCTCCTCACCAGCCACTCCAAATCATTCCTAAGCGTATTTTAAGCGCAAGTGGCAACCGAGACGCAGATTTTGACCCAAAAAGTTGATAGTTCTATTACTCGTTTCTTGCGTCTGCAGGTTTAATCCAACTTTTGCTACATTTAGTGCATACGAGAAAATCGTCTTCACCATTACAGGTTAAGACAACCCCGAAGCTGCCACAGTCATGAACACCCACGTTCTCGAAAACTATTCCGTCTACCAGTGAAAATTTACCCATGTCTTCAGCCGTATATGGTCTATTACTTACAATGATACTTCTTTTTTGTTTTCCATAATGATCATGAGGTTTTTTCGGAACTCTGCAAGGTAATCTACTCCTACTCGGAGAATGTTATCACGTAAAAGCCTCTTTGAATGCACGAGTAATCAGCTAGAACGTAAAAATAGCGAATACTTAATTTTGTTGTGGACGATGATTTTTAGTTACTGACACATTCCTTTAGTTTGTGCCGGTGACTTAGAATGATAGACAAAAAAACTATGAAGATTCTCAAAATCAGGGCCAAGGTGCTTGATGCTGCTAGATACTGGTTAAACCATAATGACTATGTCGAGGTGCATGGACCAACGATTATTCCAGCAGTTGGGGATTGGCCTGGCTACTTTGAAGTTAAGTATTTTGATAAAAAGGCTTATTTAGCACAAGGGTTGCAGCCATACGCGGATGATTTTGTTGCGAGTCTCGGCAGAGTCTTCACGATAGCTCCTTCTTTTAGAGTGGAGAAGTATATGACGAAACGTCATCTAACTGAGTTTTGGCGCATTGAAGTGGCTCAGCAATGTAATTTAGACACACTTATTAGAGTACAAGAAGAGCTCTTATCTTATATTTGTCGCAGTTTAATAGAAGAAGCTAGGGAAGAGTTGAAACTTTTGCGCGGTTCCATTGAGAACTTGGCAAATGTTAACCCCCCTTTTCCAAAGTTATCTTACGATGATGTTATCGATACTATGCAAAAAGGCGGATACAATATTGTATGGGGACAAAAGTTAGATTGGGACTTAGAAAAACATCTGAGTTTCAAGCACAACAGCCCTTTCTTTATAACGGAGTTTCCAATAGGAATACAATCATTATTCTATAAATCTCATCCTGAAAAGCCAGGAGTAACTCTATCTGTAGACCTTCTTGCGCCTGAAGGTTATGGGGAGATCGGTGGAGGTGGGCAAATGGTAGACGTAAAAAGAGTGTTGCTCCAAAAAATGTCAGAAGAGAAAATAGATCCGAATGATCAAAGATGGTATTTGGACCTCAGGCGACTAGACGTTGTCCCAAATTCAGGATTTACAATCGGAATTGAAAGGCTAATCCAATGGATCTGTAAGCTGGAGTACATCAGTGATACTTTGGCTTTTCCAAGAACGCCTGACGGCATCTACCCATGATTTTTCGATCTCTTATAGAGTTTCTTTAGAAGTTTAATATGCATTTTTAGTTTCATTTTTTCACGAAAATCAGAGGGTAGCAGTTCAGGCGCCAAGATTATTGGTACGTTCGAAAAGAAAATCAACAGACAACTTAGTAGAGCGGTAACTACCAATGGAATTTGGGATATCTGATCAGAAAGTAGGCCAAAACCGAATGCAGAGTAATAAATCGCCAAACCAATTGCGTACATTTTCGCGCAGTTCTTCTCAGTGGCTAAATCTCCCCAAATTACAAAAGTGTACAATATCAGTAGAAAACCCCAGCTTAAACCATTTATAACATATACTATAGAAAACAACGCATTGTTTTGAAATAGTCCCACAAGAGCCGAGCTAGTCCCATATAGCGTGAGACTGAACGCTAAGGCGAATCTTCTTCCGAAGAAATCGGCCACTAATCCTCCAATAATTGCTCCGAAAATAACCCCGATAACCTGCACACCAATTAACAACAGGTAGAACGAAGATGACACCTGTTGCACAACAGTGATTGATGTATTTTTAGCTAATATTGCATTGACCAAAGAAAAAAGAATCCATGGAACCGAGTAGAAAACAATTGTCCTCTTTTCAAAATACCTTGCTCTTTCTTTCTTAATTGCAGTTAACGCTATTTTTTCAGGTCTTAAAAAAATAACGACTAATGCCCCTACACTGATAAGCATGATTAATAGCACTGTAGCAGGGAAATCAAGAGTTCCTGCTACTATCTGAACCGTAAAATAATAAAATGGTAAGAAAACAAATCCCGTTAATCCTGCTACTCGACCTCTTTCTTCAGATGATGTTATTTGCCAGAAATAAGTAAATAACCCTAACACGCCTATACTAAAAAAAATCGCCATTACGAAAATGATTATTAATCCAACAACTTCAATCGATGTAAAAAAGAGAAGAACAGTGGCTATCGCCATAGCTGTAGAACCTGCGTAGACTAAATGAAGCTTGTTAAATCTTTGAATTAAAAAACTGGATAAGAGTATTGTTGCTGCAATAACAAAATGAACCAATGCCTGAATTATTGGGAGTTCGTCAGCGGATGAGACGATATATTGCGTAAGGTAGAAGGAGAAAAGCAAGTATAACGTAAAAAACGCAAAGAATAAAATGGCACCTATTAGAAAGCCACGTTTTGTAATCTGGATACCACTCTTAAAGATGCTCAATTTATCGACAAATCTATGTTGAGGTGTCTATTAATTGTTTACTCTATGAAAAGTTTAAAAGCGAAATGGATAAACTTTACAACGGGATCAGTATGAAAACTCTTAACGAAAGGATATCTGATTTGGCATTCCACTTGCAGTCTTTGACTGCCCCTAAATTCTCTTCGAAAATACAGGATGCAATTGAAAGAAAAGACAAGGATTCACTCATAAAAGTTTGTAAAAAAGCCAATATACCTGGAAGTTACTTAGACGTCGTTGTGTCTGTGCTCCTCGCCGTTAGTCCACAGCAAAAATGGCCTGAGCCCGCTTAGTGTTTATATGGCAAAGTTGGAATACTTTCAGTAAAAAGTTGAGGTTGCGCCTCAATTAACACTTGGAGCGTTTGAGTAGCGCTGTTTCTCTCAACTTTTTTTAACTCTCTTTTTCCTTTTTCTGCAAAAGTTTGCATTGTCTTAACTGTATTGTCAAGTGCTCCTGTTTCCAAGACGACTTCAACAATTTCTTTCAGATAGCTTTGTTCATTTTCCTTGGAAATTGTAGCACTAAGCCTTGTTTGGATTCTTGCAGAGCGTTCTTTTGCCCATATCACGGTGAAGGGTAATGCATTGCTCTTTATTTTTTCAGCTAACTCCACTGTTAAATTAAGTGATACATGAAAATCTTTCCATAATTCCATAATTACGCCTAAGCATAGCCCGTATCTTCCCAGATGATAAATATCGTTTTCAGAACCGTTTCCTAAAGTTGCTCCTATCTGTAGGCATGTTTCCAAGTCGGTTGCTTCCAATTTAATCTTCCGAAATTTTTCTCTGGAAGAAGGGTTTCTCTGGCTGCGTAATCGCATATTGGCGTCTTCAGCTCTAGCCATCTTTCCTAAAAATTTCCACAATAGGCTGATAATAAACTGGCGCATTTCTTTTTCGATATTCATTTGACTAAGAATTGAAAATGCTTTGGCGGATGTGAGGCCGCCGATAATTAATGCTATTCCTTCTCCGAATTTTCCATACAGCGTCGGCTTAAATGACCTGAGTTGAGTTTCATCAATTATATCATCCCATATCCGAAAGCTGAGGTTGATCAGACTCATAGCTAAAGCTGCTTCAGCGGTTTTCTTTGCTTCCCCTCCGACTGCTTCACAGGAAAGACCCATCAATGCTGGCGTCAGAGGGTCGCGCCAAGTTTTGGAGAGAAAAGCTAGAGGGCGCTTTAGATCTCTTAATTCTGGATCATCGAGCAATATTTTTCTAGCTTTATTGGCGATTGTTCCGCCGTTGTCTTCGAGGATTTTGTGGCATCTTTCCGCAATGGTGTATTTTTCGTGCATTTCAGGTCAGTAACGTTTTATGTTATTTTTACTGTTATAATTTTTTAACTTTTGCATTTTAGTGGTCAAGAAATTTACACTAATGTCAGATAAAACTTATATAATGTGTATTAACGTATGAACACAAATACACTGATGATTGCTTATGTGTGAAGCAGAGACACCAGACTTTAGAATAGCCGGACTGTTAGCGAGAATAATATCTGAACTCAGCGAAGCTAATGAAAAGCTTGAATTGCTTATAAGCTTGAATCGCAAGTTGCTGCAAAATCAAGAAAAGTTACGTCAAACCAGTGACAAGATAAAGTCGTCAGAGGAATTCGAATTTGCACCTGATGTCATGGCGTTGTTATCGTTACCGATGTCGCTGAGAAAGACTGTGATGGTTTTGTACAAGCTGGAAAAAGCAACGGCTAAAGACATCGCGAAGGAAACAAAGAGATTAAGAGCTGTGGAAAGTGCTTCAGCAAATCGGTTGGTGCGACTTGGTTACCTTACGAAAAAAAGAGAAGGTCGAGATGTTTATTTCTGCATTCAGCCCCAAGTGGAGGTAACTGAATGAGTATAAAGACCATATCTGTCCATTCTTCACGAGGTGGTACTGGAAAAACTGTGATTGCAACTAATTTGGCTGCAATCCTTGCCAATAAAGGATTCACTGTTGCCCTGTTAGACCTTGATTTTCGTGCGCCAAGCCTCGCAATGGTGTTTTCCGAGGGAATTAAGCTTCCTGTAAAATGCTGGTTAAATGATTTCCTTAACGGCAAGTGTGATGGGGCGCAGGTTTTTACAGACGTATCGGGCAGGTATAATTTGAAAGGGAAGCTGCTGATAGGTCTCGCAAATCCGGCAATAGACGCAATGCGAAATGTTATGGAAAAGAGTAGAGCTTGGGAAGTGACAGCCGTTAAGAAACTTTTTTCATTAATCTCTATACTTAACGATACGAAAGTAGATTTTTTAGTATCTGACACCAGCCCAGGCATGCAGTATTCTTCAGTCAACGCCATAGTAAGCTCGGACATTTCCATAATGGTTACAACTTTGGATTCGATTGACTTGAAGGGCACTGAAGACATGCTTTCTGAACTCTATGACGCTCTTGAAAAGAAAGCGGTAATACTAGCGAATAAAGCCTCACCCGAAACACGAATAAAATCCACCAAATATAACATGAATGTAGCAGACAAATTGGAAAAGATTTTGAAACATCCAGTAATAGGTGTTATACCTTGTTACTGTGATGTGCTTCAAAGTGAAAGAACATCATTGTTGGCTGTAGAAAAGCCTAATCACCCTTTTGTCAAAAACTTAGCTGAAGTTGCGGAAAAACTTGAAAAAGGCTATCTAATCTGAAGAGGCAGGAATGTTTTGGAAAATAAAATTCAAGAAAAAAACCCGAAAAAGTATAGCTGTGGTTGAGGGCACTTTGAACGAACAACGAAAGTATAATGTTGAACGCTTGTCATCTAAAACAGTACTATTATGTGCTTCTAAAGTTTGGAAAGATAAATTAATAGCAGAATTAATAGCCGCAGAAACTACAGAGATCATCAAAACAGTCTATAGAAAAAATAGTGTTTTCTTCAGTGGAAGAAGTGAAAAGGGGGTCCTTTCAGGTATTTTCTATCTTCTAGGCAGAAAAAATAATGTAAGAAAGACGCAGAGGGAAATTGCTCGCAGCTTAAACACCAATGATGTCACAGTACGGGTTTCCTATCGTGAATGGCTTAGTGCTTTCCCAGACCTTTTCAGCACAAACTTTGTAATTAAATCGTGACTAAGCACATTCCGATTGGCGCAATCTTGGAATAGTTCGCTCTTTAAAGAACGAGTTCCGCCTTCAATATCTTGCTACGGAAATGACACTACTCACAGAATCGAAAACAAGTTTAATATTGTATAAACCACCTCCTACGAAGGGTCCGTTCACATACAAAATACCAATGGAATTAGACGGAATGGAAGCAGCATTTCCGGGAAGACTGAAAAATTCACGGCGTTCATCGTTTATATACGCTGATTTGACAGTCACCTCATGGTTGAGTCTATTCCCTACATGAATTGTCATACAGGTGCCATTTATGTTCACGTTTTCAATAAGCAAACTAAAAGGCCCCACAGAATCATTACTAGCAATATTTCCAATCATTCCGGTTACAAAATTGAAGAGAACAATTCCTAAAACGAACGTTATTATAACTAGTAACAGGACCGAAAGAACAGCGGAGACTCCTCTTCCGCCGCTAACTTTCTGTGGTATATGCTTTAGCCACCTTATGATCTATCAGGGAACAACATGTTCAGGTTTGGGTTTGAACCTGACCAAGTGAAATGAAACATTAGCAGAATCATAACCTATCTTCCATGGTTCCGTAAGTTTCTCTTAGTTTTCTTATCTGCCTCGGAAAGTCTGGTGGTTTCTGTACACTGTGGCATATCCCTAGTTTTTTGTACAAGATTTCGAGTATTTCTTCTTCAAGTATGGATGGAGCACCAAGAATTTGTCTGCTCCCAAAACCAAGTATGTTCCTCAGCACCTCTGAAAACGTTTCTGGACTATTTGGAATCCCACTCAGCGAGCAATTCCTTTTTTTCATAAAATCATAGATAATGCTAGCGTTTGACTCGCCTAAACAATACTTGAGTACATCGTCAACAACTTCAATTATGATTTTATCGACGTCAGATTTTGTTTGAATTAACATGCGTAGTACACCACCGTTTTTTTTCGGAAATAGTTAAAGTAGAATTAGTCTTGTCAAAATTGTAATAAAGAGTTATGAATTGGAAACTTAACCTCCAAGAGACAATAATAGCTTGTGTATATACTCTCTTGGAAGTCATTGCATAGAGAAATTTCGACAATAAAAAGTGAAATAGAACTTTTTTGCCAAACATTTTTTCAAGCTTCTGTCTCTTCAGGCGGGGGAACCCATTTCTCGACAAGCATGTTCTTGCCGCCCATCTTGAAGCTTACTTCGACGAATATGGAGTCTGCTCCCTTGAATGGGAACATACTGTCTTCTGCTAGGTCTTTCGGCAAGTAAATAAGGTACTTACCGTCCTTTCTCCTGAAGAGTCGCCCTCTTCCTTCACTAACCATAGTTTTCCCTCCTGAATAGATTTATGTTATCAAGTACACTTTTGTACATGTTAAGTAATAAAATTTTGCTCTGGAAAGCGAATTAGCAGTTTCACAAGTTAAATATTAAAAAAGGCTGTTTATTCTTTTTATTTTGCCAGAAAAAACCGTTAGAAGAAAAACCCATTCTGTGATCCAAAAATAAAAAAGAAGAGAATTTGCGGATTTCAAGCTTGCCGCGGTTACGTCTGATTGCTGATCTTAGCATTGGGGAATCTCAGGTCAAGCACAGCTTTCAGTTTTCGATATTTTGCGTCTTTTTCAGCTTTCAGGAGTGACCCCGCGGCTATAGAACAGCCAATTGTTGGCATTCACCAAAAAGTTGTCCACCTGTAAACCCTTTAAGTCAAGAAGCACGGGTTCTCGAAACGAGAAAAATAAGGCGATTTTGAGGCGCAAGTTTAGTCTTCGTAGAGTTTTCTTTCTTTCACTTTCAGCGTGTCTTCGTCGTCGCTTATAACTCTGAAATACTCTTTCAGCTTTTCCTTATGCAGAAACTTTTTCACGAGCACTCGCAGGTACTTCTTGGAAACCGCTGCGCC
>CAZJBY010000037.1:0-20995 GCA_964544495.1 uncultured Candidatus Bathyarchaeia archaeon
AAAGTGTGCCGACCGTTGCTGAGCCCTTCAAGAGACACCGAAAATGGTTTTGCAATCCAGCCAAGCCGATTCCATATTTTTCCGTCAACAAAAACTTCTATATAACTCGCTTGAACTGCTCGCACTAAAACTGTTAAGGTAAGCGTGTCCGTATCCAGTTTAATCACTTCTACAATAGGGGCAGGTGGTGTTCCTGACCCTGATGGTAATTCCATAGGATTTGCGACAGCTTGATTAGCAAAAAGGGAAGTAGCCAACGCCAAAACAAGCAGGGTCAAAAGTAGCGTTGCCAACAGGATTCTTCTTTTGTCACTTGACCTTTTGTTGGGCATCTTTCGCAGCGCTCCTGCATATAACGCCATGATTTCCTTGTTATTTAGCCTTTTTTGTCAAGGTTTCTTGACCTGGTTTAGTCAACATTTCTTGACTAAGCGCCGCACTATCGTATTTGCCGTCTATTAGAAGCCTAATAGAAATTCGTTGCAGAAAACGAGGAGGGGGTCTACCCGTAATGGCGCGGAAACCGCCCAAAAGAATGTAGAAAACGCGAGCACAAACATATTTAGAGATAGCGAAAATCGCAGCGCAAGCCTATTCTAAGCTGAGTAACTTGCCCAGTTTCTCCATGTTGTCAAACATGACGCAGTGTCCTTCGCCTTCAAAAACCTCCAAGCTTGCATTTGGAACCGCTTGGACAAGGCGGTAAGCGTTGTCAACACGGCAAGTTGTGTCTTTCGTGCCGTGCCACACGTAGACTTTGCTGGGTGGAACTATCGATATAGGCTCAGCCCACGGTTTCATGAAAAGCTGATGCTCCTGAAACACGGCTTTAACTCCCGCGTTTTCCTGCCTGAAGCCTTCAGCCATAGACCCGTACATCAACCGTAACCAAGATGGGTCCTCAAAGAACTTGGTATCTGCTTCAGGCCAAGATTCCAGCATTTTTCGCCCGTTCTTGGACTTTAAAAACGCGTTGATGTCCCTGTTTGCCCTTAACACTTCGGCTCTGAACCGTTTCAAGCCCCACATGCCCAAAGCGGGAATTTTCATTGCGAAACGCGCAAGAGAATTGTTGTGCGCGGTTGCCACGTCAAAAGGCAGGGCTGGAGAACCGACAATCACGGCTTTGGTCACGCGCTCGGAAAAAAGCGCGACGTAGGTGAGACCGAAGGGCCCGCCTCCTGACCAAGCAAGTAATGCAAACTTCGTGATGCCCAAATGTGCCAGCAAAAAGTTGACGTCAGGAGCGAAGTCTCGGAGGCGGCGTCTAGGCGCAAAAGTTGACAAGCCATATCCTGGGCGGTCCACCCCGATTATTTGAAAGCCGTTGGCGCACGCAAACTCTTTCAGAAGCAGGGTTTCCAACCTGCTGCTTGCGGTGCCGTGGAAGTAGAGAACTGGCGTGCCTTCGCCGATAACTGAAAACCCTAGCTGCCTTCCATCGGGCAAAGAAATCTGCTGCTTGGTCGCCTCCATTTCCGCTTTCTCCGTGTAGACAATTATGGTATTTTGAAAGCAGAATTCAATGTTTCGGTTTCACTTTTCTAACCGTTAGCAAAGTAACATAGTCTGCCAGAGCGGCGAATTGCACAACCCGCCTGCAACCCAAAACAAACCCCGACAACAAAACACAAAAAACACCACAAACACCCAAAAGTAGATGTGCTAAGCAAACTCTCACTTCTACAAGTAAAAAAAACAACACCAACACACCACGAACCCATATCCAGAGAGGCAATTTCCCACGCGATAGAAACTATGTCACAGCTTCTTCCCGCACCGCACACAGAAAACAGCATCTTGCGAGTTTTCCGCTCCGCACTGCGGACAATACTTCACCTGCTCTGCAGCCGAAGCTGGTAATGTCTGGTTTGTTGGCGCCTTCACGGCGAAGAACGCTTGAGCCGCAACTACCCACGCCAAGTAGCCTATCGCGGTTCCCGCGAATGGAATAACTAAAACCGCAGTAACCGATATTGAAGCCGCAAAAAACAACAAAACGCCGATACACCCGAGAATCAACCCTAGTAAGCTGCCAGCCACAAGCGCCCAGCCAGCAGTCCTGAACAACCGCACCTCAGACCTCACAGCCAGAAGGTTGAACGCCCGCATCGTGAATAAGGCTTGAACCAAACTAGCCACAGAAACCGCAGGCAGAACTGGCACCATAAAGCTCAGAATGGACTCAAAGTCGGTCTGTGTGGGAACAGGGTTCAAGGTTGGCATCCAGTTGCCCAAGTTCGTGAAGAGGATGATAAGCATTAAGCCGCCAGCCACCCCAGCCACAACTATGCCGGAAAGCACCCCGTAAAGCGCGTTGTTAAAGATGCCCAAGTCCTTGTAGTCGCTGGCGAAACCCCTCATCGCAACCAGAAAAAGGATAAGCCCAGCTAACCCCGCCAAACCAAAAACCCACGAGAACGGAGACACAGCTGAACTGGTTGAATACAGGTCCAAAAATCTGGGAAGAATCAAAAGCGGACTGGCAGCGCTTACCACTAACAGCAATGCGCCTATGCCACCCAGCATCCTGTTCGAACCTACAGCCATCTGAAACCCCCTTCTGATATTACAGGCTTCAGGGAATAAAGTTTTTGCAACCGAACACCTCTCGGTTGTTTCAACCCAAACCCGAAGAATTAAATGCGAAACCTCACCGCTTCCGTTTTTCTGTTTTAACGAACTTCTCCAACTCTTCCTCAATCAACGTCATAAACAGCGGAACCTTGGAAATCTGCTCCAGCAAATGCGCGACAACAGCATAAACCTTCTGATAAACCTCAACATCCCGCATAACGTCACCATAGGCGTCCAGCGACTTCTTCAGCTCCACAAGCTCTTTATGAGCTATCTCAAGGGTTTTCTCCGTCTGCAAAAAATAACTTGGCGACCTAAAAGGCAACATTTCCATCTTGTACCTGTGCGTATGCGTGCCCGGAATCATTTCGCGGGTAATCATGTTTATGTCAACCAGTTGCCGTACAGCTTTTGAGATGGCTCCAGCGGAAAAACCCGTCAAGCTCCGTAAATCCCGCTGAGTCAAGCTCCTGCGGATGTAAAAATACGCCATAACCATTGAGACGATTGGATGGCGACCAGTGTGCTCAGAAGCTTTTTCCGCAAAAAAATCCACTATTTCCTGTTCGATTCGGCGAATTTCAGGATCAAACACCATAGAGTTGCTACTGGTGACTTGTTGCACCTTCCTGTTTCCGTGTAGAATCTAAGCGTATGATCTGAAATTTCTGCAATACATGCTCGTAAGCAGGAATCAGAACATTCATCTCGTCCAGAAAACTCCTAAGGTTGCTGTGCCCTAGCTTCGTCGAAAGAGAAGGCTTGCTCAACTTCGCCTCAACAGTCTCAAGGAAGCCGCTTATCTCCGATAGATAACCTTGAAAATCCAGCATCGACCGTGATAGAACCTGCGAAGGAGACCCCGCGAGCCTGTAAAAGTATCCGCGTGCATTCGGGATAGGATGCTTGCTCACGAAACCTATTTCCTCCAAGTCTTGAAGAGCCGCGGAAACGGTTCCAAGGGAAAAGCCAGTTAGCTCCCGAAGAAGCTGCTGCGTAACCTCCTGACGAATATAAATGTATGCCATAACTTCAGAAGTTTTGGCAGAACGCCCCTTCAAATACCCAAAATTCCCGATGATTTCCACTAGTTTGTGCTCAACGCGCCTGAGGCGCTCTTCACTGGGAGCCGTTTTGCCGTGTTTCATTTCCGCGGAAGCTATGGGAAAACGGAAAATATAAAGTTTTCAAAATCTGTGAAAAATGAAAAAATTTATATGCGGAAAAAACAGTTTAAATTTCATGAAAAATGAAAAGTGACCGTGAAATGAACACGTCCACCGTCATCCAAACCCGCAACCTAACCAAGTACTACGGCAAAAACCGAGGAATCGAAAACCTAAATCTTCAAGTTAGAAAAGGAGAGATTTTCGGTTTCCTAGGCCCAAACGGCGCAGGAAAAACCACCACCATCAGATTGCTCCTAGACCTGATTCACGCAAAATCTGGGGAAGCCACAATCCTCGGGCACAACGTCCGAACCGAGTCGGAACTGATTCGGGAACGAGTCGCGTATCTGCCAGGAGAACTTGGGATTTTCAAAGATTGGACTGCCAGCCGCACACTTTCATATCTGTTCAAGCTCTACGATAGGTCCGTCAACTGGGAAAAAGTTGAAGAACTCGCGCGAAGCCTGAATCTTGATTTGCACAAAAAGACACGAGAGCTTTCCAGAGGCAATAAACAAAAAATCGGTATAATCTCCGTTTTGGCACCTGACGTGGAACTTTTGATTTTGGACGAGCCTACGTCTGGCTTAGACCCCTTGGTCAATAACGAATTTTACAAGCTACTGCTAGCTAAACAAGTCGCTTCTGGCTGCACAGTTTTTCTCAGCTCCCACCAACTAGAGGAAATAGAAAAAATAGCGCACCGCGTGGGCATAATCCGGCAAGGAAGCCTCGTTGAAGTAGCAGCGGTCACCCAGTTAAAGCAGCTAGCACTGAAACATGTTGAGCTGTCGTTTACCGCATCTTCAGACGCCAAAACGTTTGTGGGTAAGCTGCCAAAAAAGTTAGTTAAGAACTTGGCAGTGGAAGGTTCCCGTGCGAGGTTCCTATCCAAACGGGAAGAACTCCCGCTTCTTTTGCCACAGTTAGCTGACACTTCTTTCAGCGACTTTAACATCAGAGATTCCACTTTGGAGGATATCTTCCTTGAATACTACGGCGCGACTACCAACGAAAAGCAGGCAAACATAGAAAGAAAAACGAAAACGTCCTTGCGGCAGGAGAAGCAGAAAGGGAGGTGGTTTAAATGAAAAAGATTTTTGCCGTTACAAAGGAGGACCTGCGCGATAAGACGTGGTTCCTTATAGGTCTCGGTGTCCTCATCGGTTTGCTGGGGCTTTACTTAGTTAACCTGCTAAGCAGCTTGGACCTCAGCGGGTTACAAGCCTACTTGGATACGCTTCCCGAGTCGTTGCTGGCTTTGTTAGGTCCGCTTGACATTGCGAATCCTTACTCGCTGTTTAACGCGTATTTTTTCTCGTTCCTGTCGCTTTACTGCGGCGTTTTCCTCGTCTACATGGCAAGCAGCTTGGTGCCCCAAGAAGTGGAGAACAACACGATAGACCTCGTGCTATCGAAACCCGTTTCACGAGAGAAATACCTGACAGGCAAGATAATCTTCCTGTACGTGTTCACCACCTGCCTCATAGGGCTCATTCTGATGTTCGTTGCAGCGGGCATGGCATCATCCAACATGTTCATTGAAGAAGGCTTGCACTGGGAACGAATAATCGCCATATTCCTCACAGCAACATTGCACCTAGGAACATTGGCTATGACGGCTGTTTTCTTCTCTACGGTCTTCCTCAGCACAAAAAAGACCCTTGCCGCCGCTGTGATTACTATGTTCCTGATGTTCTTCATGGACGGCTCCTACGGTACGGCTGGCGCCGCAGTTAGCAATCCGCTACGTTACGCTTCCACATGGTTCTACTACAACCCCGCGCAGTACTTCGGAACAGGGAACTTTGCCAGCTTCCCCCGCGACGTGTTCGTTCTCGTATGTGTCAACGTGGGCTTGATTATCGCTAGTATCATTGTCTTTCGGGAAAGGGATATTCCCGTTTGAAACAACTGCTCATCAGAGGCTAAATGCAGGTTCAGAAGCAACAGAAGCCAAAAGCCTCTCAGCAGCTTCTTCCTGCTCTTTTGTCCCGCTTACGGCAAGCCAGCAACTGCCCTCTGCCCCACAGACGCCACCAGCCGCAATCAACTCAGCAGCAGCCCCGGTTAAAAGATGTAACGCGTCAATCTCCGTGAATACTTGACCTGGAACTGGGAACAAGCGGTAGCCGCCTGCGCTTGGCAAGTTCACCTTCTCCGATAGGCAGAATAAGTCGCCGCATACGCGTTTCTCTAAGCCAACTGGTATAATCAGCCTCACGCGACGCCCCAAAACAGCCTGCAACGCCACAGCTATAGTGCCCGCTTTAGGGTGACCTATGAGAATTGCCGCCTGTTTCCTGTGCAAATCCACCGCGTTTGCCCCTTTCAAGATGACATCGCCCTCTTTGAGTTCGTCGATTACGTCGACTATGCTTTTGCCTTTTTGCCACTCACCTTGGGTTATAACTACGTCGCCGGGAAACGCGCTTTCGTCAGAAAGTCGGCCTTCAGATGTTACGGCTGAGCTAGGCGGCAAAGTGATTCCGCGGAAAAAACGTTTCCGAGAAAAACCTTCGGCAACCCCGAGCGTTTTCAAAATTTCTTCGGCTACGTACCCGTTTGTCGTGCCGGCGACGATAACTACTGTGCCGTTTTTCATGGCGCTTAACACCGCGGGATGTGACGCTAATGCTTTAGCGATTAATCGTTTACCCGCAGACGAGGTAATCACGAACTGTTTCAAGTTTTTTTTCGCTCCTTTCAAGTATTTACCGTAGTCTTGACTAATTAACAGTTCTTTTTCGGGATTTATCTCATTTTCTGGAGTTATTAGGGTAAACTCATTCCCGTTATGTTTGAATCTAATCCCTTTATAACCTATTCAAAAATAGCCATGGCCGTCAAGTCTCTGGAAGACGCTGCGACACTTGAAATCGTTGGCTCGGTAGTAGTTTGTGTGGGAAGAAAGGTCAAGTGGCAGCGTCTTCCCACGACGTTCCTCTTTTCAAATTGAGCGGAGGCTTGAAAGCGGACGATAGCTTTCTCCTTCAATTTATATAAGTTTTGAGAAGTCCAAGTTTTGAGCTTCACTTAATCCCATTTTGAACACTTTAAAGATGTGTAGAAAAGTAGGGCTTTGACAACCTGAATGTTAAGGGAAGCGAAAAAACGTTTTCCAATCCACATTCTCCTTCTTCCTTTCTGAGCCAAAACGAGGTTAACGCAAACAAATTTTCTCTAATTTCAAATACAGACTGCCCTTTCATAAACTATACTTTGTAATAGCGCTTTGTTTTATTGATGAAAATGAGCGCAAAAGCCGAACTTGAAAGACTGCAATCTGTCCGCGCGGAACTTGAAGCAGAGTCACGTTTGTTGATAGAGAAACAACAGAGCTTGGAGAAAGACATGCGGGCTCTTGAAGAACAAGTTGTTGCTGAAGAGTTGAAGAAGGAGAAAGCTCTGGTTGAAGATTTGAGAAGCAGGAACGAAGCCATAAAAAGCGCCGTCGCTCAGCTGGAAGCCAAAAAGAAGGAAATTGAAACTCGGTTGGGGCAAAGGGCAGAAACTTCAGCGCCTGCTACTGAGGCCCAAGAGGCGACTGAAAAGGCAGAAGAAGCCGTTGAGACAGAGGAAGCAGAAGCAGTTCCAGAAGATGAGGTTACGATAACGGTCGTAGAGAGCGAAGAAATAGTTGAGACTCAAGAGAACCAACAGGAAAAAAAGAAGTTCAAATTCTTCTAAATCGACGCAAAAACGCATTTCCGCTTAAATTTTGCAAGAAAACCGAAAATAGTTCATTTTTGACCAACAGCCTATCTCTGTTTTTAGCCTAAAACCTTTCTTCACTTTCACCGTACTCTCCACTTCGCTGCAGGGTCGTTTCGTCGCGTGCCTTTTATGGGCTAAACGCCTAAGCGGCTTAAAAAATACGGATTAATAAAGTAAAACATGGGTCGATAGGTTTTTATTTACCGCCTAAATGGTTAAGGTAATTGCGTTAAAACGATAGGACCAAAGGATTGATTGATTAAATGGTACGAAAAGCGCGTATCCGCTTAACAAGCACCGATTACAACAAGCTAGAAGAGGTGTGCGAAGAACTGAAAGCCATAGCCAACAAGACAGGCGCGAAAATCAACGGTCCAGTCCCGCTTCCCACAAAAAGGCTTAAAGTGCCAGTTTTGAAAGCTCCGTCAGGTGAGGGAACCCCCACGTGGGACAGGTGGGAAATGCGCATCCACAAACGGTTAATCGACATCGACTCGGAAGAACGCGTCATGCGGCGTATTATGCGTATCCGCGTGCCTGAGGAAGTCCACGTAACAATCGAACTTATCTAATTCTTTTAAAGTGCTTTTCTAGTAGTAGGCGTAGACGTAGTAACCCATTATTGCTAATGCTACGCTAATGGCGAAAGCTGAAACCCAGATTGCTTTGTTCCAACGGAAAATTTTGTAGCCGTCAAGAATGCCCATTGGGATTAAGTTGAAAACAGCTATATAACCGTTGAAAAAGGTGCCTACAGCAAATATCGGGTAGTACGGGCTTGGAGCAAATGTTAATCCGAGGAACGCGGTTGACAAGATGATGTTTGTTAGGGGTCCAGCTATTGATATTTTTCCTATGTCATCCATGCTGGCAGGTCCAGAAATCATGACTGCGCCTGGAGAGATTATTTTGAAGGGTATAAGAATTGAAATGCACGTTAAGACGGCGCCCCACAGGGTTAAACGGAACTCGGCCCATAGCCCTTGCCGTTGCGCGGTTACCTTATGCGCTATTTCATGTATGAAAAATGATAGGGTAATTACAGCCGCCAGTGCAGAGAAAACGATCGCCCAATTCGGTTGCCCTATAGAGCCAAATCCAAAGGATAAACTGATGCCGATGACAAGCAGCGTGCCCAGCGCTAAGTGTTTAAGCTCTTTAGGGCTAAAGTAAACTCTTCCCGTAGTGCGGCGAGGCTGCCCGTAAGTGACCTTGTATTCATACGAGTTTTTGCCCTGAACCGCCATGGCGTCTTCCTGTTTTTGCGCTCGGGCAAGGTCCATCCGGGGACAGTTGTGGTTTTCAGGCAGCCGGTGTTCACTGCAGAATTGGTCTCCGCAGTAAGGACACCTGAAAGGGAGAAAAGTTTCCTGCCCGCACTTTCGACATTTCATACGTTACGCGCGCCTGTTTCAGGGTAAAAAGTGAAGTGGGCGTTTATATGTTTCCCTCCGAAAATCGACAGTTAACTGTACGGTACTCTTGCCAAATCCTTAAAACAGTCAAACCCGAAAATAGAAGCCACAAGCAAAATCATTTACAGGGGGGAGTTGCCAACCGTTGAAGGATTTCAGCTTCGTTCACGCCGCAGACCTGCATTTAGGCTACTCGCAGTACGGTTTAGAAGCCAGACGCCTAGACTTCGACAACGCCTTCAAGGAGATAGTGGATAAAACCATAGAGTTGAAACCCGACTTCATGATAATCGCTGGTGACCTGTTCCATCACGCACGCCCCTCAAACGTTACGCTTGAGAACGCCATACGAAGTTTCAAGCGCCTCAGAGATGCGGGGGTCCCCGTGTTAACCGTGGATGGTTCGCATGACTCGGCGCCCAACACGATAACGGGCACAATCTTGTATCCGCTGGACAGCGCCGGGTTGATCTATTATCTGCCCAGACATGAGGCTGCGTGCTGGCGGAAACCTGACTGCTGCTACGTTTACGGCGTACCAAACTTCCGCTCGAGACGCAGGACGGAAGAGGCTCTTCCAATTTTTATGGCGGAACACCCGCCTGCGCCCGACCCCGATGTCAGCAACATTTTTGTGTTTCATGCGGCTGTGGATTTGCCCAGCGTGAACCCGCCTTACATTGAGGCTGAAACGCCACCTGAGCTGCTGCCTGAGGGTTTTGATTATTACGCTGCTGGTCATGTGCACAAGCGGTTCACGGGCAAGTTTAAAACGGGGCTTTTGGCGTACAGCGGCTGCACGGAAACCGTCAGCTACGACGAAGCGGAATTGAAAAAGGGTTTCTTTCATGTTAAAGTGAACGAGAAAGGCAGGTTCTCGCAGGAGCTTGTAGAGCTTAGTTCTCCCCGCAGGTTCACGATTTTAGAAGAGACGTTTTCAGGGATGACTTCAGCTAAAATCACTGACATGGCGGTTCAGCTTGTCAAGGGCGCAGATGAAGAAGGCACCGTGATAATTCCTGTTTTGAAGGGCGTGTTGCCCGCTGAGGCAAGCCGCGCGGAAGTGGACATAGCCAGAATCAGAGGCGCTGCGGAAAAAGCCTTGCTCGTGCATCCGGTTGTGTTGCTTAAGGAGAGCGCGGTTTCTGACGAGATTGTGCGGTCGATTTTTGAGAGCGAGTTTAAGGATTTGAAGACGAAGGCTTTTGAGTATTTTCTGCAGATTTTCGGCGAAAGGTACAATCGCGAGGAAGCGGATAAAATTGCGCGTTCCGCCATTGCGCTGATAGAGCCGTTGACGAAGAAGCAGGAGGAAAAGGTTAAGCAGGCCATAGAGGAGTTGCTGCAATGAAAATCGAGATAGTTCAGCTGGAGAACGTTCGTTCGCACGTTAAGTCTACGGTGCCTTTCACACGAGGCTTCAACTGCTTAGTGGGCGGTTTGGGCACTGGGAAATCCAGCGTGCTGTACGCGGTGGACTTTGCGCTGTTTGGTGACCCTATCGGCAGAAGCTTTGAGTACCTGCTCCGCGAAGGCGCAGACTCAGCCAAAGTCACGGTCCAGTTCAGTCAGAACGGGCGAACCTACAAGCTTGTTCGCGGGCTTAAAAGACGCGGAAAAGGCATAGGGCAAGACTTTGAAGAGCTTAAGCTTTTTGAGGATGACACTGTTTTGGCGAGCATGAAAACCGACGCCATAGCGGAGCAGTTCAAGGCGATTACGGGGTTGGACCGTGACCTTTTCCGAGAGATAGTGTGGGTCCGTCAGGAGCATTTGAAGGAGCTGTTGGACGCGGCGCCCAGAGACAGGCAGCGGCGGTTGGATGAGCTTTTTGGCTTGTCTGATTATGAGGTGGCGTGGAAGAACATATTGGATTACCAGCGTGAGTACAGCGGGGAGAAAAGGGCTTACGAGAAGGACCCGGATGTGGTGGGGCTGGAGAAGCTCGGCGCTGAATACAATCGCGTGACCGAAGAGTTCACGCACTTGGAGATTGAATTGCAGGACGCGGTGGGCAAGCTTGCTGGAGCCAAAAGAGCGTTAGAGGATGCGGACGCTAAACTGGCGAGGCTTGAAGAGAAGAAGCAGCAGATTGAGGCGCTTAAGAGAAAAGAAGCGCGGGTTCAAGCAAACATCGGGGGCGTAGCTGACGCGTTGGCGTCGCTGAATCAGCGGGTTGAAGGCAAGAAAACCATACTGGATAATCTCAGGCAGCGTCAAAACTCGTTGGACTCGCAAGTGGCAGCTTTCAAGAGTGCGCTTGAAGACGCGGGGGTGGCCGCGAATCAGCCGGTTGAGGCATTGCGTGGGCAGCTGGCTGCTTTTGATGATGAGTTGTCCAGTTTGAGGGCGGAGCAGGAGGCTACTGCACGAAACTTGCAGGCTGACCAGAAGCGAACCGAATCGCTATCAATGGAGAGTCGTTGTCCGCTTTGTCTGCAGTCTTTGAACGATGAGTATAAGAACGGTTTGATGCAGCGTATTGAGCAGGAGAACGCTGAGCGGCAAAACAGGATAACGCAGCTGCAGGGTGAAATTGAGAAGATGCAGCGAACTAAGGTCGTAGTGAACGAAGCGTTTTCGAACCTGCAAAAGCTCGCGACGAGAGGTGAAGAGTTGAAGGCGCGGTTAAGCGAAGAAGAGCGGAACTTGGCGGATTTGGCAACTGAGGTTGAGGCGAAACGGCAGCATGAAAAGGAGTTGAGTGGGCAGCTTGAGGCGTTGCGGTGGGAGATAGGCAGGTTTGCCATGGCGGACTTGGAAGCTTCACGCAATCAGAGGGAGCAGGCGTTTACGCAGTATTACCGTGTGGAATCGGACTTGCGCACGAAGGAAAGCCGCAAAAAAGATCTGCTTGCACGGCTGGACGAAACCAGGGAGCGCATTGACCACGCGCAGGAAAAGCTGGAGCGCATGCAGAAAATTGCCCGAGTCGTCGAAGTCCTCGGAGCCATCCGCGACGCATACAGAAGCATCCAGCCTAAATTGCGCAGCGAATTCGTGAAAGTGCTCCGCAACTTCGTGCAGCAAGTGCTTGATGGCTTGGTCGGCGGTGAAGCGCCACTGCTGAATGTGGTTGTGGATGAGACGTATACGCCTTACGTTAAGAGCGAAAGCGGCGCAGACCGCGAAGTTTCAAACCTATCTGGTGGAGAACGCACGTTGCTAGCTTTTGCCTACCGCTTGGGGCTGGGGCAGTTGATTATGCAGTCGCGGACTGGACACGGCTTGAGCCTGTTGCTGCTTGACGAACCCACGGAAAGCCTCGGCAGCGAAGACGGCAGCATCGATCGCCTAGCCGAAGCTATAAGCCGATTCAAGGCGATAGAGCAGATAATAGCGGTGACACACAGCGAAGCGTTCGCGGAAAAGGCTGAGCATGTGATAATACTTGAAAAAGAAGCAGGAATAAGCAAGGTCTCCCTTGAGAAGTAATCACTTAATCAATCTCGCTCTTCAACCATGTTTTCTAGGATGCCTATCCCTTCTATTTCAATTCGCACGACATCTCCGTGTTGCAGGTACATAGGTGGTCTCATCTTGAATCCAACGCCTGCGGGTGTGCCTGTAGCTATGATGTCGCAGGGTTCCAATGTCATGACGCGGCTTAGCTGGTGTACAATTTGGCTGACGTTAAAAACCATGTTCCGCGTGGTCCCGTTCTGGCGCAGCTCACCGTTAACCCAAGTGCAAATAGTTAAGTCACCCGTGTTCCTGAGCTGGCTCTTGGTGGTTATGCAGGGTCCCGTGGGCGCGAAAGTATCGAAGCTTTTTCCCCGTGTCCACTGCACGTCCTTGAACTGAAAGTCCCGGGTTGAAACGTCGTTGAACACGGTGTAGCCGAAAACATAGTTTCTCGCTTCCGCCTCTGAGATGTTCTTGGCTGTTTTGCCCATCACTATGCCCAGTTCGCCCTCGTAGTCAAGTTCCTTCACGAACTGGGGCTTGATGATTTTCTGGTTTGGACCTGTTATCGCCGTGTGGGGTTTCATGAAGATTACCGGCTCGTCTGGAATTCGGGAGCCTGTTTCGGCGGCGTGGTCAAAATAGTTCAAGCCTAAGCAGATGATTTTGGGCGGGAACGAAATGGGCGCCAGCAACTCCGCCTCTGTTAACGGTGCTGAGACGCTTTCCATGTCTGTGCGGCTTGCTTTTTTAAGCAGCGTCTCTGCCACATCTAAAACGCCTGCGCCTTCCGCGATGAACTCTTCGAGTTTCTGCGGCACCGTTTTTTGGAAACGCTTAGCCAAAGCGGGCAGAGACAAAACGGACTGTTGGCTTAGGACACCGTAGCTTTTCTCATCTTGATACCGAAATCGTGCAATTTTCAACGTTAAAACCTCTTCGCAATAACGTTTACCGTCGGAGAAATTAAAGGATGCGCTTAGGCAAAGGGTCGCCAACCTATTTGCCGCCTATTTGGCTCCTAATAGCGGTTCATTGCAGAAACCTATAGGGGGTAGGGCCGTATTGGCGCAGAAACCACCCATTAACGTGATACGGAACTGCGTTTTAGGAATTCAACCCGCGTTTCCGCCTTTAAATAAGGGGGTATAGACTACACCGAGCAACTTTATAGTAAACTGGGCGTATGTTTCCATAACTGATTTATAATTCCAAAACACGTGTAGTTTGGGAATAAATGGCAAAACGAATCTGGTTAATTCTTATTGCAATACTGATAATCGCCATATTCGTACCAATCGCGTACTGGCACTACAGCTTCACAGCAAAACCCGCACCAAACCTGTATTTCGGAGTTTCCTTCGGCGGAAACACAACCGCTGAAGCTGAACGCCTAATCGACAAAGTCAAAGGATACACCAACTTCTTCCTCGTTGACTCTTACCCCCTAAGCATCAACGAAACCGCACTCAACAAAGTTTGCAACTACGCAGCCCAAGCAGGCCTAAGCTTCATGGTTTTCTTCGATTTCATCCAACTCCACCCAGACTCGCCAGAATACTCTTGGCACGGAAACTGGGTAATCACTGCAAGCGACAAATGGCCAGAACACTTCCTAGGAATCTACATATACGACGAACCAGGAGGAAAACAAATAGACACAGGAATGTTTGACGAGTTCGGTCCAGACTCTGAAGTAGCCCAACTGTTTGAAAACGCCAAAAACGCCACAAACTACAGCGAAGCAGCACAAGTTTTTCTAACATACCTCCCAAGAGGATGGAGCTTCCACTACCTAGAAAACAGCAACGTCTCAAGATTCACCTCAGATTACGCGCTTTACTGGTTCGACTACCTAGCAGGCTACGACACAATTTTCGTCGAATTAGGATGGAACAACAGCATACCCCAACAAATAGGGCTTTGCAGAGGAGCAGCCAACGTACAGGGAAAAGAATGGGGTGCAATTCTCACCTGGACATCATATGACCCACCATACCTGGCTAGCGGACCAGAAATACTTGAAGACATGCTCACAGCCTACGAAGCAGGAGCAAAATACATCATCCTATTCAATTACCCCACCTATCCAGAAAACAACCCCTACGGCATCCTCCAAAAAGACCACTTCACCGCCATGCAGCAGTTCTGGACCCACATTCATCAATACCCAGAAGACTTTGGAAAAACAAAAGGCCAAGTGGCTTTCGTTCTTCCCAAAGATTACGGATGGGGAATGAGACAACCTGACGATTCCATTTGGGGACTGTGGACCGACAACATGTCCTCCACGATTTGGGACAAAATGAATAAACTAACAGAAAAATACGGACTGCAATTGGACATCGTGTACGATGACCCCCAATTCAGTCTCAACGGATACTCCGAAGTTTACTACTGGAATTCCAGCATCGACTAAAATTCACATCAAATAGCACACTTCCAAACGAAATAGTATTTTTAGAAGCTTCGCAGTTTACTTTACCCGAGCAGTCATGAGCGACTTAAACACAGCAAAAACCAGACTCTTAGAGAAAGACTTAACTCTCGTCATAGTTAAGAACAGCAAAATCCTTTTTGAAACAGATTCTCATAGAATCTCCGGCTTTTTAGGTGCAATTAAGCAATTGAACGCTCAGCTTAAGGGTGCTGCGGTCGCTGACCGAGTAGCGGGAAAAGCCATTGCCCTCCTATGTGCTTACGCGAAGATAAGCGAAGTTTACGCTGAAGTTCTGAGCCGAAAAGCCAAAGCCGTTTTCGAAGAACACGAAATCCCATGTCGCTGGAAGAAACTGGTAGCTAACATCCTTGACCCTCACCGCAACGACGTTTGCCCCTTCGAGAGAGCTGCAGCCATCATCTCTACCCCTGAGGCTGCTTACGCAGCTTTTAAGTCGTTACAACAATCGTTTAAGACTTGCAAGTAACAGAACGCCACCTTCGAACTGTTTATATCTGAGCGCGATAGAAAACTAAGCATATCCTTTAGGAGTATGAAAACTATGGGTAATGAACTGGTTTATGTAACTGACGCAAACTTCGACGAAACCATCAAGAACAACAAAGTTGCGCTCATCGATTTTTGGGCTGGCTGGTGTGGTCCATGTCGCGCATTAGCGCCCACAATCGAAGAGTTAGCCCGCGACTACAGCGGCAAAGTCCTCGTCGGCAAACTTGACGTGGACGAGAACCCTAAGACGGCTGAATGCTTCCAAGTGTTCAGCATACCAACCTTGGTCGTGTTCAAAGATGGCTGCGAAGCTGAAAGACTCGTAGGACTCTGCGCCAAAAGCAAAATAGACGACGTACTGAAGAAATACCTGTAACGCTACGCGTTAACCCTTCGCTTTCTCATACATTTTTTCCAGCGTCCACCGAACACTAGACCTGAGTTCTCTCAAGCGTTCTTCATCAACGTTTCTAATCACTATCTCACGGATTAAGTCATTTTCACTGACGATGTTGTAAGCAAACATTTTGTCAGGCGTCAACTGCCCAGCCCGTACGAGTTCGCTGTCTTTTTCTTGCATCTTCGCCAGCACCCTCTCCACCAGAAACGAGTGAAAAGGCTGTGTGTTAACACTGAAATTCTTGCTCTCATCTGGCAGAACATGCAACGCCTCCTTGTCAACATAAATTATCGCCAACGGTTCATCATCCATCGTTTTCAACGGAATAACCCTCTCATGCTCTACTGCACGTGGAGGCGCAGGTTTCTCCTCCTTAACCGTAACGTGCACTTCAGGCGGCGTTTTCTCCTTCGGCGCTTCTTTCACCTCTTTCATGTCTCCACGCTTGAAGCCCTTCTCAAGCAAGACCGAATTTACAGCCTCAAGCAAACCCAGAGACTCTTCAAGCTCAGAATTTAACTCATCAATTCGCTGTTCAAGCTTCTTTTTAAAATTAACAAAAGTTTTCAGCTTATCGGAATCTTGCGACATAAACTTCACACGGGCACTATCTTAGGCAGTTAGGCTTTATCAATTCTTTGCCCTATTCAAGCAGTGCTAATCTGCTTAAGCTGATTACGATACATCTCCACAATCTCAACGGAAGTCGTCGCGTCCTCAGCCGCCTTGTCTGTCCGGTACTTACCCGTGAAACGCGGAAACCTAATCGCCAAACCACTACCCTTACGGATGGAGTCCATGGCGCAAACGTGGATGGGACTCAGCGTCATCTCAGCGCCCAAAACCTCCAAAACCACCTTAGGCTCAAACCACACATCAGCCTCCAGCTTCGACTGCACCCGCGAGTGCTTTCGCGGAACCACATGCTTCCCCAGCAGCTCAGGCAGCTTCTTCAAGTCTTCATCCGTAAACCCAGTGCCCAGTTTCGTAACCGTCTCAAACGTATCTGCTTCCCTGTTGTAAGTTGCAAGAAGCAACGCGCCGTACGTTCCCGCTCGTCTGCCTCTGCCGTGAAAAGCACCTACAACCACGAGGTCCAGAGTATCCGTCATCTCGCTCTTGTAATCGCGCTTGTACTTTATCCAAAGCCATCCTCGAGCTCCTGCCTGATAAAGCGAATCTTTCGCCACGGACTTGCACATCAATCCTTCGCAACCGTCCTCTATGGCTTCCTCAAAGAACTCCTCCAGTTCTTTCACGCTGCTCGTTTTCCGCTGCTTAGCTGCTTTAACCTGATTGCTTTCTTTTATGGCTTTTTCCAGAAGCTTCCGCCGCAGGGGATAAGCATCGAGCGTCAGGTCCTTGCCGTCCACGTAAAGCGCGTCAAACATGAAAAGCGACACTGGATATTGCTGCATTGCTTCTTTGACGCCGTATTTGCGCCTTCGATGCATCAGCTCTTGAAAAGGAAGTAGCTCGCCTGTTTCAAGGTCTATGGCAACACATTCAGCCTCTAGAATGGCTTCTTCGGCTTCCACGTTGTTCCTAACGAGTTCAACCGCATCCGGGTATTGGTCAGAGATGCTCTCCAAACGCCTGGAGTACAGCACAACCTCACTTCCTTTTTTATGCGCTTGCACACGTTCACCGTCGTACTTGTATTCAGCCACGCACTTGCCGCCTAGTTTCTCCAAGATTTCTTCAGGAGACGCCAACCTCTCCGCCAACATCGGTCTTATCGGCTCAAAAACCTCCACCTGAAACTTTTTAATGCCATCCAAGCCTTTCTCAGCAACCACGTTTGCGACCCTGCCAAGATCTGAGGAGATATTATATGCGCGTTCCACAAGTTCCCGAGATTCTTTGCCTCCGCCGTACGCTATTGCCAATGCGTCCAGAACCGTCATATCCGCTATGCCCAGCCTCAGGTTGCCCGTCACCGTGCGCATGATGTACTTCGCTTCTTTCGGCGAGGCATCTGACAGCAACCCAGCTAGGAGCGCCATTTTTGAACCTATAGCGCCCGAACCCATGGTTTTCGACATCTTATCCAGCGTCTCGTAAACTCTTTCCACCGTCAAAGTTTTCTGGAAAAAGGTGGACTGCTTCTTTTTAGCCAAAATTTTCTGTGCGGTCTCGCCTATGTCGCCGCTCTTTCTTAGCTCATCTTCCATTTCGCTTTGTCTTCTGCCAGAAGCCTGCGCCAAGGCTTTTATGGCGAGCTTTTCCGCCACGCCTATCTCCAAGCCCACAAAGTCAGGGTATATCTTGCCTTGCGTTAAGTAGACGACTTTGGCGATGACGTTTTTCGGCGTTTTTTTCAGCAGGTCAACTAGCAGGGCGGTCATTTCGAGCCGTTTAGTGGTAGCTTCAATTTTCTCGTACGCATCGGCGATAACCACGTAATCCAACAGTAAACCTCACAGAATATACCGCACAGTACGGTATTAAATTTTCATCCATCCCGAACCCGAGAAAAACCGGGCCGCCAATTCAACGAAACAAGCGTTGCAAGAAGAAAAACTTATCAATTTCAGCAGTAGAAAACTACAATCAGGAAGTGGGCAAAATCAAAGTTTTGCTGCTGTCTGAACAAGAAGTCACCGAATTACTGTCAATCCAAGAGGTCATGGTGGCTGTTGAAAACGTTTTCAGAGAAAAAGCGTTGGGCTACGCTCAGATGCCTCCGAAAGTTTACTTGGACTTTGCAAAGTACAACGGCGATGTGAGAGCTATGCCCGCTTACCTTGAGAGGCTGGATGTGGCAGCGGTTAAAATCGTGAATTCTCATCCTGACAACCCACAGAAATTTGGCATGCCCACGGTCTCAGCCACGGTGGTTCTGTTGGATCCTAGGAACGGAGCGTTGCTGGCGTTAATGGGCGGAAACAGCATAACAGCCATGCGCACAGCCGCCGCTGGAGGCATCGCAGCCAAATATCTCGCAAACAGAAGCTCCAAAATCGCCGGTTTCGTCGGTGCCGGGGTCCAAGCTAGAGCGCAGCTGCAGGCGTTGCTTTTGGTGTTTCCGAATCTTGAAGAAATCCGAGTCTGTGACATATCGCCTAAAGCAGCAGGAGCTTTTGCTTCCGAAGCGAAAAACAAAGCGGCTGAGTGCAGAGTTGTGGTTGTTGTGGGTGAGGAGGAAGCCGTTCGCGGAGCCGACATTGTGGTTACTACGACGCCTTCGAAGAAACCTTTGGTTTTTGACGCGTGGGTTTCTGAAGGAACCCATTTCAACTGCATCGGAGCTGATGCCCCGCTTAAAGAGGAGTTAGATCCGGCTATCTTGAAGAGGGCGAAGATAGTTGTGGATGATTGGAAGCAAGCCGCTCACAGTGGAGAAATAAACGTTCCCTTGTCGAAGGGCGTTTTATCTGAGAAGGATGTGTGGGCGGAACTTGGGGAAATCGTAGCTGGAACCAAGCCTGCCCGAACCTCAAAGAAGGAAATCACGGTGTTCGATTCGACGGGCTTAGCCATTCAGGATGCCGCAACAGTTGACTTGGTCTATCGGAAGGCATTATCCGGAAACTCTGGCTGCTTCATAGAAATCTAAGCTATATAAAAATGTGAGATAAAGCTGGTTTATAGTCCATCAACTAGATGGACTGTTCCGTCGGGGCAGTAGACTTTCTCGCCTTTTTCAACCACGAAATAGCGTCTGCTGCACGTTTTCATTTGTGAGCAACCGTCGCAATCTCTTGATAACAGTTTCTTTTCGCCTCCTACTGATTTTAACGGGCAACGCATGCCTGTTGAAGGCAAATGGGAATGAAGATGACGCTTTTAAACTTTTCTTACTATAAATTCGTGTTTCCAAAAAACCGTGCAAAAACATGCAGCTGTTGCCCTCGGTGCGGAAAAGCCTTAAGTTCCATGTGTGTCTTGATAATCTTGGATGATGAGCTTTAGAGTCACAGAGCCAACGCGGTGATAAGACTCGACGGGCGAACTGACACATAAAATAATATATACTGTCACACATAGATTTGGAGAGCGGAGTCTCTCACATTGAAGCGTGGCAAGTTCAAGTACAGCGTTTCGGAAGCTGAAGTTTCCAGTTTCATTGAGGCTAACGCTTGTGTGCGCGAGTTTCTAAACCGCTACGAGGAGAACGGTGTAACTTACACGGAAAAAGCGTTTGGCCTAGTAAGGTTTTTCCGATGGCTCAAAGTTGTTAAGGGCGTAGAGATAGGCGCTTCCGAATTTCTGAATTTGCATTTGCAGAAGCGGGGGACTCGGAGCGTTGAGGACCGCCGCTGGGCGTTACGACTTGCCCTAGAATACAGCCGAGACAACCCTGACCTTAAAGGCAAAGCTGCCAACTACAAATATGCTGCATGGTTTCTACCCGTTAAACTGTTCTGCGATTACCACGAAGCGCCATTAACCACGACTAAAGGGTTTTTCCCTAAACGTGGTAGGCGCAAATATCCCGAGCGCCCCTTCACCGCAGAGTACATTAAGCGTATTCTCAGCGTTCTAAGTCAACGTGACCGTACAATATGCATGTGCGAACTACAGTCAGGGCAGAGCATACAGCAAGTCCTTAGAGACATGAATAAGCAGTGTAAGCGAATTTTCAGCGAGATAGATGAAGGTCGAAAGCGGATAAAGTTTGATTTTCCAGAGCGAAAAGGAAACAATTTCCCGTATTACAGTTTCATAAGCCGGGATGCTATACAGGAAATTCAGAAGTGGCGACCTATCCGAGAAAAGATTTTAAGCCGTTTAGGCATGGAGAGCCCTTACCTCTTCATAACTAACACTGGAAAGCCATTATCGCGTAAGAAGTTTCATAACACCGTTAGATTGATGTGGAAGCGCCACAAATTTCACACTAGCCCGCTTTCGGTTCGCAGTCATGGCTTCCGCAAGTTTTTTGAACAAGAAGCTAGCCCTCCTGAACGGGGAATTAGTAAGGCGTATGTAACGTTTATGATGGGACATAGCAGCGGAAAAGACACTAATGGGGTTCAAATTAATCACCCGCTAGATGTGGTGGGTGGAACCTATGATAACTGTCCGAAGATTTACCCTAATGTCGTGGAAGCCGAGTATGCGAAGTTGGAACCTTTTATAAATATATACAGTTGCCGTAATGCTGAAAATGGGGAACCAGTTTTAACTCAAGATGATAAGGAAAAATTGCTTGCATTGTTAGGGGCTGTTCGAGAAGGCAAATTGAAATGGGTCGGGTAGTTTTGGAAGGACAGGTCAACCAGGAGCGCTTTAGCGCGCTATGCTACTTTTGATCTTAAATAGGTTTCAGAAGTCATCTCCAAGCAATGGTTTCGGTGCGCGCGCTGCTCTGTTGCTGTGGGACTACAGCTACAAAAGCTTAATAGTCATTTGCACC
>CAZJBY010000038.1:0-20327 GCA_964544495.1 uncultured Candidatus Bathyarchaeia archaeon
TTGAGAGCATGCCGACCGCAGCTATCGAGATTCCGAATACGCCGTAAGAAACGCCGCCTAAAGGTTCCAGCAGCTTGTACGAGATAGCCGCTGCGATGCCGATTCCTATCAGTGGGAGGATTATGCTTCTGAGCCCGTAGGAGAAGCCGGTGATTATGTTTATGGCTGGACCGCTTTTTGAGGCTTCGGCTGTTTTAATCACAGGGGCTTTGTCTTCGGATGTGAAGTAGTCGGTTGTCACGCCTATTATGACGCCTGCAGTCAATCCTATGGCGGCGGCGCCCCATACTTCCCAAGGATAACCAAGGTAATAAGTGGCAATTGCGGTTAGGACGCCGAAAATAGCGCAGGTTATGTAAGTGCCCATGTTAAGCGCGTATCCTGGGTTGCCTTTTTTGCCGACTCGCACGGTGAAGGAGCCGATAATTGAAGCGAATATGCCTACGCCAGCGAACACTAATGGAATCTGAATGTACAAAGTGCCTCCGCCGATTGAAAGAGCTGCGCCAAGTATCATAACAGCCACGATGCTTGCAACGTAAGAGTCAAACAAGTCTGCGCCCATTCCAGCTACGTCGCCCACGTTGTCGCCCACGTTATCAGCTATGACCGCGGGGTTTCGAGGGTCATCTTCGGGCAGGTCAAGTTCCACTTTGCCTACGAGGTCAGCGCTGATGTCTGCGGTTTTGGTGTAGATTCCGCCGCCTGCTTTGGCGAAGAGTGCAAGAGAGCTGGCGCCGAAGCTGTAAGCCAGTATTGCTGGGACTTCTTCTGCCGGCGATAATCCAACGATTGCGTAGACTATGCTTACGCCGAGCAAGCCGATTCCAACAACGGCGAAGCCCATCACTGCGCCGCCTCGGAAGCCGATTGGGAAAGCTTTGTTCAAGCCTTGTTGTGCGCCGTTTGCGACTTTGGCGTTTGCTTTGGTTGCAACTGTTAAGCCGAGGAATCCAGCCAGCGCGGAGAATGTGGAGCCAAAAATGTACGACAGTGCTGTTGTGATGTTTTTCAGTGGGTAACCAGTCCAAATTGGGGCTGGCAGAAAGATCAGCAGTAGCACGGCTACGACGCCGACAAACATGAATAGCACGGTGTACTCCCGTTTCAGGAAGGCACGAGCGCCCAGTCTGATGGCGTCAGAGATTTCCCGCATTCTGTCGGTTCCGCTGTCTTGTTTTTCAACGTAACGGTAGAAGTATAAGCCTACTAGAATTGAGATTAACGAGGCTATTGGGGCTATTAGCCATGGTTCAAATGTTTCAAGCATTTTTTTTACCTTGCCGTTTTTTCAGTTTTTTCTTGCTTTAAATTGAGTGCGTTTTGTTTGAAGTTGTTTATTAGCCTTTGTTTTATTGAAGCCTGAAGGGAAAGTATTATAACCTATTTTCCTAAAATAAGGGAGCTAACTTGTCCTCACCGAAAGGAAAGGAATTTCAAATTGAAATTGAATTGGTTGGAACTGGTCGGTTGCTATGGCTGACGCGTGGCACAGCAAGAAACCTGAGCAAGTCCTTAGCGAATTAAAGGTTGATCAACAAGGATTAAGCAGCGAAGAAGCGAAACGCAGGCTGGACGAGTTCGGGTACAACGAGCTTAAAGAAAAGAAAGGAGTAACTCCGCTTCAGATTTTTCTCCGCCAGTTCAAAGATGTCTTCGTGCTCATGCTTATAGCAGCCACGGTGATTTCTTTTCTGATCGGCGAAACAATTGACGCTGTTACTATCGCCGTCATCGTGATTCTCAACTCAGTTGTTGGTTTCGTTCAGGAGTATCGGTCAGAAAAAGCCATGGAAGCCATGAAAAAGCTAACCGCTCCTAAAGCGCGTGTTATGCGAAATGGTGATGAAACAGTAGTAGATGCCCGCGAAATAGTTCCGGGGGACATTGTTTTCCTTGAGGCGGGTGACCGGGTTCCCGCGGATGGCAGGCTTATAGAAACTGTCGACTTGAAGGCTGACGAAGCTGTTTTGACAGGGGAGTCGACGGATGTTACGAAGGGCGTGAGTGCCGTCAAAGAGGACACGCCCATCGCAGACCGGAAGAATTCTGTTTTCATGGCCACCCATATGACCTATGGCAGAGGCAAGGCTGTAATCACAGCTACAGGAATGAAGACGGAATTCGGGAAAATTGCAGAATTGGTTCAAACTATGGAAACGGAGGAGAGTCCTCTAAAGCAGAAGCTTGAGCGTTTTGCAAAAAAACTTGGAATAGTAATTGTTGCTTTGACCGCAGTGATTTTTGCACTCGAGTTGTATGAAATTTTTGTTCTCGGCGTAGTTGAGCCAGGTGGCATTATTTCCAGCGTGTTGGATGCTTTTGAAGTATCAATTGCGCTTGCTGTTTCAGCGGTTCCAGAAGGCTTGCCAGCAATTGTGACAGTGTCTCTCGCGCTCGGTGCTAGGGAACTTGCTAAGCGCAACGCGATTTTGAGAAAACTTACTTCCGCAGAAACTTTGGGCGCTACAACCGTCATCTGTTCAGACAAAACGGGAACTCTGACCAAGGGCGAAATGACCGTACGCAAGATTCATGTCAACGGCAAAATGTTTGACGTTACGGGCGCTGGCTACGAGCCGAAAGGCGAGTTTCTGGTGGATGGCAACCCTGTCAGTCCCCAGAAAAATCCTGAACTTGAATTGCTGTTGAGGGCTAACACGTTAAATGCCAATGCTCACTATGACGGCAAACGTGTACTTGGAGACACCACCGAAGGAGCCCTTATCATTGCAGCAACCAAAGCGGGAATAACAAAGAAAGATGCAGAAGAAATGTATCCTCGCGTTCACGAAGTTCCATTCACTTCAGAAAGAAAACGCATGACAACAGTTCACAAGACGCCGGAAGGAAAACTTGTTGCCTACGTGAAAGGCGCTCCCGAAATGCTCTTAGAGCGTAGCAATCGCATTTTAAAAGATGAAAAAGTTAAGAAGTTAACGGCTGAAGAGAAAAAGGAAATTTTAGCAATAAACGAGCAAATGGCTAAAGACGCCCTCCGCGTGCTCGGCGTGGCGTACAAGGATGTGCCACCTGACGCCATTGAAAAGTTTAGTGAGGAAGACTACGAGAGTGACTTGGTGTTTCTGGGTCTTTCAGGAATGATTGACCCTCCGAGACCTGAGGCGAAAGAAGCTAACGCGAGATGCAGGCAAGCGGGCATAAAGACCGTGATGATAACAGGAGACCACAAACTGACCGCGGTTGCCATAGCGAAAGAGTTGGGAATGCTGCACAGCGACAAAGTGCTCATCGGTATGGAGCTTGACGGCCTGGATGATGAGGAATTCGAGAAGGTTGTAGAGGAAGTGTCAGTTTATGCGCGAGTTTCGCCTGAACACAAGCTTCGAATCGTCAAAGCGTTGAAGAAAAAGGGCGAAATAGTGGCCATGACAGGTGACGGCGTAAACGATGCGCCCGCGCTTAAGCAAGCAGACATCGGCGTGGCAATGGGGATAACCGGCACGGATGTCACGAGAGAAGCCGCGGACATTGTGTTGGCGGATGACAATTTCGCAACCATTGTAAACGCCGTTGAGGGTGGAAGGGCCATTTACGACAACGTTCGAAAGTTCTCTTTCTTCCTGTTACGTTCCAACTTTGACGAGTTGCTTGTCATAGGCAGCTTTGCTCTTCTAGGATTGGAACTACCTCTCACCGCAGGCATGATTCTGTGGATAAACTTGGTCACCGACGGCGGTCCAGCCCTTGCCTTGACCATGGACCCGCCCGAAGGTGATCTCATGAAAAGACCTCCACGCGACCCAAAAGAAGGGATATTGCATGGAAGAATAGCTTCGATTTTGGTAACTTTTGTAACGCAGTTCATAGGCACGGGAGTTGTATTTGCCGTGTCGTATTATGTACTGCATCGACCTATTGAAGAGGCTCGGGCAATGGCTTTTGTGCAGGCTACTCTGCAAGAATTAATCATAGTCTGGAACTGCCGTTCAGAGAAACACAACGCGTTCAAGGTTGGTTTCACATCAAACAAGTACTTGCTTGTAGCAGTACTATTGTCGGCTATACTGACGGTTATTGTGCCCTACATTCCTGTGGGTCCGAATATGTCTTTGTTTGGGACTGCGCCGCTGACTCTTGTAGACTGGCTGGTTGTTCTCCCGTTCTCTTTCTCAGGCTTCCTGATTCTGCCTGAGATTTTCTATGGCAGAAAAGTCTGGAAATGGCGTTGATCGCTAGAAAAACTTAATATGTTCAGCCTTTACAAAGAGGCAGTTTCCAACTTAAAACGCGTGAGAGCATGACTGAAAAATTAGCAAATCCAGCCCCACTGGGATTACTTGGCTTTGGCTTGACAACTGTACTGCTTAACCTGCACAACGCGGGCTTATTCCCTCTTGACACCATGATATTGGCGATGGGCTTAGCTTACGGTGGGCTAGCGCAGGTTATCGTGGGGGCGATGGAGTTCAAGAAGGGCAACACCTTCGGCACGGTTGCGTTCACTTCGTATGGGCTTTTCTGGTGGTCTCTCGTGGCGCTGCTTGTACTTCCAAGCTTCGGCTTCACGGGCATAAGCGCTCCAACCGAGACTGCCATGGCGGCGTACTTCTTCATGTGGGGAATGTTCACGTTCGCCATGTTCTTCGGAACGCTTAAGACAAACCGCGCACTACAATTCGTTTTCGCCAGCCTAACAATTCTGTTCTTCATGCTGATGACAAGAGACTTAACAGGCAATCCCGCGCTGTTCGGAACCTTCACCTTCGGCAACCTCACAGGCATCGAAGGCGTCATCTGCGGAGCAAGCGCCGTCTACTTGGGGTTCGCGGAAGTGCTGAACGAAACGCACCAAAAAACCGTGCTGCCCATAGGCCCTACAAGCTAAAGCATAGATTCTTTTTCTGCCTTTTTCTTTGAGGTCCGTTTCTTGAAGTAAAAAAATGATCCAGCACCGCAGCACCTATAATGATGATGGAAGCAGCAAGCACTATTGGAGAGAACGTAGTATCCTGACTTGACTGTGCTGTGGGCAGGATAGAAGAGAAGTTTGGAATAGATATAGGACTCACCAATGGATGGTTATCTTGAAACGTCCTATTCTCAAAATCTGTGGAGTCCGCAAAGGCATAAGGCGTGTCCCACACTCCGGAAGAATCAACTTCTGACGCATTCGGATACGAAGCAGAATAGTCGCTCCAGTAGTTTCTGTCAAATGTTTCATCCCCGCTAATGGCTAAATGAGCACCAAAAACAATGCTATTCTCTGTAACTGTGTTGGCACTGCAGCCAAAATGCATGTAGATTGCTGGTGAGCCTCCAATAGTGCAACGAGTTATGTCGTTGCCTGAGCTGCCCCAGAGAGCAATACCCAGATTTTCCCAAGAGAAACCACCTGTTTCATTTTGAGCCACGAAATTGTTTGATATGTAATTGCCATAAAAGGTATGGTTACCTCCGAACTCACATCTTATGCCTATACTGCAGTTCGTGATTCGCAAATTTTTTACTGTTACATTCCAAATCTCTTTTTCAGAAGGTTTCTGGCAGAGCCCGTTTGAGATGTCTATTCCGATAATACCATTGCTTTGAAGAGCGAAGCCTGCGCCGTCAATTATTATGTTACTCCTATAAACTGCTAAGGCACATGACGTGTTGCCCACCGTGTTTCCTTGAATTGTTTTGGTGCCTGAAACATCACCTACAAAAGTGTACGTATCTCCATCCTGCACTATCTTATCAGTTCCCACCACCGCTCCATCAGATTCAATGATAATGTTGTCTGATGGCAAGACTGGAGTAAAATTAGCAGAGACGTATCCAACAAGCATTGCAGCAGCTAAGACAAAAAGTAAGAATGCCAACCTTACCGCGGACTTCTTGCCTCTCATGTCATCATCAATTATATTTGCTTTAAACTGACATTTAGCTCTCCCCAAAGAACAAAGTGTTCCGTAAAAAGAACAACAAGAACTTCTGCTTCCGTGAAAGCAACGACTATAATAGTTCATATTAAAAGGACCTTAGTCTTTTCCAAGCGTCAGCCTAGCCTATTTGCGGCCTATTTGGCTCCTATTAGCAGATCATTGCAGAAACCTATAGGGGGTAGGTCCGTATTGGCGCAGAAACCACCCAAAAGCAGGTTCTATGCAGTTTAGTTTATATAAGGGGGTATAGACAAAAAATCGCAAAGCAGTCCTTTTGGAAACGCTTATGCATCTAGATTAGGTTATTAGGTGCGAGTTGGAAAGTAAACCGTCTAAGCAAGAAGAGGAATGTGTTGTATGCCTAAGCCACGGATTGGTGTTTCCATGCTTTATTGCTTAAGCGAACCCTTCAGCAGGATGCTTAAGCGCTTAGCCAAACTTGATGTGCAGCTTGTTGAGGTTATGGATGAAGGCTTGCACGAACTCAGCAGCAAAAGGGTTGCGAAGCTTAACGCTATTGCCAAGGCTAAAGGCATACGCTACACGGTGCATGCGCCTTTCGCAGACATAAACATCGCTTCGCCTTCCAAGCCCATGCTGAACGCAAGCATCAAAAGGCTTGAGCAGTCGATGGCTTACGCCAGCGACTTGCAGGCGCAGCTCTGGGTTTTCCATCCAGGCGCAAAAACGGGCATCAGCAGCTTCTATCCTGGCGCAGACTGGAAACAAAACGTAAAAAGCATACGCGAACTGCATGAAACCGCAGAGAAACACGGCTTAAACACAGCCATAGAAAACCTGCCCGAAAAATACGGCTTCATAATGCGAAACCCCGAAGACTTCACAAAGTTCTACAAGGAAACTGACTTAGCTGATGTAGGCATAGTTTTAGACATTGGACACGCAAACCTCGAAAACCAAACAATAAACTTCCTGCGAAAGCTGCCCGACAAGATCGTGCACCTGCATGTCAGCGACAACATGGGCGAAAACGACCAGCACCTAGGCATCGGCTACGGAAAAATAGACTGGCAACAATTCGCAGAAACCCTCCGCGAAATAGTCTACGACAAAACCATAGTCCTCGAAACCGTGGAACACGTGGAAGAAAGCCTGCAAAAACTACGGCAACTACTGGCTTAACTGTCTGGAAGCGGTAATTCCAACACCAGGAAATCATCAGCCACCAAAGTGTTCTCGAAAACTTTCCGCGCCTGCTCCAAAAGCAACCCAGCATCAGCGTACCTAGCGCTTATATGCGTCAAAACCAGCTTCTTCGCTTTAGCCCTCTTAGCCTCCATGGCTGCTTGGCTAGGCGTAGAATGCCCATCAACCTCAGCTTTCTCCGCAAGCGCATCATCAAAAGTAGCCTCGTGAATAACCAAGTCCGCACCAGCCGCAAACTTTGCAAAACCTCTGAAAGGTCTCGTATCACCCGTGTAAACGATTTTTCTCCCCTTTCTCGGCGAACCCAAAACCTCACTGGGACTCACAACACGCCCATTCGGCAGCTTGATATCGTCGCCGTGCTGAAGCTTCGACCACAACTCGCCTTCAGGAACACCTAAAGCCTTGGCTTTTTCAGGAAAAAACTTACCCGGTCGCGGCTTTTCCGCAAACGCGTAAGCCAAACTCGCAACGACATGGTCTGCTTTTGCGGCTTCAACCGTGTAGTCTTTTTCTTCGCATACTACGCCAGCATCGTAAACCTCTTGGATTTCAACTGGAAACGTCAAACCAAACTGCAGACTCTCACGGACACACTCCAGAAACTGCTTTATCCCTTCTGGACCATAAACCTCAAGCTTCTTCTGCCTATCCAGCAAAGCCATCGTCTGTAACAGCCCAGGCAAACCCAAAACGTGGTCACCGTGCATGTGCGAAACAAAAATCTTCATTTTCCTGTGAAAACCCACCTTGGCTTTTATCATCTGCCTTTGAGCGCCTTCACCGCAGTCAAACATCAACTGCTCATTCTGCCGTTTCACAAGCACAGCGGGCAAACTCCTCGCACCCGTTGGAACGCTGCCACCTGTTCCTAGGAAGATCACGTGCATACTCATCCAGTTTCACCTCGTATTTTTTGGAACACGGCTATTTCCCGTGTGAGCGTTCTGTGAACATAAGCGAAATGCGACTCCACATGCCTATATCCCAATTCCACGCCAATTCGTGAGATGCCTATTGTCTTGGGTGAAGCAATACAAATCAGTTGCCCTACACCAAGCAAAGGAAACGCTGAATCCAAAACCCCTTGAACGATCTGCTTAGTAGTGGACTTCATGGTTGTCGCCGACTTGCCATAAGGAGGATCAGTGACCACACGGTCAATTCGCTTCAAAGGCAACTTTCTAGAATCAGCAATCACCAAGCCTTCAGGCTCCACGCCGAAATGCTTAAGGTTCCGTCGAGTGCCTTCCGCCATGCGACGCTGAACATCAAACCCCAAAACTCGGCAGCCAACAAAAGCGGCTTCAATCATCCCGCTACCAGTGCCGCAAAACGGGTCCAACACCAACTCGCCAGGTTTCGCACGCGCCAAGTTCACCATGCAACGCGCAAGCTTCGAAGGCATGGCTGATGGGTGAAAGAACGGTTTTTTTCGTGGTCTTCGTTCGGAATAGGTTTTGGGTGTTATTTCTGTGAGTTTTATGCCGAAAACCAGTTTGCCGCTGGCTAGGACGCCGAAGAAGGTTTTGTCTGGCGTTTTCAGGTTGACTTTTGTGTTTGTGGTGTTTTGAAGTATGTGTTTGCCGAGTTTTCTTTCAAGCTTCATGGTGTCGCTTTTCGCGGAGTATTCTTTGACGCGTTTTATGCGGACTGCGAAGCTTTCGCCTTCATTTATAGCGTTTTTGAAATTTGCTGCGTCTGCTTTTTTGATGATCTCTATTTCTTGGGCTTGGCACGTAAACAGTTCAAGAGCGCTTGCCATCGTATACGCTGACCTCCGATGAACGGCTTCCACGCTGCGCTTGTCCGCTTCAAGCCTTACCAGCTGATCAAGCTTCTCAGTGATCGTGTAGGCAAATCCTTCAGCTTCTAGAATGGCTTCCAACTCTGCAGCTGGCAGGGTTTCGTTTTCACCCGAAAGCAGAAAGAAGAGTTTAGCCACTTTCCTGCGCCTTCAAAGCCTTGGCGATTAACGGTGCAAGCGAGACTTGGCTGACTTGGCTGGGAACGCTGTCTGTGCCCACGATTTCCTCGACGCCAGCATCCAAGATGCGTTTCGCAGCGTCACCCACGAGAATCGGATGCACGCAAGCCGTGAAGATTCTTGCGGCGCCTTGCTCTTTGAGAATTTTTGCTGCGCCCACGATTGTTCCGCCTGTGCTGATGATGTCGTCGAAGATTATCACCGTTTGCCCCTTCACGTTTAAGCCTTCTGTGGTTTGGGTTGTTTGTCCCGTGTGCCTGTCGCGCTGCTTGTCAAGGTGTCCAGCTTCGCCACCTAAAACCGCTTGCGCCTGTTCCGCGATGTACATTGCACCTTTGTCTGGTGCCAGTGCGAACGCTTTCTTGCAGCCTTTCTGCACGAAATATTCAGCCAGCAGCGGAATGGCACTGAGGTTTTTGGCTGGGAATGGAAACTTTTTCAGCGCTTTTTCTGCGTGGATGTTTACTGTGACTAGAGCGTCAACTCCTGCGGCTTTCAGCATGTGCGCTATGGTTTCGATGCTTGCTCCTTCGCCTTGCAGGAAGGCTTTGTCTTGCCGAGCGTAAGCCAAGTATGGCACGACAGCGGTGATTTTGCTTGCGCCGTTTCGTTTGGAAGCTTCAGCAATTAAGGCTAACTGCATGAGTCTGCTGTCCTGTGGTGGACTTGTGGTTTGCACTATTATTACGTGCTCATTTTGCACGTTGCCTTCTAAACGAACGTAACTTTCGCCGTCTGGAAATGTCCTGTGTGCAACGGGCACTTTTTCGAGATTAGTTAATTCTGCGATTTTTTCACCTAGTTCTTTTGAAGTAGGACCAAGGATGATCTTCATTTTTCTTTTTTCCTCTTTTACGCTCTGATTTGGGTTGTTTGGATTTTAGTTTTAGATGGTGAACGCTTTTTAACCTTGTTATGCGCATGGAAAGAAGTTTCGGTAAAGAGGAACAAAAAATCAACACGATGCCAACGCTTAAGATGGAATGCCCAAAATGCGGAAACAATCTGGCATATGTGTGGCAAGTGCAAAATCGTGGCGGTGACGAATCTTCAACTCAGTTCTTCCATTGTACAAAATGTAACCACACTTTCAGAGAGTACATATAAGCCGCAAATAAGAGGTTTTGTAAAGTCAGTGTGCTTTTATTCAGGTAAGATTCAGTACGCTGAACTCTAGTGCTCGGTGCAGTCTATACCCCCCCTTATTTAAAGGCGGAAGCACGGGTTGAATCTCTAAAGCGTGGTTTTTTAACATGCTATTGGTTGGTTTCGGCGCCAATACGGACCTACCCCCTATAGGTTTCTGCAACGAACCACTATTAGGCTCCAAATAGGCTGGTTTCTGATTAGTCAAGAAACCTTGACTTAGCTTGGTCAAGAAACCGTTGTCTCCTATGCGACACAAAACGGAACCGTATTAGACACGCTTATATCGGCTTATCTCCTTTAATACGCATCTATTTGCAAAGGAAGCTTGAACCGTATGGTCTGCACCATTGAAATCAGCGAAAAACCGCAACTTAACGACCCCATCCTCATTGAAGGCTTGCCCGGCATAGGCTTTGTAGCCAACATTGCCGCCTTGCACCTGATAAGCGAGTTGAAGGCGAAGCGCTTCGCCGAGATAGTTTCCGCCTCTTTCCAGGATTTTGCAGTGACAACCGAAACAGGAGGCTCTCGTTCACCCATAAACGAGCTTTACTATTGCAAGCGGGAAGACGGAGGACGCGACTTGATAATATGGTATGGCAACACGCAGGCATTGACGACCTTTGGGCAGTATGAACTCTGCGGGAAAGTGTTGGATTTAGCGCAGGAACTAGGCTGCCGCTGTGTCATATCCATCGGCGGCTTCAAAAAAGACGAGGTGCAACCTGTTCCAGCGATTTACAGCGCGGCTACAGACACGGAAACAATAACGGAAGTCTTGAACTTGGGAACAAAAGTCATGGTAGGACACATATTCGGCATCGCAGGGCTTCTCATAGGGCTAGGAAGGCTTCGAAACCTGAAAGGCTTCTCCCTACTTGTGGACACACTAGGCATGTATCCCGACGCGAACGCCGCCCGACACGCCTTAACTTTACTCGGCAAATACTTGAATTTGAAATTAGATATGTCGAAGCTGGATGCCACGGCGGACCAAACAAAAAAAGTTCTTGAATCTTTCGGTCTGATTACGAACGTTGCGGAAGAAAAGAAGAAAGAGGAGCAGCAGATGCGCTGGTTTATCTAATCTTTAGCTTCGCTTATGAATTGTTGGTACACTCTCTGCACTCGCTCGGCAGCTGGACCTGAACCTTCCACTACGCCTTTTTCAGTTAATTTTACTTTATCCATGACCCAGATGAAACCTTTATCATCATACAGCTTGACCATGGTTGGAAACACTTTTTCAAGACGAGTGGCTAACGCCTTCAAATCAAAAGGCTTTTCCGTGCTCGCTATTTGAGCAACGACATTTCCGTTCAGAAAAACCCTGTGGGAGACTTGCCCAGTCTCATCCTTCGCTTCAGCTACGGCAAGACTTAGACTATCAGGGTTAATGCCGATGAGCGTACCAGTAAATATCTTTCCAGTGGTGGTTGCAACGATCACAGTTTTATCCACGAGCGCCGCGACTTCAGTGAAAAACTTTCTCTGCGCTACAGACAACTTTAAACCTCCGTTGATTTAACGAATTACACTACAACTATATATCTTTGATTTTCTAGAAAACTCAAAACCAGTCTGCTCCATTCATGAATAACAGATGGTCAAAGACGATAAAAGGCTACATGGTTTTCCACGGCGATTCTAAGAACGTTTTTTGTTGAAAAAAGGCGAAATGTATATTTCTCCGTGTACACGCTAAAAATTTGTAACTTAGGAGGACAGGATTTCAATGGCGGAGGAAAAAAAAGAGCAGCCAACTGAGCTGAACCCGCTCTTAGAAGCGGAAAAAAAGCGTTCACAGGAATACCTAACACGGCTAAAGTATTTGCAAGCTGACTTCGAGAACTTGCAGAAACGCTCTGACCGCCAGATAGAAGAAGCCAAGAAATACTGCACTGAACGCTTAATTATCCAGCTGTTGGATGTTCAGGACGAGTTAGAAATGGCGCTTAAAACAGCGCAATCCGCTGATTCTGCCCAATCTCTTGTTGAGGGCGTTCAAATGACTCTTAAGAAACTCAGAAAAGTTCTTGAGCAAGAAGACGTCTCTTCTATAACGTGCGAGGCGGGCAAGACTTTTGACCCTTCATGCCACCACGCTGTTGCCGCTGCAGAGCGGGACGATGTTGAGGAATGTATTGTAGTCGAAGAAGTGAGAAAAGGATATAAAATGAAAGACAAAGTGATTAGACCCAGCATCGTCAAAGTCGCAGTCAAATCATCAAAATCACAAAAGGAGAAAACAAAAAATGAGTAACACAAAAACAAACGAAAAAGTATTAGGAATAGACTTGGGAACCACCAACTCCGCAGCCGCCATCTACGAAGGCGGACGCGCCACCGTAATCCCAAGCGCTGAAGGCCCAACCATGGCGGGAAAAATGTTCCCCTCAGTAGTCGCCTTCACAAAAGACGGGCAATTGCTCATCGGCGAACCAGCAAAACGCCAGGCAACCGCCAACCCTGAAGGAACAATTTTTGAAATAAAACGAAAAATGGGGACCAACTACAAGGCAAACATTTTCGGAAAAGAGTACACACCACAACAGATTTCAGCGTTTGTTCTGCAGAAAATCAAGAAAGACGCAGAAACCTACTTGGGCAGCACAATACGAAAAGCGGTCATAACTGTTCCAGCGCATTTTGACGACAACCAGCGTCAAGCCACGAAAGACGCAGGCGAAATCGCAGGCTTCGAAGTCATGCGCATAATCAACGAGCCCACCGCCGCATGCCTCGCCTACGGCATAGACAAGCTGGAGAAAGAAATGAAAATACTGGTGTTCAGCTTCGGCGGCGGAACACACGACGTTACGCTTATGGACTTCGGCAAAGGCGTGTTCCAAGTGCTCTCCACAAGCGGTGACACGCAAATAGGCGGAACCGATGTGGACAAGGCGTTAACGGATTACATTTTGGACGAGTTCAAAAGGCAAACAGGCACAGACCTCACCAACGACAAGATGGCATCGGCGAGACTGAAGGAGGCAGCGGAAAAAGCGAAGATAGAGCTGTCAACGCTGATGAGCACAGACATTGACTTGCCCTTCATAGCATCGGACAACTCGGGACCCAAGCACTTGCATCTTACAATAACAAGAACCAAACTTGAAAGTTTAGCGCAGCCCATCATCCAGAAAACCGAGAAAACCATAATAAAAGCACTTGAAGACGCCAAGCTGACGCCCACGGAAGTAGACAAGATAATCCTCATCGGCGGCATGACCCGAATGCCACTTGTGCAACAGTTTGTCGAGAAAATCTTGGGCAAACCTGCAGAGCGCGGCGTTGATCCCATGGAGTGCGTCGCCGTAGGCGCTGCCATACAGGCTGCAGTCATCACAGGCGAGGTGACGGACCTGCTCCTGTTGGATGTTACGCCGTTATCGCTTGGTGTGGAAACGTTAGGCGGCGTATTTACGCGAATAATTGATAAGAACACTACGATTCCCACAAAAAGGACGCAGGTGTTCACAACCGCCGCGGACTTTCAGACAGCCGTCACAATTCATGTGCTTCAAGGTGAACGCGCCATGGCGACGGACAACGTGTCCCTCGGCACCTTTAACCTCGTTGATTTGCCGCCAGCGCCGAGAGGTGTTCCGCAGATCGAGGTTACCTTCGACATAGACGCCAACGGCATACTGAACGTGACCGCTAAGGACTTAGGCACGGGAAAACAAGCCAAAATCACCATCACGGCGTCCACGAAACTGTCAAAAGAAGAGAAGGAGCGCATGGTCAAAGAATCGGAGCAGTTCTCGGAGCAGGATAAGAAGAAACGCGAAGAAGCAGAACTACGGAACAACGCGGACGGCTTGATTTACACTGCGGAGAAAACCAAGAAAGACCTCGCGGATAAGATTAACCAGGAACAGGTCGCCAAGATAGACACGGCTGTTTCCGCTCTGAAAGACGCTTCAGCCAGCAACGACATGACACAGGTAAAAGCGAAAACAGAAGAGCTCCAGAAAATACTGCAGGAAATAGGCACGGTGATTTACCAGCAGGCAGCGGCTGAACAGGCAAAACAGCAAGCGCAAGCTGGAGGACAGCAGACCCAGCAACCACCACCATCTGGAGAAGCGGGCGGCGGCGAAAAAGTTGTTGACTCTAAAGATTACGAAGTGAAGTAACCGCCGAAAGAGTTTTGATTAGGAAGTTGCATTTCGAATTTAGCGGTAAAGTGCATGGCTGAAAAACGAGATTACTACGAGGTTCTCGGCGTATCCAAAGACGCTTCCAAAAGCGAAATCAAAGATGCCTACAGAAAACTGGCGATGCAGTACCATCCTGACAGGAACAAGGCTGCTGACGCAGAAGAAAAATTCAAGGAAATCTCCGAGGCATACGCGGTTTTATCTGACGACCAGAAAAGACAACAGTACGACACGCTAGGCCACGCAGGATTCGACCAGCGATACTCGGCTGAGGACATTTTCCGCGGCGCAGACTTCGAAACAATATTCCGCGACATAGGCTTCGGCTTCGGAGACCTTTTCCGCACCTTTTTTGGCGGCGGATTCAGCGGCGGCTTCAGAGAAAGAACCAACAGAGGTCAAGACCTCGTATATGATCTTGAATTGACGCTTGAAGAGGCGGCGAAAGGCACCGAGAAGGAAATTGTGGTTCCGAGAACCGAGAAATGCGAAGTCTGCGGCGGTTCAGGCGCGAGTCCAGGCACTTCGCCCATAACATGCCCCAAATGCAACGGTCAGGGTAAAGTCAGGAACATGAGGCGAAGCAGCTTTGCTATGTACGTGCAGGTGACGCCATGCTCGGAATGCAGAGGAAGAGGCACGCTGATAGAATCGCCTTGTAAGAAATGCCACGGCACGGGACTAGTTAAAAAGCGCCGAAAGATAAGCGTTAAGGTGCCTGCAGGCATAGATGAGGGATACCAGCTTAGGCTCAGAGGTGAAGGCGGAATGGCGCCCAACGGCGGAGAAGCTGGCGACCTTTACGTTCTCGTCCACATTAAGCCTCACGAGTTGTTCATGCGGGAAGGTGACGACCTCTGGTATGTGCTTATTCTTGGTTATCCGCAGGCAGCGCTTGGTGCAGAAGTTTCGATGCCTACGTTGGATGGGTCAGCTACCGTGAAGATTAAGCCGGGAACGCAGGCAGGCGAAACCATTCGGCTGAGAGGGAAAGGTATGCCGCGTTTTAGGGGCTACGGCAAAGGCGATCTGTTGGTGCGCGTTGGAATTTCGGTTCCTGAAAAGTTGACGAAAAAGCAGCGTGAGCTGTTGGAGCAGCTGGCGGAAGAGTTTGATGAAGATGTTAAGCATAAGAAAAGCAGATTCGGTTTCTAAGCCGTAGAGTTAAACTCATGCAGCATGTTACGGTTTCAGTTTAGAAAAGGTTTTAAACGGAGTAGCACACGAATATTATTAAGGACAGAGAGTGAAGATTGGATGATCAACCTTGATTCGGCGATAGTGCAACTGATAATACAGATAATTGTCAACATCATCGTTTTAGCGCCAGTTCTTTGGATTTCAGGAAGACTTTTCGTGGGCAAAGACAAAGCGAAGTTCACTGATGCACTCTGGATCGTAGTTCTTGGAACTGTGATTGGCGGGTTCTTCCAATACGTCTTTTCAGGCATTATAGCGACTATAATAGTGCTGTTAATTTGGCTGGCTTTGGTGAAACATTTCTTCGACACTGGATGGGTAAAAGCGTTCATAATTGCGGTAGTAGCCATAATAATCTGGATAGTAATAGCTGTAATACTGGGCGTGCTCTTTGGGATAGGCTTAGCAATCTTAGGGATCATTTGATTTCAGCTGTTAAAAACTTCCTCTGTTTTTCTTTTTAAACATTAGAGTACCTAAGAAAAAAATTTGAGTGAAAATAACAAAATAAGAAAAAAGGAAGGCTATTGCGAAAGTTGCTTTCGCAAATGTTCGTACGTTGCTTTTATGTCTTCCACTGAGGCTTCGTCTTCTATGGTTGATGTGTCGCCTATTGGTGCGCCTATGATGACGGCTTTGAGTATTCTGCGCATGATTTTGCCGCTGCGCGTTTTCGGCAGTTTGTTGACCATGGCGATGGCTGCAGGCGTGGCTATGGGGCCTATAGTGGTTCGGACGTGTTTTATGAGTTCCTTGCGCAGCTCGTCTGAGGGCGTGTATCCGCTTCTTAGGACGATGAATGCTACGGGGACTTCGCCTTTCACGGGGTCTTCTTTGCCCATGACTGCTGCTTCTGAAACTGCTGGGTGCGAAACTAGGGCGCTTTCGAGTTCTACGGTGCCGATGCGGTGTCCCGCGACTTTGAGGACTTCATCTGCTCTGCCTAGCAGCCATAAGTAGCCTTCAGGGTCTTGGACTGCGTAGTCGCCTGTGTAGTAGACATTGGGCCATCTTCCGAAGTATGTTTGCTTGAATCTTTCAGGGTCTTTCCAGAGGGTCTGCAGCATTCCTGGCCATTGCGATTTGATGATGAGAAAGCCTTTGGTTCCTGCTGGTGCGGGTTGTCCTTTTTCATCGTAGACTTCGGCGTCAACGCTTGGCAACGGGTACGTTGCTGAGCCTGGTTTGAGCGGAACCAATTCTATTCCTGAAAGCGGTGCAATCATGAATCCGCCTGTTTCTGTTTGCCACCAGGTGTCGATTATGGCTAGGCGTTCTTTTCCGATTACGCGGTAGAACCATTTCCATGCTTCGGGGTTTATGGGTTCGCCGACTGTGCCGAGTATGCGGAGGCTGCTGAGGTCGTGTTTGTTTATCCATTCTTCGCCGAACTTCATGAACATTCTGACCGCTGTCGGTGTGCTGTATAGTATGGTTACGTGGTGTCTTTCGATCATGTCCCACCAGCGGTCTTGTGCTGGGTAGTCGGGTGTGCCTTCGAAGAGGAGTGAGGTTATGCCGAGTGATAGTGGCGCGTAAACGTTGTATGTGTGCCCGGTGATCCAGCCGATGTCTGCGGTGCACCACCAGATGTCATCATCGTTCGGGTTGAAAGCCCATTTGAGTGTCCAGTATGCCCACACAAGGTATCCTCCTGTTCCGTGTTGGACTCCTTTTGGTTTGCCTGTGGTGCCGGAAGTGTAGAGTATGAAGAGTGGGTCTGTGGCTTGCATGGGTTCGGGTGGAACGTAGGCGTTTGTTCCTGCTTGCTCAAGTGCGTCGTGGTACCATACGTCTCTGCCGTTTTGCATTTGGATGGGTTGTTTGGTTCGTTTTACGACTATGACTTTTTCCACGGTTGGGGTGTTTTGCAGTGCGCGGTCTGCGTTGTCTTTTATGGCGATGATTTTTCCGCGTCTGTATGAGCCGTCTGCGGTTACGAGGATTTTTGCTTCGCAGTCGTTGATGCGGTCAGCTAGCGCTTCGGCGCTGAAGCCTGAGAAGACTACGGTGTGGATTCCGCCTATGCGTGCTGTGGCGAGGAGGGTGATTGGGAGTTCGGGGATTACGGGTAGGTATACGGCTACTCTGTCGCCTTTTTTGAGTCCTGAGTCTTTGAGGACTTTGGCGAGCTTGTTGACTTCGCTGTAAAGCTGTTGGTAGGTGTAGGTTTTGACTTCGCCCATTTCTCCTTCCCAGATGTAGGCGAGCTTGTCTTTTTTGGGGGTTTTCACGTGTCTGTCTAGCGCGTTGTGTGTTATGTTGAGGATTCCGCCTTGGAACCACTTGTAGAATGGCGGGTTTGAGTCGTCTAGGACGTTGTCGTATGGTTTGAACCAGTCGATGGCTTTTGCTTTTTCAGCCCAGAACTCTTGGGGGTTTTGGATTGAATTTTCCCATTCTTGGCGTCGTTTTTCTCCTGAAGATGGTTGCGCGTTATTTGGACAGATTTTCTCGTTAAAGGGTAAGTTGGTTTCAGACATTTCTTTTCATTCCATTAATTTTCGTTCGAAGAGTTAAATCCAGACAATATAAAGTTTTTCAGCCACTTATCGAAAAATAAAGAAGTAGTTTAGACGTTTTTGGCTTACTGGACAAACAGACAGCACAGTTTTTCAGAGCGAATGCGGCTTATGTTACTTGACGTTGCGGTTCTGTTGCGATTTTTTGACTATACCCCCCTTATATAAACTATAAATAGATATGCGAAGCCTGCTATTGGGCATTTTCGACGCCATTACGGATAGACCCCCCTCCCCGTTTTCTGCATTCTATTTCTATTAGGATCCAAATAGGCGGCGAATACACCGGTGTGGCACTCAGTCAAGAAATGTTGACTTGGCTTAGTCAAGAATTGTAAAAGAGAAGGGGTGGGTTGGAGGTTAAAATTTAATGTAAAAAAGGAAAAAGAGTTAAAAATAGGCGTTTTTCGCGCGTGCAGAAGAATGAAAAAAAGTTATATTTTAGCCAAAAATATTGAAACTTAAGTTAACGAAAAAAGGAGTTGAGCTGGAATTGAAAATCGGTTCAATCGTTATAGATTGCTTCGAGTTCCAAAAAAATGCTGGAATTCTGGCAGCAGGCACTTCACTACGTTCCCCGAAAGCCTGTGGAGAGCGGCTGGGTCGTTCTAAGCGACCCTAAGGGAAGAAGCCCTAACATATCTTTAAACCAGATACCTGAGAAGCGGACAAGCAGAAATAGGCTACACCTCGACCTCTACACTGATAACAGAGAGGGCGAAGTGAACAGATTGCTGAAAATCGGAGCAAAACGCCATCGTCAGACGTATGGTCCCGAGGATGATTTCCGCGTGCTGGAGGACCCCGACGGCAACCTGTTCTGCGTGGTTCAGACTTGACGTGAGCTTCGAGATTAAAATCTAATTTTTACCAGCTATCCACTCCGACTATTCAAAAGACTGGAGCGCCAATTAAGTTTTACCTCAAAAGAGAATGGATGCTTCAAGCATTCTTAACAGGATTATTTGCCTGATAATTCTTCATCAACCTTGCTCCAAAACTCATCTGCGTTTTCCTTGGTTTGTGGAGTGCAATCCACTGCCCCATTCTCAGCGTTTCGAGTGACAAGGTATGGCTTGAAATATTTGTTCCGTTCTTTTTCATCAGGAAATTCGTGCTCAAACAAACGCCAAACATTGTAATTGTGAGTTGTCAAGAAAAACTGTAAACCATTTTTCTTTGAATAGTCGACGAGACACGGAATCATTTTCTTTAAGGCTTCGAGATGCTGATGGCTTTCTATTTCCTCTATAAAAACAGCAGTATTGTTCAATAACATTGCACTTCCAATAATCTGAAGCCCATAACGGAATCCGTCTCCAAGACCGCTCAAAAACATTGGTCTGTCATTTACCATAATTGCTGCTCGGTATTCTTTCTCGTCATATTTTTTGTCAGGAAGAGGTAGAAACTCCCATGTGGTTCCAGTCCCAAAGATATCATTCAAATGCGTGCCCAATTCATTTGTTTTTTGTCTAAGCTTTAATTCTCCCAAAAGGTTCTCAGTTGACTTAATATCTTTTCTCGATGATGAGTCAAGCAACGTGCAGTCTTTTGCGAATGTTGCAATCCTCTTTTTGTCTCTTGGTCTAAGACCATCAAATAACTGCTGGCCAACATGTATTTGGGTGCCTACATCTAAGGTCAAGGTGTAAACTGCTTTGACGGATGAAGTTCCTCCTTTGTAAAACGGTTTTACAAGTATTGAGCGCTCTAACGTTTTGAAATTCTCTTTAAACTCAATGTCCATGGAGACCGTTGTGTTTGAAAAGTTTAGAGATATCCCAATATTGTTTTGAACTTGATAATTGTACCAAAGCTCGCGAGCACTGAAAGAAACATTTGTTCTTCTTGTAACCAGTTCTCCGAGAGAAGGGGTTTGGGTCTCTTTAAGAGTGTAGTAAATAGCTTCAAGAATTGAGGATTTGCATGTGTTATTCTTACCAATAAAAAGATTAATTGGACTTAATCCCTGAATCTTGCAATTTTGTATTCCTTTGAAATTGGATATTGAAGCTTTCACTATCATTGGTGGTTCCCCTTTGCATTATAATGTTCTTTTTCAATAAAACTCTTTCCAATGTTCTGAGAATTAGCAAATTCGTTACAATCTATATGATTTTCCAGTGCCAAAAAACTGACTTTGCCCAAGCATTCAATGAATTATCAGCGCATTCGCCAGCCAATCAGTCCCAGCAGCAGCATTAAATTTTAATCCAATTAACTTCGACTGAGTGGTTTGATGAGA
>CAZJBY010000039.1:0-18937 GCA_964544495.1 uncultured Candidatus Bathyarchaeia archaeon
GTTCAAAGCGTAAACGTTACCTTCCCAAGCTTCCACGTAAACGACTCCATCAACAACGGCAGGAGACGAAACATCAAACCTGCCTATCACTGAACTCCAAATTAATGCGGCCGTGGAAACGTCTAGAGCGATTACTCCTCCATTACTTGTGCCCACGTATAAGACGCCTCCAACAACTGCGGGGGAAGCACTCACACTGTTGTTTGCATTGAAGCGCCATAGTAAATCATGTCCGGTTGGCGCTATGCTGTCTGGACAGCCAGAGTGCGTCGCGTCATAATGAAACATCGGCCAATCATTAACAACTTGATCTGCAGCCCCAATATTCATGATGTGCAGTGTTCCAGCTACTGCCGAGATTAGGAGCGCCGAGATGAAAGCAACTGCGAATAGTCTTTTTTTCACAGGCAACTTCCCTCTGCTTAATACTGCTTTTTTTGTGATAAAAGGGTTTTTGTCAAGGTTTCTTGACCTGGCTTAGTCAACATTTCTTGACTAAAAAGCTTTTTACAAGAATTTGATTTAATGTGTCTCTATGGTGAAAAAATGGCGGTAGTCTCTTTAACAATGGGAAAGTTCATCGCTGGAATTATCGTAGCAATTTTGGCTTCAAGTTCTATTTCCGTTGGATCTTCCACAATGCTGATGGTTGGACCTCAAGGACCAGAAGGACCGCAAGGCGAAACTGGACCTCAGGGGTCAGCTGGCAACGCTACAAGATACGTGATAGAAGGCTCATTTAACGTGACACAAGACGGCGACATAATCCAGAATACAACAGACCCCTTTTGGCACACGCGATCTGCATTGGAAGAGAATTGATGTCCCTCAACTGACATTGGCTGATATGCCTTCAGTACAGGTTTATGTGAGTACCAACTTTTCTAGTATAGAGAATGTCACGGAGCCTATTCAGCTGTGGAGAGATGTCGGTGTGACCCACGGCAGTACCGTTGAAGATGTCGGTGCAGTCCTTTATGATGAAGGGTGCATTTACATTTATTACAAGGTTGTCATAGACTATGGCGATCCCTACACACTTTATGCAGTAACTGGTGACTACAAAATAGTGGTAGTGAAATAGCCCCAGCAAAAACTAACCACAACATAACCTTCCTTTTTTCAAAAATTTTCTTATCACGAGAAAGTTACCCGAGGGGTAATTCTCCTTCCGTCCTAAAACGCGGTTTTGTGTCATGCTTATATATTTGCTTCGGGTTCTTTTATTTTGGAGTTTTAACTAGGAGTCTTGAGGGATGCCTGCTATAGAAGTTGGCAGAGTATGTGTGAAAATGGCTGGCCGTGAATCTGGAAGAAAATGCGTCATAGTCGACGTCATGGACAAAAGCTTCGTTCTGGTAACGGGACCCAAAACGGTCACAGGCGTTAAAAGAAGGCGCGTAAACATCAACCATGTCGCGCCCACAGAAGACACCATCCAACTGAAAAGAGGCGCCTCCGACGAAGAGGTAACTCAACTGCTAGAGGCTGAGGGCAAACTGGAAGCCATGAAAACAGTAGCCGAACCAATGTAAACTCTTAATACTTCAAACCTTCTTTTTCTAAACTTCAAGGAGAAACAAACGTGCCTAGAACAGCCCCTCCATGGGAAACCACACGCGAAACACTCACCAAAGCAGAGGACGCCACCAACCCCGCGTATGGACATAAACCCAGCGAAAGACCCGCCGCCGAGTACATACGCTACGGCGTAATAAACCTCGACAAGCCCGCAGGACCCACAAGCCACGAAGTCGCCGCGTGGACCAAAAAAATCATGCACCTCCAGCGGATAGGACACGGCGGGACGCTGGACCCAAAAGTCACAGGCGTCTTACCCGTCACGTTGGAGGATTCTACGAAAATCGTTCAGGCACTTCTCCACAGCGGCAAAGAATACGTCTGCGTCATGAAACTTCACGGAGAAGCCGAAGAAGCACGCGTACAAAACGTTTTGGCGGAGTTTCAAGACCAGATATACCAGCGACCGCCCCTGCGCGCCTCAGTCAAACGACAACTGCGAATCAGACGCATCTACTACACAGACTTTCTCGAAAAAGACGGCAGAAACGTGCTCTTCCGCGTGGGCTGCGAAGGCGGAACCTACATACGCAAACTCTGCCACGACATAGGAGAAATCCTCGGCGTCGGCGCCCACATGCAAGAACTCCGCAGAACACGCGCAGGACCCTTCACCGAAAACAAGGACTCAGCGCGCCTGCACGACGTCGCATACTGGTTCGGAGAATGGGAAGAACAGAAAGACCCTGCGATCCTGCACAAAATCATCCAACCCATGGAAACCGCGCTGGCACTGGTCCCAAAAATCGTGGTCAGAGACTCAGCCGTAGACGCGGTATGCCACGGAGCAAACCTAACCGCCCCCGGCATCTTAGCGGCTGAAACAGGCATCAAAAAAGACGCGATGACCGCGGTTTTAACCCTGAAAGGAGAAGCAGTGGCTCTGGCAACGGCGCTCGTTTCAACGGAAGAAATTTTGAACCTGAAGCATGGAACTGTGGCTACGCTCCAGCGGGTCGTGATGCCCCGAGGCACCTATCCGAAGGTTTGGAAAAGCGGTAACGTGAAATGACCCAGAAGCGAAACAACGGCGAGGAACACTATTTTGCGGCGCTTCCCAAGTCACCCGCCAAACTCGGCATAATCCGCACAACCCTAAGAGGCAAAACATTCGAGTTCCTAACCGCCTCAAGCGTTTTCTCCAAAAAACGAGTCGACTTAGGAACCAGACTACTCATCGAAGCGATGACTCTGCCCGAAAAAGGCACCGTTCTAGACGTGGGCTGCGGATACGGCGCCGTAGGCATAGCAGCTGCCGCCTCCGACCCACGGCTGCACGTGATAATGATGGATGTGAACGCGCGGGCCGTCCGCCTTGCCAGAAAAAACACCCGAAAAAACAAGGTACACAACGCTGAGGTCCGATGCGGCTACCTGTACGAGCCAGTTAAGGATTCAATGTTTAACTGTGTCCTCTCGAACCCACCGGTGAGCGCAGGCATGGAAACCGTAAAAGCCATAATAACCCAAGCGCCAACGGTCATGGCAGAAAACGCGTCTTTCCACATGGTTGTCCGCTCCAAAATCGGCGCAAAAACGTTACCGCCCGTTTTCAACCAAGCGTTCGGCAACTGCCAAGTTCTCGCCCGAAAAAGCGGCTACCGCGTGCTCATGGCTGAGAAACACTGACCCATTCAGTTCGGCACGTCAACGCTTGACCGGATATGCTTCAGTAACGAGGCAAGCCATGCAGAAAATCCCAAACACACAGCAGCTATGATGAACGTCGTGGAATAACCGAGAAAAAACGAAGTAAACCCTGAAAACAGCGAACCCAGCAATGTTGCGACACCCACCAGCGCGCTGTAAACTCCAAGGGATGAACCCTGTCTTCCGCCGCGAAGCGTGTTGAAAACCATAGTGTTTGACGCCGTGTAGTAAACTGAGTAGGCGAATCCAGCTGCCAAGGGGTACAAAATCAAGACAGGAGCCAAAAACAGTACTCCTGAAACCAGGTACAGCGACACGCCCAAAAACCCGTAGCCTAACGACCTGAGCACCAGCCCGCCGACCGCAGCCTTCACAGGCAACTTCCGTTCAGTGTAAGGACCCGCGTACCTGAACGAAATTATCTGAACAACCATCGCCACCGTCGTGACCAGAAAAATCAGGAAGCTAGACATGTTATTCGCCCGCAGAGAAGGCACGAGGGACGTGTTAAAAATCCCTGACGCCAAATAAAACATGAAAATCGAAAAGTACAGGATGGGCACCTGCCTCGTCAACTCGTACTTGAAGTTCCTGAAAACCCTCTTGAAATCATTCAAACGCGGAACCCGAAGGAAGAAGACGGGCACAGCGAGAATCCTGTGGAAGAAGCTAGGCTTGTTCAGCGCTATCGCCTGCCGCTCAAACACCACGCTGGGCTCCTTAATCATCAACATGGATAAAGCCGCAGAGACAACGGACAGCAACGCCAACGGAATCAAGAGGTAAGTCAAAGAAAAGAAAAAGCCCCAACACACGCTGAGAATCAACCCCACCGTCTGCCCGATACTCGTGACCATGGAGAAACGTGCAAACGCGGTTGCTCACTTCTGCTTACGCTCCGTCTCCATAATCAGCAAGTTCAGAGGCGTCGTCGAAGCGCTAGTGGCAACCGAAAACGCCGCGTACAGCAACGAGACAAGATATCCCGTATTGGCGAACAGAAACGAAACCAGAATCGCAGCCGTTGCCAAGTAGCTTACGATTAAAATCGGCTTCCTGCGGTAGAAGCGGTCTGTGACAAACCCCCACAGCACTGCGGCGGGCACCCCTACAGCGTTGAACAACGTAATAGCTAAAGCCACATCAATTACTGTTCCATGGAGGTCGAGTATCAAAAGCTGAATCAACGTTCCAACAGGTCCAAACGCGATGTTAAAAGGAAGAATAGCGTCTACCCACGCGACGGGCTTTCGAGCCTGAGCCGCATTCCGCCATTTCTCTTGAGCGCTTTCTGGACCCTTCAAAGCGTATCCTTCCTCACTTTTTGAGCCTGTCACCTAATATAATAAACTTTCAAGGCGTGCTTGCAGAAAACACAAATAGCTGAGACTTTACACTCTACTAACAAACTGCGGCAAACACCTTTGCTGAAGAAGTGTGACTGCCGCCGTTGCCGGGGTCTCCTAGCCAGGTAGGGAGCAAGCCTGGAGATGCACATAAGCACCAAGCAGCTTGTGGCCTCTCGGGGCCGCGAGGGTTCAAATCCCTCTCCCGGCGCTTTTACTGCTTATTTCTTACTTTTTCTGCAAAATTTGGGGCTGTATCTCCACTCTGGTGAAGGAACAAAGCATCGCCACAGCATAAAGTAAGGTCAGTACTCAACTACACGTTTAAGACCCTTCGCGCTCCTCACCCAGCGTTCAACCGTTTTAGCAGGAGGTGTACGCCTGACCAACTTCTTTTTCACGTTGATTTCCCTCAGCCTCTCATAGAGATCCACTGAGTTTCTCATTGAGAGATCCGCCACTGTGTTCACTCCAGCAGACTCCAAAAGACTGGAGTATTGTGTTCCTATCCCCCTTACGCGGAAGAAGTCTGCTCGATAAACCCATTTAAGCAACTCCGCCGGAGCTACGCCAACCTTATAGGCTAAAGAGCGGCGCCCAGTTCTAGTGGCTCCCACTTTCAACAGGTCCTTGACGGTTGCGACCCCAGCGTTTCGAAGCCTGTTGCCATACGTGGGTCCTATGCCCTCAATTTCCTCAACGTCTTTATCCAAAGGAACCTGCGTTTTTCTTTTGTTAACCGTAGGGCGCTGCCTTTTCACGCTCGGTTCCCGCGGCATTGTCTCGGGTATCGGAGTGGGCAAACGAGGAGGCGCGGGCATCGGTGAAAGGGGTTCCGGCTCTGAGCCGCGATGGATCAAACTGTATATTACTGCGGCAATGGCTCCCCAAAACAGCCCGTTTATTATGCCATTGATAAGAGTCACAACTGGAATTTCTACGATTGGCAAAACTGTTTCTGTATTTCCCAGAAGATCAGCTATTATGTTTCCCGGGGGTAAAGCGGGAAATCCTAAAGTAACGCCGAAAAGAACTAGGAAAACTACGGCGAAAATTACTATTGCGCCTGACATGGTTTTAGAATATGTGTGTGGAACTTTTTAATTTATATGAATCTTAAATCTTAATAAAAACTAAACAAAACAGATTCCGAACAAAACGCGCACGCCTGCGTTACTCTAGTAGCAGAACCAACAGCATTACAGCAACACCAAGAGTAATGGACACCACCTGCAACGTTGCTTTTTTCAGATCAGGCTCGTCTTTGCGAAGTTCAGGAATTAAGTCTGACCCGGCAATATAGATGAAGTTGCCCGCCGCAAAAGGAATCAACAGTGGAATAAAGCCGCCTAGCGTAGTGCCCACAACGAATGCTATGACAGCACCGATGACTGCTGTTAACGCCGTCAAGAAATTGAACCAAACCGCTTTTCTCTTGTTGAAGCCGCCGTGAATTAGGACGCCGAAGTCTCCGAGTTCCTGAGGAATCTCGTGGAAGACAACCGCAAGCGTCGTGGATATGCCTATAGAAATACTCACCAAGTAGCTGCCGCCGACTATCAGTCCGTCTATGAGGTTGTGCACCGCATCTCCAAAAAGATTCATGTACGCGAAAGAATGCGGATGCTCACTTGAGGTTGGTATGTGACAGTGCCTCCACTGCAGGAACTTCTCTATAACGAAAGAAGAAAGGATACCTATAAGGATCAGCAGGGACACAGAAGTTCCGAAACCGCCTTCTTCTATCGCCTGAGGAATAAGGTGAATGAACGCGTCTCCGAAGAGTCCACCCACAGAGAAACTGACCAGGTAAAGGAGAATTTTTTCAAGCTGCTTATCCTTTAACCATAAAACTAGTACGCCCATTAGGGAGATTGCGCTGATGGCGATTACGCTTGCTAAACCCAGTATCCAGGTGATCATGTGACGTTTCTAAAGCCCGAACATGTTTATTAATTCTTCCGTAAATTTTAATAAATCTTTATATGTTGAAAGAAGCTTTCTTAATAACCATGAGCATTGTAAGTCTTTCAATCCCGAAAACCCTGCTGGAAAAAGTTGACCGCTACATAAAAGAACAAGGCTTCGCGAACAGATCCGAAATAATCCGCCAAGCCTTAAGGGCGTACATGTCTGAAAGCAGACGCCTAAGCGAACTCCAAGGAAGAATAACAGCCATCATAACCATTGTTTACCGGCGAGAAGCCAAAAGAAGCCAAATAACAGATGTCCAACACAATTTTGGTCCCGCAGTCATAACGTTTCTCCACACGCACATCCAAGAAGGCTACTGCGTCGAGATCATCGTGGCGAGAGCAGACGCCCAAGTGATAAACGCTCTTGTTCAAGCTTTGAAAGCCAATGAACAGATCTCTGAAGCCAAAGTCACTATACTATGAGGCTGGACTACTGCTCACGCAAGACCTTAGGAACATAAGCGCATCTCGGGTCAGAACCGAACACGTCGCCAGTGTAGAACTCCGCCGCAGTACGGCATCCGCCGCATATCTCACGGTACTCGCAGACTCCGCACTTGCCCTTCAGGTTGCTTTTGTCTCTAACTTTTGAGAAGAACTCAGAAGCTTGAAGCTCATCCCAAATCTCTTTAATGGATTTTTCTTTGGCGTTTCCGAACCTGTACAAGTCGTTGAAGCTGCAGGGTATGGCGTCGCCGTTTTCCGCTATGCTCATGAACTTGCCGAAGAAGCACCTGCCCAAGAAGAAATGATTAAACCACTTATCGAAATCGGGCAGCCCCCGCTGCTTAGCCACGCGAGCGAAGAAGGGGCAGTAGACGTTGATTTCTGGCTTCCTCTTGTACTTTGCCTGTAAATCGTATAGCTTGTTGAAAGCCCACTCGTACTGCTGCGGCGACGGGTCTGCTTTAAGGCTGTTTTTGTCTCGGCTGTACGGAATAAAACCATGATAAATCACCCACCGCGCTCCGTGCCGCTCAGCCAAGTCAAGCACATGCGTGAAATCCTCCTCAGTAACGTTTGTTCCTCCGTCGATATTGGCAAACGTGTAAACCAGACAATTCAGCAGTCCTGCGCCTGAAAGCCGCCCAATCGCAGAAACCGCCTTCGCATGCGAACCTTTCCCGCGAATCAGGTCATTCGTTGCTTCTGCGCCGTCAATGCTCACGGACACCTTAACTTCGTTCTTAACAATGTTCGCAAAGGCCTTGTCGTCCATAAGGTGCCCATCCGTTATGATGCTGGCTTTCAAGCCCGTTTTTCTGGCGTACCCTATTATGTCGAAGAGGTCTTTCCGCAATAATGGTTCGCCGCCGCTTACACCAAAGAACGTTGACCCAAAATCGCGCACATGGTCTACAAGCCGCATGGCGCCTGCAGTGTCTAATTCATCAGGAAAAGGCGGCTTACACGCCGAAACACAATGTACACAGTTGCTGTCGCACGCGAAAGTGCATCGCCAAGGCAAAATGTACAAAGGCCCCTTCTGTTTCAACATGTTAACCTCCAGTGAACTGCTAGGAAAATGCTATTTAACCCTTCGTAAAAAAGCAAGCAAACGGCTCGGCTCAGCGGGTTCCTCAGATTCTGTAGAGGTTTCCAACGCTGTTCCATACGAAAGCCTCAGGCAACTCTTTAGCTAGGGCGCACATGGCTCTCCAACCCGTACAATGTGAAGGCACAAGCAACTTCGGTTTTATCCGCTTGAGCGCTTCAACGGTCTGCGCAATTCTGTTCTCAAAGCCTTTTCCGGCCAAGTGAAAACCGCCCAGAACGGCGTAAACCTTTGCGGCTCCCGTAATCTCCTGGGCGTAGGATACCGTGTTGATTATGCCTGCATGGGCACAGCCCGAAAGAACCACCAAGCCTTTTCCTTTGACGCTGATCGCTAGGGCACGGTCATCTATGATCCACGGGTCAGGCTGCCACTTGCTATCCACGAACGCCATTTGCTGAGCAAACCCTTTTTCATAGCTTGTTTTTCGGGGGATTTCACCTGTCACGCAAACCATGTTGTCAGCTATTAGCGAAGGCTGCTTCGTGCGGACAATTTTGGCTGGGCTCAACTGTGCTTCTGCTGGGAACTTATTATGTTCCCGTATTGTTCCGTTCGACCTTTTTGATCCTCTGAGCCCGAACATGTTCTCATGCACGATTACTGGCAAGCCAACCTTGTTAACGGTTTTCACCGCGGATAGAAGACCTCCGAAATGGTCATAGTGCCCGTGAGATAGAGCGATGCAGTCCACTTTTTTTAGGTCTATTCCCATCCTTTTCGTGTTCTCGAGGATTGTTTCAGGGCTGCCGCCTGTGTCAAACAGAATGCTGTTTGCCCTGCCTTCGCGGAAAACTCGGACAAGCATCGAAAAGCCATGTTCAGCAACGGGCATCTGTGTGTGAATTCTAGCCCACTCGCCACTGTAACGTTCCCGCGTCCATTGCCTGAGAGACTGGGCTTCTTTTTTGTCAATTGTGGAAAGGAAATCCACGGAGTTATCTACTAGGCTTATTATCTCTGCGGCATCAGCTTCCTTAGGCTTAATTGGCTTGTCTCTTGTCGCATCCATACTGACGCGCCTCTAGAGCGTGCCTTTGTAGTGGCTGGTTGTTGGGCAGCCCACGCATTTCTGGTTCTCATAACGGTTGCACGGAACGCAGTCCACGCTACAGGGGGTGACAGTTTTCTCTTTGTGCGCCAAATTTTCTCTTATTTGCAGGAACGAGGAGAAGTACGTGTCGCTTATGGGGTAGAACTCGGACCTGCGTATTCCCTTGCTGCATCTCAGCGAGCACTTCTCCGTTGATATGCTCTCAAGGGTTTCCTGAGTTTCCGCCACCACGAGAGCAATCAGGTTGTAGCCGCCTATGGTTTTAAAAATCTGAACCACACGCGGGCAGTCTTGGAATCGTTCAATCAGGTTTTGCATTGCTTCAGCGCTTTCCATTTCCAGCATCACGATGGCTGGGTGAAGTTTGAGCGCATTTGGGTTGATTAGGGCTGCGACTTTGATGGTGTCGTTTTTCAGGAGTTTTTCCAGCCTTTTCTTGGTTCCCATGCTTGTGTAGCCGATGGTTTTGGCTAAGTCTTGCAGTGTTGTTCTTCCGTTCTGCTGAAGCTGTGAGATTATTTTTCGGTCGATATCATCCAAACAGTTAACGCCTCAGTTTAGTTTATAAACGGAAAGTATTAATAAGGTTTATGTATTAAACTACTATTGCGCGTTACGCATTCGAGGGGCAGGAGAGGCGTTATGAAAAAATGAAGGGTTCACAGGGTTGACTCTCCCAATGGCGAAATACATCTCGTTCTAGAAGAAACCGAAGTTTCTGAAAATTGTGATTGCTTCACTGACATGGCTGAAATCAAGAAAATTTCGAAAAAAGAAGCAGCAAAACCACTTGATCTAGTTCGCGAAGAATGAGCTTCGCGTAGAGCGGAAGAATAACTGTAATGTCGAAAGTTACGGTTGACTGGACTAAGTGCAAGAGATGTGGGACATGCGTTGACAACTGTCCAGCTGTAGTCTTTGAGCTTTAAGATCTTCCAGTTATCCAGACTCAGAGAAATCCGTGCCCGTTAGAGCCGAAGCCTGCAGCTTCTGCATGACCTGTGTGACTTCGTGTCCTACTGGTGCTATAGCAGTAGAAGAATAGCGCCTTCTTTCCGTACCCGCGCTAAAAACTAGCAAGGATTACATGCATGACTAAGAACAATAATAAAACTAAAGACCCTTTGCGTGTTGTACCGCATGCTCAGGGTTTTCATTTCTACACTACCATTGGAGATTATTGCGGAGTAAGCGCGCACAGCTTGGAGGAATTTGCTGATGCACTTCAATACGTGTGTTCCGACGCAATAGTTTTCCATTTTGAGCGGGGAGACTTTCAGAATTGGATAAGAGACGTAATATGCGACGATGAACTAGCCCAAAGCATAGATGACATAAAAAAGTGTAACCGACATTTGGCGGCAGATTCCTGCAGAAAAGAACTTGTGGACGCCGTCAGCGTTCGCATTCTCCGGTTGGAAGCGAATAAAGGTCCTCCCGTGTTTGGTGAGCAGAAAAAGCCCATCTATCCTGTGTAAAAAAATACAGGGGTAGGCAAGAATCGTGATTGAGAAGTGGTAACCAAAACTTGGAACTATAAAGCGGAAAACCCAAAAGCCCAAATCCAATGATTAATAACGCGCGCCGAACTGTTATTAGTTTATTTTCTAAACATAAGATATTAATATGGTTTATGTATTAAACTATTTTTCACAAGATCATGAGGCTAACCAAGAATCAAGCAGAAACAAACCAAGGAGAAAAAAATTAAATGAAAATATGTGTAACCGCAACTGCCGCCAGCTTAGACACGCAGATAGACCCCAGATTCGGCAGATGCTCCTACTTTGCAATTGTAGATTCTGAAACAATGCAGTTTGAAGCCATTCCGAACACAGCTGCAGGTGTTTCAGGCGGCGCGGGAATCCAAGCCGCACAGATAATCGCAAACAAAGGCGTGAAACTACTTATAACAGGGAACGTTGGACCGAAGGCTTTTCAAGCGCTGTCTGCCGCGGGCATCGAAATTGTGACAGGAGCTGTTGGCACCGTCAGAGGGGCTGTTGAGAAGTTCAAGAGGGGACAGTTAAGCACAACTGGTGCACCCACTGTTGGCGGTCATTTTGGCATGGGCGGTAGAGGCGGCGGTCGAGGAGTATGGAGACCTTAGGAAACTTGAGACAGAGAGATGGAGAACGGGAGGTGAATGATTGCCAGACAGAATAATAGTTCCTGCCGCGAGCCAAGAAGGCTTGAAAGCTAATTTAGCTGAACACTTCGGAAGAGCACCCTACTTCGCTGTTGTAGATCTAAACGACAACGGAGAAATCACAAATGTCAAGACCGTTCCAAACGTCGGCGAGCACGCTGGAGGAATGGGGTACACTCATGACCACATTTTAGGATTACAGCCAAACGCGATAATAGTCTACGGCATGGGTCCAAGAGGTTTAAACACGTTTCAAAACGGAGGCGTTGCGGTGCTGAAAGCCAACGCGAAAACGGTTGGCGAAGTTGTCACAGCTTACAAGGAGGATAAGCTTCAGGAGCTTACCGAAGGCTGCCAGCATGCCCATCACCATTAACGTGGACGCGGCTCTGAGGGGGTGAAAAAACGTCAAGGAAACTTTCGAAAGAAGAACTGAAACTGATGGTTGAGTCAGGCTACTCCAGCAAAGCCATCAAGTTTTACGTGAACAACGTTAACGTAGGAAAACTAGAGAACCCCACCGTGGTCACCACTTTTCTCGGCTCATGCGGCGACCTCATAAAGCTGTACTTGAAGATCAACGAAAAAAACACGATAGAAGACGCGCGATTCTACTATTTGGGTTGCCCAGGCTCTGCCTCTTCAGCGTCAGCTATGACTACGCTTTTGAAAGGCAAAACGATTGATCAGGCAAAAAAGCTAACTGGAAACGACATATTGAAGGAGCTTGAGGGGTTGCCCAAGTCAAAGCTTGACTGCACTACGCTGTCGATAAAGACGCTGCGAAAGGCTATTGCCGAGTACGAGAAACAGCGCGGTCGTTTAGAACTATAGCCGAGGTTTCCAACGTTTTTACGGTTTTTGAGGTGTGCGGATGATTGTGGCGGTTGCCAGTGGAAAAGGCGGAACTGGAAAAACATCAGTAGCCGTGAACATGGCGCTTTCAGTGGGCAACGTTCAGCTTCTCGACTGCGACGTTGAAGAGCCAAACGCCTACCTTTTTCTGAAACCTAGGATAAGCCTGACCCAAACAGTCGCCGTCTCGGTTCCAGTCGTTAACGATAAGTTGTGTAATCGCTGCGGGAAATGCGCTGATTTCTGCCAGTACAACGCCCTTTTTGTAGGCTCAAATGAAGTTCTGGTTTTTCCTGATTTGTGCCACAGTTGCGGCGGCTGCATGATAGTCTGCCCTGCGGAGGCAATCAGCGAGGAACCGTATAGGATTGGAACATTGAAGCGTGGCGTTGCTGGTGATGTGGAGTTAGTGTATGGTGAGCTTGATGTGCAAAGACCAATGGCTGTTCCCGTCATAGCTGAGGTCAAACGGCAAATGAAAAAGGGCAAAAACGTGATTCTTGATTCGCCGCCTGGCACATCCTGTCCGGTCATACAAACCGTAAAAGGCAGTGATTTTTGTGTTCTCGTAACAGAGCCGACACCTTTTGGGCTTCATGACCTGAAGATAATCGTTCAAGTCTTGGAAAACATGAAAATTCCCTGCGGCGTAGTGGTTAACCGTGCAGGTGTAGGCGACAAAAAAGTTTACCAGTTCTGCAGAGAAAATAAAATTCCGATACTGCTTGAAATTCCATACGATAAACGAATAGCCGAGCTCTATTCGCGGGGCATAGCCTTCAGCAAGGAAATGCCTGAATGGAAACAAAAGTTTCAAGCTCTTTTTGAAACCGTGAGGGAGCTTGCCAAGAAATGAAGCAGCTTGCCATCTTAAGCGGAAAGGGCGGCACGGGCAAAACAACGTTAACTGCCTCCTTCGCTGTATTAGCGAAAAACGCTGTTGTCGCCGATTGCGATGTTGACGCGCCAGACCTGCACATGCTTTTGCATCCTGAAATCATTGAAACGCAAGAGTTTAGCGGCTCAAAAATCGCGGTCATTGACGAGACAAAGTGTTTTGAATGGGGGCTATGCAGAAAAAAGTGTAGATTCGGCGCCATACCCCGAAATCTGGGAGTTGACCCTATTAGCTGTGAAGGATGCGGCGTCTGCACCGTGGTTTGCCCCATGAATGCAATAACGTTGACCGAAAGAAACTCTGGATACGCTTACATTTCAAAGACGAAGTATGGTTTTATGACGCACGCCTTGCTTAACCCGAGCGAGGGAAACTCGGGCAAGCTTGTCACTTTGGTCAGGCAGAACGCCAAGAACATAGCTAAACGAGAAAACAGTAGCCTCATCATAATAGATGGCCCACCTGGAATCGGCTGCCCCGTTATAGCTTCCGTGACAGGCGTAGATGCTGGTTTGGTGGTTACTGAGCCGACCATGTCGGGAATACATGACCTTCAAAGGGCGCTGCAGCTGCTGGAACATTTCAGCGTTATGCCGCTTGTCTGCGTAAACATGTACGACATAAACGTGGATAACACCGAGAAAATCGTGGGCTTTTGCAGAGAAAACAACGTAGAAGTTGTCGGCAAGATTCCTTTTAGCCCAAAAGTCACAGAAGCCATGGTTAACGGAAAAACAATCATAGAGTGCTTCCCCCAAGAAGTTGTTGCCAAAAAAATAGAACGCGTTTGGGAGAAAATTTACAGTTCAATTTCTGGAGAATAAGTGTTTAAGTTAAGCAATACCGTTAAGATTAGAGAAAAGAGGTGAAAAAATTGTTATCAAAAATTCCTATAAACCTTGAGAAAATAAAGAAAGAAAACCTGAATAAGGAAATCCTGAGAGCCGCCGTGATTGCTGAGTTGGATGCCATAAACCTTTACGAGCAGATGGCAGCTCTCACTGAAGATGCAAACATCAAGACGATTCTGCTGGACATAGCAAAGGAAGAGAAAACGCACGTAGGCGAATTCCAAACTCTGCTGTTGAAAAACGATAAGGAACAGGAGAAAGAGTTGGAGGAAGGCAAGAAGGAAGTCGAGGAGCTAACCGGCTAAGTGGGCTTCACGTGGAAAACTGTGAAGGACTGTTCGGGCAGGAAATCCAAATCTTTCTCCAGTTGATACTCAGCTTGTTCCATTTCTTTTATTATCGTTTCTTTGGGTACGTAATGACCGAATAATCCGTGAAAACTGAAGCCGCCGCCCCTGTACTCGACTATGGCGATTCTTCCCTCCGGCTTAAGGGCAGCCTTCAGCTTTCTAAAATATTCAGGTCTATCAGGTAGGTGATGGCTCACGTTGCGTATGAAGATTAAATTCAAGCTGTTCTCAGGCAGCGACGCGGCGTCTTTTGCGGCGAGAACCGTCTCAACGTTGCTTAAGCCTTTTTCTTTGGCGCTGTTTTGAATGAAATCCAAAAAATCCTGATTAACGTCAACAGCAAACACATGACCCCCTGACCCGACGATTCCGGCGAACCGCAACGCGAAGTAGCCTCCGCCGGACCCGATGTCAGCGACCGTTTGCCCGTTTCGCAGTTCTAGGGCTTTCAGCACTTCGTCGGGTTTGCTTTTTGAGCTTGAAGCTTTGCGGTTGAACATTTCCGCCTTGGTATTTCCCAATTCTATCAATCCTTCAAATGATTGTTACGTGTATTTAGATATTATTTAAGCTAAAAAATAGAAGATAGTTGTTGGCTCTTGAGTCTCACTGAATTGCTGTTTCCCCATTTTTAGAGAGCACGTATTTGCCGTCTGTTTCCTCTACGAACCCTGCGTTTTTGAGTTCGCGGAGGCCGCTTCTAACTCGGAACATAGGTTGACCTGTTTTTCCTGCGACTTCTTCTGGAGTTAACGCGCCGTCTTTCAGCGATTTCAGTGTTGCCATTCCGCTTGAGGTGGGTTTTCCGTCTGGTGACACGCAGGGCATGTTATCAGCTCTCGGGGAGTTTCTTGGTGCAGAGGTACCAGTCCTTGCAGTCATAGCCTTCTTTTAGTCTTTCCTCTGCCTGCTCAACTGTGGCAGGTGGAGGCACGACAACCGGGTCGCCTGGTTTCCAGTTTGCGGGGGTAGCCACTTTGTGCTTGTCTGTTGTTTGCAGGGCATCTACCAGCCGCAGTATCTCGCTCATGTTTCTGCCTGTAGTCAGCGGATAATAAATCATGGCTCTTATCTTGCTTTCTGGGTCTATAACAAATGTGCATCGAACGGTCTCAGTTTTGCTCTGTTCAGGATGAATCATCCCAAATTTATGGGCTACTTCCTTGTTTAAGTCTGCGATTATGGGAAATGTGAGTTTGACTCCCATTTTTTCCTCGACGTTGTTTATCCAAGCTATGTGGGAGGACACGCTGTCAACGCTTAAGCCTAGCAGTTCCACATTTCGTTTCTTCAGTTCATCGTAGATTTTGGAAAACGCTATGAATTCGGTGGTGCAGACTGGGGTGAAGTCGGCGGGGTGAGAGAACAGTATAAGCCATGTGCCTTTGTAATCTGAGAGCCGCAATGTTCCTTGTGTTGTTACTGCCTCAAAGTCGGGAGCTTTTTGACCTAATACGGGTAATCCAGTTTCTGGTTTTTGAACTTCTGACATTTGTTTCACCTTGTTTTGGAAAAATAACTGTGAGAAGGTAAGTTGTATGTTTAATAAAAAGATATTTGTCATGGAGTTCAGAAAATAAACTCCGCTCAGGCTATCATTTGCTTAACATAAAATCACCTGATAAGAAACGCAAACCGCCATTGTGAAAACGAATGAAAACAGAGCAAGAAATCTCAGCGAAAGGAGACCACTCAAGATTGCCACGGGGCAAAAGTGGTCAAGCGAGAACCATACGACAGCTACTTTAGCGTTTTAACAACTGTCTCAGCATAAAGTCTCAAGCCTCTCATGTCTGGGAGGTCTCCGAAAAACAGCATGAAGTACGTTACGCCCAAATTCTTGTACTGCCGTATTTTCCTTCTGCACAAGGCAGGAGTGCCTACGAGATTAAGTCTCTTAAAATCTTTCGCGGAAACGTTTTTCGGCTTCCACTGCACAAGTTTTTCGTCCAGCTCTTTTCGGTTTCGGGCAATAAATATCTGGCCACCAGACCAGCAGGACTTCTCTATTTCGTGGAAGTCTCTGCCTACGGCTTTGCAGTGTTTTTTCAAAAGGTCCAGTTTGTGCTTGTACAGTTTCAAGGTGGGCACGTGTCCCAAATCATAACGGTCTGCGTGTTGCGCCGTGACTTTTAAGGTGAGTTTTTCTCCGCTGCCTCCGATTGTTATGGGCGGATGCGGCTTCTGCAAGGGTTTTGGCTCGCATGTGGCTTCGTTTATTGTGTAGAATTTGCCTTGGTAGCTTGTTTTTTCTTCGGTCCACAGTTTTTTTATTATTTCCACGGCTTCTTTCATTTTGCCTATTCTGTTGGGTGGTTTGGGGAAGGGGATTCCGTAGGCGGTGTGTTCTTCTTTTGCCACTCCTGCGCCGATGCCGAATTCTAGTCTGCCGTTTGATATGATGTCGAGTGTAGCGGTCATTTTGGCGAGTAATGCTGGGTTTCTGAAGGAGTTGCAGAGTACCATGGTGCCTAGTCTTATCTTTGTGGTTACTGCAGATAGCGCTGAGAGGGTTGTCCAGCATTCAAAGACGGGGTGTTTTCCGAAGGTTAGATGGTCGTCTAGCCATATGGAGTCGTATCCTAACTGTTCGCATTCCAGAACTAGGTTTTTGATGCGGTCGAAAGGCGGTGAGGTTCCTTTCTTTTCGAATGCGAGGGCGTATGAAGGAAGGAAAACACCGAATTTTATTTTTTTCAAGCAGTTTTCATCCTTGAACTTGTGGTCGCTGTCAGTATTATGATATAAAGGATTATTGGAGTATAATAGATGTGCTTCGGAGCTCAGACCTTTCCTGTGAGGGTGAGCCAAGCGTTGGAGGCTGGGGGAATTGGAAGAGGTAATAGAAACTGAGAAGTTGGCTAAAAGGTATGGTGACGTGTCAGCGATTGAAAGTTTAGATCTTGGAGTGCATGCGGGTGAAGTGTTTGGTTTCTTGGGGCCTAATGGGGCAGGGAAGACTACTACTATTCGTGTGTTGACCACTTTGACCAAGCCGACTTCTGGTAACGCGTGGGTGAGCGGTTTTGATGTGGTGAAGGAGCCTGATAAGGTGAAGAAGGTGATTGGTGTGGTGCAGCAGCATTTGAGTTTGGATCGTGATTTGACTGTGCGGGAGAACATGGAGTTTCGTGCTCGTTTGCGTCATCTGGGGAGGTCTGAGCGCAAGCGCCGAATTGATGAGTTGCTTGATTATGTGGGGCTTACTGAGCAGGCTAATCGGATTGTTGATGAGCTTTCTGGGGGGATGAAGAAGCGCGTGTCGATTGTTAGTTCTCTGATGCATCAGCCTAAGGTGCTGTTTCTTGATGAGCCAACGGTTGGGTTGGATGCGCAGACTCGTCGTCGTTTGTGGGAGTTGATACGTCGTTTGAATCTTGATGGCACTACGATTTTTCTTACTACGCATTATATTGAGGAGGCCGAGGCGCTTTGTCAGCGTGTGGGGATTATTCATCAGGGGCGTTTGATTGCTCTGGGTGAGCCTTTGGAGCTGCGGCAAAAGTTGGGTTTGGTGACTGTGGAGACTATGGTGAACAACAAGGAAACTCGCTATCAGTATTTTGCTGACAGGGCAGCGGCGACACGTTACGTTCAGAGCTTGCCTCCTGAAGTGAAGACTATAATTATTCGGGAGTCGAATCTTGAGGATGTTTTTGTGGAAGAGACTGGGCGGAAAGTGGGTGACGAGTGAATGGTTAGCGTGTTGGGTGATATTTACTCGGTTTTGTGGGTGGATCTGCGGTTTTTGAGGCGTCACTGGGTTCGGACGCTTGCCACCAGCATTGTTAGTCCTATTCTTTATCTTGTTGCTTTCGGTTTTGGTTTGGGACGCGGGATCAGTTTTGGAAGTTACAGTTATCTTGATTTCGTTATTCCGGGTATAATTGCGCTTACGGCTATGACAGGAAGTTTTAATGGTGCTGGAATGAAGCTGCATGTGGATCGTATTTTCTACAAGTGTTTTGAGGAGTACTTGTTATCGCCTGTCAGTCTTTTTTCGTTGGCGGTAGGGAAAACCTTGATTGGTGTGGTACGCGGTCTAATTGCCTCTGTGGCTTTGTTGGCTGTAGGGGTTATCATTTCGCCTGCGTTAGTGGTTAGTCCGCTTTTTGTGTTGGTCTTGGTTAGTTCCTGCTTTGTCTTCTCGTTCCTCGGAGTGCTCGTGGGACTGGTGGCTAAGTCGCATCAGGATATGGGCACGTTCAGCACTTTGGTGATTTTGCCGATGACGTTTCTCAGCGGCACTTTCTTTTCTTTAAGCCAACTGCCTGAACCAGTGAAGGCTGTCTTGTACGCTTTACCTCTTACACATTCAAGCGAAACCTTGCGGGCAGCGGCTTTGGGGCAGCCGTTTCCTTGGCCGTCGTTTCTGGCGCTTCTTGGCTTTGGTTTAGCCTTTTTCGCGGGGTGCATGGTGGCGCTTAAGAGAACAAGCGTGTGAAAGCTAATCTTGCTCTAGCGCTTGGAAAAGCTCATACCCCCTCTATATATAGATTAAACTTCAGGGGAGAACCAGTGCTTAATAGTTCTGACGATGGTCTAAATGCTCACATTAGACTATAGCGCCTTAATGAAAGCCATTGCCGTAGAACGTCAGACGCCAGCGTAATGTTTATTTTTAATTAGTTAACGATAAATACTGTTTTCCTCACTAGTTTCAGTGGACGCT
>CAZJBY010000040.1:0-18827 GCA_964544495.1 uncultured Candidatus Bathyarchaeia archaeon
GGTAAGTCTCTGGTGGTGGAGACCGCTGTGGAGATGGGGTACGGCGTGGTTGTTATGGGTGATGTGATACGGGAGGAGACGCAGAAGCGCCGGTTGGAGCTTAACCCCCAAAACATTGGGCGGGTGATGCTTGAGTTGAGGAAGACGGGCGGAGCCAGCGTCGTGGCTGACCGATGCATTCCAAAAATAGAGCAGCAGGACAGCGAGAAGGTGATTGTGGACGGCTTGAGAAGCTTAAGTGAAGTTTACGCGTTTAAGAAGCGTTTTCCTAATTTCAGGCTCATGGCGGTGTACGCTTCGCCAGAAACAAGGTTTAATCGCATCTATCGGCGGCAGCGAAGTGACGACCCAGATGGTTGGGGGCTTTTTCATGAGCGGGATATGCGGGAGCTGGGTGTGGGTTTGGGAGATGTGATTGCCCTGGCTGAGTATCTTATTATTAATGAGAACAGTAAAGATAATACGAAAGCTGCCGTGAAAAAGTTTATTCGGAGAATCGAAAGGAAATGGGCAAGATAGCGGTTCGAGTTGAGACTGAAGTTAACGTCACAGAGGATAAAGAGAAAGTGGAGAGGGCGGTGGCGAACATTTTCGAGACTGTATCCATTGCGGTTAAGCCGTCCTTTAAGGGCAGCGTGCTTGTTGCTGAGGCGGAAGGGCGTGAAGCGCTGGTTAAGTTTCGGCGTTTGCTTAGTTTGGACCGCATTCGGGATGCCGCTAGAAAAGTGCTTTTCGGAGGCTTAAGGGGAAATGCTATCCTTTTTTGTTTAAACAAGCAGGTGGCGTTTGCCGGTCACGTTTCCTTCTGTGAGGAAGTGGCGGAGTCTCCGTTGGGTCCGCTGAGGGTCACGGTTGAATGTGAAGACCCGCAGCAGCTTATTGACTGGCTTGCTTCGCGGAGGGCTTAGAAGGATGAAGTACTTGTCTGGAAAGGCTGGAGTGAGTGAGCGGGGTGCGGTTTTGCTGGGTGATTCTGTGGCTTGTGACGCGTTTGATGCGGACCGACCTTTGCGTGTGGTTACTCATGCGCATGCGGATCATTTGGGTGGTTTAAGGCGGAGTTTGAGGAGCGGGCAGCGGGTTTTGATGACTGCTGCGACTCGTGACCTTATTGGCGTTGTAAATGGTTCGTTGCCGCTTGATGATGGCGGGGTGGAGGTTTTGGATTATGGGGAGACCGTGGAGTGTGATGGCGAGCGGGTTACGCTTGTCAAGGCGGATCATATTTTGGGTGCGGCTCAGGTGGTGGTGGAGGACGCTGAGGGCAACAGGGTTGCTTATACTGGGGACTTCAGGGTTGACGGTACCGAGCCTTTGTTGGATTGTGATACGCTTGTGGTGGAGGCGACTTACGGGAGTCCTTCGTTTAGGCGGGCATTTAATGTTGATGTTCGTGAGCTTCTGGTTTCTATGGTTGAGAAGAGGCTGAGGAAGGGCACGGTCTACGTTTTTGGTTATCATGGGAAGCTGCAGGAGGTTATGCAGATTTTGCATCGGGCTGACGTGTGTGTGCCGTTTGTTATGCCTGAGCGGGTTCTTCGGGTTTCTAAGGTTTGTGAGGCGCATGGGATGCAGTTGGGTTGTTTGGCGCTTTCGACTGAGAATGAAGGTAAGGAGTTGTTGGAGGGGAACTTGCCGTGTGTGGCGTTTTATCATATGAATGCACGGAGGAGTGTTGGGTTGTTGGGCAGCTCGCGTATTTGTGTGAGTGGTTGGGAGTTTCATTCGCCGTGTAGGCAGATTGGTGAGCGGGAGCATTTGGTTGCGTTGAGTGATCATTCGGATTTTGATGGTTTGATTGAGTATGTTAGGCGTTGTAAGCCTAAACGGGTGGTTACGGATAATTATCGGGTTAGTCATGGCGTGACGTTGGCTAGGGAGATAAGCAAGCGTTTGGGTATTGACGCGGTTGCGATGCCGCAGTAAGCATTTGTAAACTGCTTAAAACTTAAAAGCGAAAGGCACCTTGTTCAGGTCTGTGGTAAGCCATGAACAAATCATCCTCAATCTCAGGTTTCTACAAGCTCAGCCCTAAAGAACGCTTAGCACTCGTCAAAGAGTTTGCAGACTTATCCGACGAAGACTGCGTGTTGCTGCTGAACACTGGCTCGTTGCCTTTGGAAGCGGCTGCCCGCATGATAGAAAATGTGATAGGCGCGTTCCCCCTGCCGCTGGGCATCGGCGTCAACTTCCTCATTAACAACCGCGACTACCTCATTCCCATGGCAATTGAAGAGCCGTCGGTTGTGGCGGCAGCCAGCTACGCCGCGAAAATGGTGCGGGCAGGCGGAGGCTTCCACACCAGTAGCACGCCGCCCGTTATGATAGGACAGATACAGGTGGTTGGCGTCGCAGACGCTGAAGCGGCTAAGCAACAGGTTTTAGCGACCAAGCAGGAAATCCTAGACGAAGCAAACGCTCAAGACCCAGTGTTAGCCTCGGTGGGCGGCGGCGCCAAAGACCTCGACGCCAAAGTAATCGGCACCACCGTTGGACCCATGCTTATCGTGGAGCTGCATGTGGATTGCCGCGACGCCATGGGCGCCAACGCCGTCAACACCATGGCAGAAGCCGTAGCGCCACTGATAGAACGCATCACAGGCGGCAGGGTTTACCTCAGAATAATCAGCAACCTCGCCACCAAACGCCTCGCCCGAGCCTGGTGCACCGTGCCCAAGGAAGCCGTAGGCGGTGAAGAAGTCGTAGACGGCATCGTAAACGCTTCGGCTTTCGCAGCCGCAGACCCTTACCGCGCTGCGACGCACAACAAAGGCGCCATGAACGGCATAATCGCCGTCATCCTCGCCACGGGCAACGACCACCGTGCCATAGAAGCGGGAGCGCACGCCTACGCCGCGCTGAAAGGAAAGTACACGTCGCTTTCCACATGGGAGAAAAGCGAGAACGGCGACCTCGAGGGCATGATTGAAATGCCCATGGCTGTAGGCTTGATAGGCGGCGCCGTGCGAACCCACCCCATCGCGAAAATCGCCATAAAGATCCTCGGCGTAAAAACAGCCAACGAATTTGCAGAAGTATTAGCCGCGGTTGGTTTAGCTCAGAATCTCGCGGCGCTTCGCGCGTTAGCTCATGAGGGCATCCAGCGCGGTCACATGTCGCTCCACGCTAGGAACATCGCCGTAGCAGCCGGCGCCACTGGAGACCTGATAAACGTGGTGGCTGCAAGGATGGTTAAGGAACGGAAAATTCGCGTGGACCGAGCCAAAGAACTTGTCGCTGAACTGAGCGCCGACAAAAACAAGTAAGGCGCTATTTTTTCTGGAACCGTGCTCGGGACACGGAAATTTTCCCCGTTTTCTGCAGCGCCTTGCACAAATCGCAAAAAGACTCACTGAACTCTTCTATGCTCATGTTCTTTCTTACTACGCTTTCCGCCGCTTTAACAGCTGCTTCTTTAACTAACGGCGCAACCTCATCATAGTTTGCAACGCCTTTACGCCCACGCTTAGAGGATAAGTACTGGCTTATGGCGGGTTGGGTTGTGCCCAGCCTTTCCGCTGCCTGTTTCTGCGTGTAACCGTGCTTCTCAACAAGTTCTTTCGCCACAAAAGCCCTATAGAGTGGCAGAAAATTGCGAGCAACGTATTCACAGGAAGCGGACATGGATACCCACAAGTTAAATTATAACACGCTTATATTTAAGCCATCTTTCAAAACCGAATTTGGAAAAGCATCCGAACACAAACCAGGTCTACCCTGAAAAAAAGACTTGGGGCTCAATCACCGTCTATTTTTTTCTGGCTTCTCTTAGCTAGTTTTCTAACTTCGACCTCAAATTCTGGGTCTAACGAAAAATTCCATGCTTCTTCGTACAAAATTGAGATTAACCGTGCTACCACATACCGTTCAAACGGGTCTTTAATAGTTGTATCCAATAAATCAGCCACTTTATCGGCGGCATGAAGTGTTGCGTCAATATTTATTGGAGTTTTTTCAGAAACTTTCTCGGACAAATCAATTCACATGTGTAACATACAAAGCGCCCCTTTTTAACGTTCAGATTCCGAATTCAAGTTTTTGTTGAAAGACTACCCCTACCCACAACTTATTTAGACGCTTGCTTATCTTGAATTATTACACGGATGGCTAAAGAATTGGCGAAGAAAAAGAAGGACGCGTCGCCTAAAACGGTTAGGGCGCCTTGCGGTTGTGAGTACCAAGACAAAGGCTGGCTGCTGACTCGCGTTAACGAGTGCGAGTACCACAAGCGTAGGCGGACAACGAAGCGACCGTACAGGCCAAAAGCGGAATGCGTAAGACCCTAATTAGAGTTTTTTGTTATATCTCGTAGACGTTGCAACTGCCAACTTCTTTCTCTGATTAAGCCCTCATCTACGTTGCCAGAATAAGCCGCGACAGCTCTGATAGCATATACTGAACTGCCTAAAGCGTGAGTAGGAACATGCGCAGTTGCTACAGCTTGGCCTGCTGCATGAGCCGCATATTTCGCGTAATCCTCTTTAGCATCTTTGGCTGCTGCATGTGCATCAAGTGAAGCCTTCCGTATAACAGACATCTTAAACACGCCTGTATCTATCCACTCCTTAAGGGTTTCAAGAGCTTTCCGCGGACGCTTATCACAAGGATAGTTTTCCTCAAACAAAGGAAGAACGTGCTCAGCACAATCAATCGCCCAAAGGGCTAATGCTTTCTTATCGGGCTGGAATAGTCGGTGGTCTATACGCTCCGAAAAAGGCTTCCCGAGAATCTCCGAAACAGATCTACGCACATCACGCAACAACGCAACAGGCTTCAATTTCCTCTGAGACTCACGTTCCATAACAAACAATACCACCATCCATGAGATTAAGACTTTTGGAAACTAATATCATCAGAAGCAGAAATTGAAACTACATCTTGCGGCCATTTTCTTTCGCGGAGCCCGCCTCTCAACCCCCTCCACAAGCAATCGAATCCACAACAGCCGCTAAACCCATTACAAATACACCATTCAACCACCAACTAACCGCACAACCAACCTGCAACCCAAACCAAACCCAAAAAACAAAACACAAACCCCAACACAACCCGACAAGAAGTAGTTGTGCTAAGCAACTTTTCACTTCTACAACTAAAAAAGAAACAAGAATGGTCGGGAGAGCAGGATTTGAACCTGCGACGGCTCGGTATCTGTGGCCTGTGCAGGCTAGAATGAAGCCCACCGTGGGTAGACCTCTACAGCGTCTCCGTCCGCCGGGGTTGCCAACGGGCTCGAGAGCTCTGCCAGGCTGAGCTACCTCCCGACAAAACCCATAGGACGATACTAAAAGATTTATGTGTTTTGGAAGCTAGATAGGTTTTAATTCTGTGAACGCTTAAAACAAACAGGTGTTGTTGTTGAAAACTATCGGTATTGTAACCCCAGGCGGAGACGCGCCGGGAATGAACGCTGCCATCCGAGCCGTCACGCGCATCGCCCACTCAAAAGGACGGGAAATAATAGGCTTTGAAAGAGGCTGGGACGGACTTTTAACTAACACTTTTAAACGGTTGACGCCGCGGTCGGTAGGCGGCATCATACAGTTGGGCGGAACCATGCTTCACACGCTGCGTTGTCCAGGTTTTGAGAAGGAGGCGGGCGTGGAAAAGGCTGCTGAAACCCTGTCGCTAAACAACGTGGACGGCTTAGTGGTTATAGGCGGCGACGGCTCGTTCAGAGGCTCCTTAGACCTAAGCAGAGAAAGCGAAACGCTAATCGTGGGAATTCCCGCCACAATAGATAACGACGTTTTTGGCACGGCAGAAACGATAGGCTTCGACACGGCAGTGAACACGGGCGTAACAGAAATCGACAAGATAAGAGACACGGCGCTCTCCCATGAACGACTCTTCATCGTTGAAGTCATGGGCCGTAAACGAGGCTTCCTCGCCTTGGAAGTGGGAATCAGCGTCGGCGCCGAAGTAATTCTGGTCCCTGAACAAGAATGCAAAATGGACCAAATCATCGAAGTGCTGAAAGAAAACAAGCGTAAAGGAAAAAGAGCGGGGATAATCGTCGCGGCTGAAGGCATCGGAGACACCTCAGCGCTCGCCAAAGACCTCCAGAAGCAAACAGGATCAGAAGTCAGATTGACCATTCTGGGCTACGCGCAACGAGGCGGAAGCCCCACAGCACGCAGCCGGCTTTTAGCAAGCCTTTTCGCCGAAAAAGCCGTTGAACTGCTATGCCAAGAACAAGGAAACAAGGTGATTGGGCTGCAGAACGGCGCCATCTCAAGCATAGAACTTCAGAAGTCCTGTGAATCAAGGAAGCCGCTTGACATGCGCCTGCTGGAGCTAGCGGAAATGTTGGCGACTTAGCCCTTTTATCCTTTGGATTTCGCATGCAATTCTATATCGGTGTGCTTCATCAACCGGAAGAAATGTATCTTCAAAACGTCAGTTATCATGAAGGCAAGCAACGCGTAACCCCAAACAAGCCCAGCTAATGCCCACCCGAGGGGTTCCATGAAAACGCCGTAAACCGCTATTAACGTGCCAACAACCTGGGTGATTTCTGCGGTGAAGAAAAGAATTTTTGCTGGAAGCGGACGCGCCCAGAAATGCTGCACACCGGTTCGTGCAAGATAAATCGTCATGTGCCCGCCAACCGTCATCTTCAGGAAGATAAGCGTTTGCAAAACACCCATGTTCAAATGCAGCACTTCCAAGCCTATCAGGAACAGGAAGAAACTTGAGAACACGCCCGTGATGCCAAGCAGGGATGCTACAACTAGCACGTCACGCATGTTCCAGCGAACAGGGTGTTCATGGATTTTCACGTTGTCGTAAGCAATCATCATGATGGGCAAGTCGTTAAGCAGCGCCAAGATAACAATCATCACAGCCGTCAAAGGATAAAAGTTGAAAGCAATAATTGAAAGCGTTAAGAAAATCAACACACGAATGGTTTCAGCTATGCGGTATATGGAATAGTTATTCATGCGCCGAAAGATTTTCCGACTTTCCCGTAGAGTATCAATTATAACGGAAAGCCCCAGCTTGGTTAGCACCACGTCCGCCGCGGATTTCGCCGCGTCCGTCGCTCCAGCAACCGCGATGCCTGCATCTGCCTTTTTAAGTGCTGGCGCATCGTTGACGCCGTCGCCCGTCATACCGACAATGTGGCCGCGTTCCTGAAGCAGTTGCACAATGCGATACTTATGTTCAGGAAAAACTTGGGCGAACCCATCTGCGTTTTCAACAGCTTCTTTCGCTTCCTTGTCGGCTTTATCCACGAATGAAGACGCGGAAAGGATGTTTGTACCGAGGTTCACCTCTTGGGAGATCTGTCGGGCTATGGCGATGTGGTCGCCGGTAACCATCTTTACGTTAACACCCATTTTCTGAGCGGCCTTAATCGTTTCCGCCGAATCTTCTCGCGGAGGATCATAAATGGCAAATAGCCCCACGTACTGCCATGCGCCTGCTTGGTCAGTTTTCGCCACACCCAAAGCGCGGAAACCTTTTGCCGCGAAAGCGTTCACGATTTCATTAATTCTACTTTCCAATTCGATCGAGTTTGGCACAAGAGCCAGGATCACTTGCGGAGCACCTTTAGAAACTTTGAACTGCGCGCCTTTCGCCGTTTCCAGCGCAGCCTCAGTCCTTTTCGAAACGGGATCAAACGGTTTAAAGTCAACCACGTTGTATGCGTCGAAAGCGTCAGCAACCTCCTTGATGGTCTTAGCTTTAGATATAACTGCGTCGTCGATGGGGTCGTGATTTTCCTCTCTAGACGCCAGTGTTCCAAAGAGCAGAACATCGTCTATTTTGAAGTCGCCAAACGGCTGCACCGTTGCCACGGTAAGCTCGTTCTTCGTTATGGTTCCTGTCTTGTCTGAGCATAACACGTCCACTCCAGCCATTTCTTCAATTGCCACCAGCTTGCTGACGATGGCTTCTTTCTTGGCGAGGGCAGTAGCGCCGATTGCCATGGTTACCGTTAAAACCGCAGGCAAAGCCACAGGGATTGCCGCCACCACCAAAACTAACGCGAACTGCACTATTTCAAGCGGAGGTTCCGCGCGGATAAGTGCCACAACCAGTATGGCGGAAACCATTATGGCTGCAAGAGCAATCAGGTAGTTGCCTATCTTTATGACTGCTTTCTGGAAGTGACTGCCCGTTTTAGCTTCTTCCACCAGCTTGGTGGTTCTGCCGAAGAAGCTGGCGATTCCAGTTGCGACAACATAGGCGTTCATTTCGCCTTGTTTTACTATTGAGCCTGAATAGGCGACGTCGGAAAGGTGTTTTTCCACGGGCAAAGATTCGCCTGTTAACGCAGACTCATCCAGAAGAAGGTAGTCGCCTTTCATGAGTTTGACGTCTGCTGGAACAATGTCTCCCAAGCGGACTCTGACCACGTCGCCGGGAACAAGGTCTCTGGAGGGGATTTCACTCCATTTGCCGTCTCTGAGCACGCGGGCTTTTGGCGCTAACCGTTTTTTAAGCAGTTCTATGGCGTTGTCGGCTTTGTGTTCCTGCCAGAATCCAACTACGGCGTTTACCACAAGCAGCGTGAAGATTATGCTGAAGTCTTCCCAGTGCTGGATGAGTATGGACAGAATCGCTGCGGCTTCAATCATCCATGGGATTGGTCCCCAGAAGTAGCTCAGTAACTTGCGGATGGAGCTGACTTTCTTTTCAGGGATATCGTTGGAACCGTAAAGTTGGCGTGTCCTTTCTACTTCTTCGGAAGAAAGCCCTCTCTTGGCATAGAGTTCAAATGGTGATTCTTCTTCAGAATTTTCGTTTGTTTCATCAGGGTTCACTAATTAAGCGCCTTCTGCACGCAACGGAAAAAAGCGTTGTAATCTCACTTTTTAAGGTTTCTTTTGTGTTTAGGTAAAATCTTCGTGGTTTTGAAAATTTTCAGAGGAGTGACTCGTAGATTTTGATGGTTTCTTCAGCGACCTTTCTCCAAGTGAAGTATTCCAGTACTCTTTTGCGTCCGTTCTCGCCCCAGTTTCTTGCTTTTTCTGGGTTCTTCAGTGTTTCTTTTATTCCCCAAGCTATGTCCGCCGGGTCTTCGCCGTTAATGTGCATTCCGTTCTGGTCTGCACCGGAGCTTATTACTTGTTCTTTGAAGCCTACTACGCCACGTGCGCCTACGACCACTGGTTTTTCCATAGCCATGGCTTCTAAGCTGACTATGCCGAAGGGTTCGTAGATTGACGGGAAGACGCAGATGTCCGCTGCAGCGTAATGTAGGATTCTTTCGTTTTCATTAACGAAATCGAAGCGGTAAACAATTTTGTCTTTGATGCCTAACCTGTCTGCTGTTTCCACAATATCCGTTTGTTCTTCACCTTTGCCTAGAATAACGAGTTTAGTGTTTGGGTATTCTTTCAGGACTATAGGCATCGCTTGCAAAAGGTTTCTTACGCTTTTCACCCAAGTTAGCCTTCCCACGAAGAGAAGCATATTCCAGTCTTTTTGGATGCCGTATTTTTCTCGAATTTTCTTTATGTCTTCTTGCTGAATCTTGTGCGGATCGTAACGTTCAGGGTCCACACCGTTCCAAACCACACTGATCTTTGATTGGGCCCAGCCATGCCTTATCAGCTCTTGCTGCATAGCGTAACTCACAGTTATTATCCTGTTCGCGTTTTGACCCATAGCCTCCTCTAGGTGCGACACCACTTCTGATCCGTGGCCTCCGCTTCTGCCCCATTCGGTGCTGTGAGTGTGGAAGACCACGGGAATTTTTGATTCGTTCTTAATCACGAGACCTGCCACGCTGCTTAGCCAGTCGTGAACGCAGACGACGTCAAAACGGTATTTTTCTTTTTTTATTAATCCGTTAAGAAATTTTGTTGCACTTAGAATGTTGTAAATGAAAATGTCGTTGAAAAGTTTGATGTTGGTTCCCCATTTTTTTAGGTCATCAACTACGAAGAACGGGAAAACGTTGCTTGCGTCAGCGATTAACGGTCGATGAACCTCTACGCCTCGCAAGATTTCTCTTGTTTTCAGCTCGCCGCTGTTAAGAGTGAAAACTGAAACGTCATGTCCTATGTCAACGAACTCATGCGCTATATATTCGGCGTAAGTGCCTAAGCCGCCGACAAGTCTAGGTGGATATTCCCAAACAAAAAAACCAATTCTCAAAACATTCACCAAGTTTGCGGTTTTACTATTTCTGAAAGCTTATTTATAGTTTCTCTCGAGGATGGAATCGTGAACGGGCGAGCCGTTGCCTTATTTAACTCTCACCCAATAGAGTTATAAAAAAGGAAATTATTGAACTCTGCATAAGCGAATGTTGAGATTTGAGGCAGAATGGCCCAACCTGTTTCTTACAACATCGATACTGAATTACCGGCTAGTTATATGGAAAAGCTATTTGTCTTCATCTACACACAGTATTTGCTTCCTCAGAAGCAGCGGTTTACGAACTTTTACAGAGAAACATCAGCCGGCGTCCCCTTCCTGTCTTACGTAGTTCTTGATGTTCAGCAGAGACAACTTCTCAAAGTCGAAGTCAAAGGCACCAGCCCCATAGAAGTCAAGGTAATTCCCCTTGGCAGCTCGGTTTCCTCCTCAGTCATGGAAGAGGCGAAGCAAGATATTGTCATTGCAGTGCAAATATTCGAGGAAAATGCTAGGAAAGCAACTTTGTTTTTTGCTTGGAGAGAAGGCGAGGAGATAGTTCCGGAGGCGCTTAGGAAAAAGGAAAGATCCTTTCGTCGCTTGTTTCTTGAAACTCAGATATTGTTTTTCGTCGTGTTCTTAGTTTTTGGCATGGGTATTTTCATAGTTTTAATCACGTTGTATCCGCAGGCTTTCTGGGTGGCGCCATTGATTCTGATTGCGGTTCAACTTGTTTTTGTCTTTTATTCCAGCAAATTCATTTCCAGATCAGCGGATTGGCACATTACTAAAGCTAACCCCGTAATTCACCTTTTGAAATACAATCTGCCCGTCAAATCTAATGATGAACTCAAGGCAACTCTTAGCCGAGACGAAATACTAGCCATAAAAAAAGAAATATACGATGAAATCTTGGCTAAGCAAGGCGAAATTGACTGCTCTGCCGCACAAAAGGTTTTCGAGAAAAATGGCGTTGCGTGCCAACCTGAAAACATGACAGCGAAAAAAGTAAACGTTTATGAGATTGTGAAAAGAGTCGCAGACAGATTCGGTTTTCCGATGCCGAAAATCGTGGTTTCAAACACCATGGTTCCGAACGCTGCGGCATCTGGTCCCAGCCCGAGTCGCGGCATAGTTTTGATAACCACGGGTCTTCTGGTTCAGCTTGAGGAGCCAGAAATTGTAAGCGTGTTAGGCCACGAGTTTGGTCATCTTAAGGGGCGCGACCCGTTACTTCTTTACGGGTTGACCTCTGCCGAGTTTCTCTTCAGATTCTACGTGCTGTTCACGTTTTTCCCGTTCATTTTCTATTCGTTCCTGTTCTTCGTCTACTTTTGGGCTGTGATGGTGGTCATATTCTTCATAGCCAAATTCTTTGAAGCACGAGCTGACCTCGTATCAGCCATCATTATGGGTCAGCCAGAAGTGTTAGCTGACGCTCTTGAAAAAATCGGCTTTCAACGACTGTTATATGAAAGAACGCCATCCTTCCGGCTTCAAGAATGGGTGGGCTTGGACCCGCATCCGCCCATATACTTTAGAGTGGACCGCCTGCAGAAACTTGAGGCTCCAGAGAAGGTGAAGCATCCCTTGATACAATCGATTAAAGATGTGGTGGCAGGGTTCAGGGAAAGTTTATGAGCACAGAAGAATGCGCATATGCTTTTCATTCCTGCTACATCGCTGCTTGAACTTTGACTTGGTTGTTTGCGGAAAAACCGCAACTTTATATTCGCGATAACCCTTTTCCTCTAAAAAGGTGGCAGACTTTAGTTTTCAAAATTACCGCATTGAAACTTTGTGCCGCAGTTGCCATAATGACATTTATTGTTGGTTCGGTTGCCGTTTTTTATTCTGTAACCCTGCTTTTGGGAAGTCTGAACCAAACAAGTAAAGATAGTCTACAATCTGTTAGAGCTTCGCAGTGGTCTGGTTACATGGCAGCTTCAGATATCAAAAACCGTACTTCAGTGGTAAGCAGCGTTAGTGCCGCTTGGACAGTGCCAGCGGTCCAGCTTTCGGAAAATGACACATATTCAGGCGTGTGGGTAGGAGTTGGTGGATATGGTGAGGAAACTTTGATTCAGGCAGGCACTGAGCAGGAATGCGTTAGCGGTCAGCGTACCTATTACGCTTGGTATGAACTATTGCCTGCCTACATGATACGCATCCGCACCCTTCGCGTTCAGCCAGGCGACACAATTACCACCTCTATAAGCCTCATAAACGAAAACACAAGCACTTGGTCAATAGAGGTCACTGATGTCACTCAAGGGAGAAACTTCAGAAAAAATGTTGTTTACAACTCTTCACGTTTGTCAGCGGAGTGGATAGTAGAAAGACCAAAGGTTAACAGTACCGTCAGCACTTTAGCCGACTTCGGAGACGTGACATTCACGGAGTGCAAAACAACTCTAGACGGCGTCACTGGAACGATTGGCAATTTTTCCTACGCTCAGCTTGTAATGTACGAGGATAAAGGCGCTGCGTTGGTCTCAGTTTCACTTCTTAATGACTCCGATTCAAGTTTTACGGTAAGCTACTTGGGATCTTCCAGCCAAATCACGCCACCTAACGACTCAAACATCGAAAACCTAACAATTAAGATCAGCCACGCTTTCTCACTGAATACAAAGACTGCTTTATCCAAAAAACTTCTGAAATTATCTGGTGCTTAAGCATCAAAGCGGTCTCCATACTTGCTTCTTCGTAATGTTGCAAGCCTATGCAGATGGAAATGGCACTTTATCCGTGAAAACATAGTTTAGGAACGCAAAAAAGAAATATGCTCAAACAGCGTAGATTCTGGCTTGAGGAGAAGAACTGCGTTGAAGCTGATATTCGTCGCTATTGACGGTATGGGCGATCTGCCAATTGCTGAGCTAGGGAACAAAACCCCCTTGGAAGCGGCTGAAACCCCCAACATGGATTTTCTCGCCAAAAACGGAAAAACAGGATTAATGTATACGGTTAGAAAAGGGGTTGCGCCTGAGAGTGATGTGGCGGTTATTTCGCTTTTGGGTTATGACCCATTTGAGTACAGCACTGGACGAGGCGTAATCGAGGCGGTAGGTGCTGGTCTTGAAATGGCGGATGGGGACTTGGCGTTGCGATGCAACTTTGCTACTTTGGGCAAGGGAAAAGAAATAATCGACCGCAGAGTGAAAAGAACCCTCACCACCGAGGAAGCCGCGGAGCTAAGTGAAGCCGTCAACGAAAAGATAACTTTGGAATCGTGCCCTGCAACATTTGAATTCAGAAACACGCTGGGTCACCGTGCGGTTCTCGTTTTTAAAAGCAAACACAAAGAAGAATGCCTTTCCAGCAAGATAACCAACAGCGACCCCGCTTACACCATAGTGAACGGCATCGGAGTCGCCACGCCCCATGTGAAGATGGTTCTCAAAAAAAGCCTGCCCTTAGACGACACGGAAGAAGCGCGAAAATCCGCGAACCTCGTAAACGAGTTCATCGAGAAAACGCACGCGCTCTGGGAAAACCACCCAATAAACAAGAAACGAGCGACGGAAGGCAAGCTAAAAGCGAACTGCGTCCTCACGCGGGATGCGGGAAGCCAGCTGCCGAAGTTCTTCAACATCAACCAGCGCTACAACGTGAGCTTCGCAGCCCTTGCGGACATGCACGCGGAAAGAGGCATAGCACATTTGGCTGGGATGCAAGCGACTCTTCTGCCTCCACCCTCCAACGACCTTAAAAGAGACTGTGAAGTTAGAGTGAAGAAACTTCTGGACATACTGCCCAGCTACGATTGTTTTTACATTCACCTTAAAGGTGCCGACGAGCCTGGTCACGATGGCAACTGCCACATGAAAACCGAAATAATCTCCGCCATCGACGCATACTTCTTCGGACCGCTGCTGCAGGAAATTTCGCTGGAAGACCACATGTTCTGCGTAACCTGCGACCATGCAACACCGTGCGCTTTGAAGGTGCATAGCGACACGCCTGTGCCCGTGCTTATCTCAGGCGGCAAGATCAAGGACGAAACGGTAAGCAAATTCTCCGAAAGAAACTGCGAAAACGGGAGCTTGGGCGTTTTAGACCGCGGCTACGAGCTTATGCCAAAACTCATGGAATTACTGAAAAAATAGCTTCGGCAAAGTCTACTTTCATGTCAGCTCATCATCATATTTGCTGTCTATTTGGATCCTAATAGAGATTCTATGTAGAAACCAGTAGGGGGTAGGGCCGTATTGGCGCAGAAAACGCCCAATCGCGGTGCTTCACAGAGTCCCATGCAGTTTAGTTTATATAAGGGGGGTATAGACAAAAAATCGCAACAGGACAAAAGAGGTGGATTTTAGGCTGATTTTCCGCTTCGCCGTCTTCAAGTTTTAAGGTGGTCTCAGGTAGATACGCAGTTGTCCTCTTGCGACTTGCAGGTCTATTCCACTGTCTTTGGTCATGGATTTTGATGCTGGACCCACAGCCGAAATGGCTAAAACGTTTTTGAACGAGGATTTCACGCCAAGCAATTCGTAAGCTGCTTCTTTTCTCAATTCTATTTCAAAGTGCGTTATTTTCCACTCTTCTCCATCTATCAGAATGTCTGTTATTTTGCCCACTCGTAACCCTTCACAGAACACTTCTTTGCCAATCAACTCGGTATACTTCACATTATTTCCTCCGTAAATCACTTTTATTTTACTTGTGAGTTTATAAGATTTATTCTGCACCGCGCAAAAAGATGGTTTTGAGAAAAAATTTGTATGTTTAACCGAACCAAGTCTAAAAGGAGATAAAAACAAGTTTGAGCTATTCAGTCTTCTTCCATTTATCGCGATTAGCCAAACCAACTATGAGATATACTAGACCCAAGGCGAAAAGAGGCAAACCAATTTCAAGCGGTATTTCCGCCAGAAAATACACCAGCATCATGGCAAATCCAGTGGGCAAAAACGCTATTCCCATTATGAAAAAAGCCCGATAGTCTGTTTCTCCTGTTTTCCCTGCCCCTTTCCTTTTCCGTAAAGCCACCACCAGCAGTAACGTAACCACTATGCCTATCACCAGAAGTAAACTCATAACCGATGCTTCATCATTCATTCTTTCATCTCTCCGGCATAGTTAAAATTGTGATTTCACCTAAAAAGCTTGGCGAAAAACAATCACAAACTCCTCTACAATAACAAAATCTGCTCCCCGTAACGTAAAACAAAAAACATCACCGATTCAACTGCCCTAACAAAGCCATCAATCTGCTAAAAACCCGCACACGCCACAATGCCTATTTCACAGAAAAATTTTAAAAGCAACCAGATTTTTAACTTCTAACAGCTATCAAACTAAACAAACACAAATCAACCAAAAAACAGGAGATAAGAAAACAATAAGCAAAAAAAGAATCCTTCTCGTGATCTTCTCCATAATCGCAGTATCCATTCTAGTAACAGTGCTACTGCTACCTTCAGCGAATGAAGCACTTCAAGGCTTAGACCAAACAGTCACAAAAGCAATCAACTACTTAGAAAAGACAGAAGATTCAATCCAACCATACGGACTCCTATTTCTCAACGTAATATACCGCCGCTTCGGAGTCCAAGAATTCGCCAACACCCTACAACTCTACGACCAAGAGATCACCGAATATCCAGACCAAGCACCCATACTACGAGTATTCCGCCGCATAGCCGACCACAACAACCAACTACAGCCTGAAGACTTAGAAGCAGTTACAGAAGACACCGACCGAATCACCGTTCCCGCCCTTTACTGCGATCGACTAGGATTACCCAGTGACTACCCCACACTGCTCGATGCAGCGATGAATATGGGAAACTACCTGATAACACACGTCTTCCTAGCCGTTATCTGGATGCAAGAAAACGGCTGTGAAGTGCCAATGCCCAATGACTTCGTCGAAAACGTATACCATGCCACCGCTGCGCTGATCGATGACAACTCAGTTGTGACCGACCTCGAAATTGAGGCTGCGGCGTTTCTCTACATGGTGGGGCAAGGCGCATTGGTTGACAATGCCTTTATCAATCGCGTTATCGCTGTTCAGAATGACGATGGAGGCTGGTTTGCTTCCAGTGATATGCCAGGCGAATCTTTCTGGCACGCCTCGATTTTGGCGCTCTTGCTTTTGTTGCATGTGGAATACCCCGCCGACTCGTATCCGCCGATGCTTGCTCCCGCGTCGCCGTGAGTGCATGTCGCTGATGGACTTGGCTGCTGCGTGGCTCCATTATAGTTTGACTTCGCTTGTTTCCCCATTATTAGGAAAACTCGGCTCTTACGTTTAACGGTTTATGTTAACGATTGAAATCGCCAAAACGAGGGAAAAGTTTAAGGGTTGAGGTTTTGTTAGTTTCGCGTATTCCCTAACAGGAGTTTGCGGTTTGAAGTTCGTAGGAGAAACCATAGAGGAGCACAAGGCTGAGGTTCTAATTAAACTCAGAAGATACAAATTAATTAAAAAAGAAAAACACGAAGGCGCCATCGGCTACATAGTTAATATTCCCAAGGACAAAGAAAAAGCCTTAGTCTGGTGCATTCTTGGCGAGGTAACTGTGGGCATCGCGTTGATGAACGCGTTGTACAAATTGTTGAAAGAGAAAAAGCTGGAACGTGCCATCGTAATCACCGAAGGGCGCTTCACACACGCGGCAAAGCAAGGCGCCAAAAAGAGAAAGGGAAAGATTGAGCTTCTGCCCAAGTCTTTTCCTGTGTTCGAGATTTTTGAGCATGGACTGGTTCCCAAACATGAGATTCTAGGTGAAACGGAAAAAAGCCAGCTTCTCGCCCAATACAAGATTCAACCGTACCAGATGCCGCAGATAAAGGCAACTGACCCCGCGGTTAAGGCCATAGGTGCCAGACCAGGCGACTTGCTGAAGGTGATTAGGAAGAGTGCAACAGCAGGCGAGCATGTTGCTTACCGCTACGTAGTAGAATAAGCTGTCTTATTTGGATACCATCACTTCTGTCGATTTAATGACGGCATTTACTTCGTCGCCTACTTTAATGCCTAAATCCTCAACTGCTTCTTTTGTTATTACGGCAGTGACAATTACTGGCGTTTTAATCTCCACTTTGACCTTCGCGGTTATTCCGTCCTTCTCAACAGAAACAACTTTTCCTTTCAGTTGGTTTCGTGCACTGATTTTCAGTCCTAACACCTCCCAATATCTTTGATCTTCAAGAACCTCACTCATGAAACCCGCCACGCGCTGATATTCCTCTATCAAACTCTCGCCCAGCGCTGTTAGTTTTGCGCCGCCGCCTCCAGCTTTGCCGCCCTTATAGGTTTCCACGATTGGCGCTTCGACTACTTTTTGAATTTTTTGCAGGTAATTCCAGACGTATCGATAAGACATGCTGAGCTTTTTTGCGGCTTTTGAAATAGACTGTTCTTTTGCGATTGCTGCTAGAATTTCGGCTCCGCCTTTTCCGATAACTGGGGTTCCGTTGTATTCTATCCATACTTTGCAGGAGGGCTTGTGCTTTTTGTGAGTGAGCATTCCATTTAGAGTTTATCGCGGTAAAGTTTATAAGGGTAGTGATATGAATGACAAAACATAACGGTGTTTAAACATGCAAGCATGGCAAAAACTGCTCATAGTGGCAGTACTCGCAACAATAATAGTGACCGCAGGAACGATAGTTTACTTCAACTATTTCTCAAAACGCAGGCTTTTCATCTCCACAACCACAAGTCTATACGACACAGGATTACTAACCGCCATCGAGAAAGATTACGAGTCAAGTCACCCAGTAGACCTACAGATAACAGCAGTGGGAACAGGTGTAGCCATCCAACAAGCTGAAAGTGGTGACGCTGATGTCGTTCTTGTTCATGCGCCTTCAACGGAACTGAAGTTTCTAGAAGGTGGTTACGGCGTGAACAGGAAAATCATAGCCTACAACTTCTTCACAATTGTTGGACCTGCAGACGACCCAGCGGAAATCTCGGGGAAAAACGCAACTGAAGCCCTAGCCAACATAGTCGCTTATGGTCAAAACATGGCTGATCAGTCAGGGGCAACGCAAATCTGGATTTCTCGAGGCGACAACTCGGGAACAAACTCCAAAGAGAAAAGCCTTTGGACCGCGGCTGGCTACAACTACACGGAACTTTCAGATGAAGTCTGGTTCGCAAGCACGGGTCAAGGCATGGGAGCCACCTTGACGGTGGCTAACCAGAAGGAGGCTTACACGCTTTCAGACATAGGCACTTACCTGAAGTTCAGCACGGACGGTTCGATAGAATTAGATGCGCTCATAGTTGAGGAGCAGTCTCTGCTTAACGTTTACAGTGTAATGGCTGTGAACTCAGAAACGGTGCAAGCAAACCAGACACTCCATGAAAGTATAAACTTTAACGACGCTATGGACTTCATAGAGTACTTGATTTCACCCGCAACCCAGCAGCTGATAAATGACTTTGGTAAAGACACGTACGACCAACCTCTCTTCTACGAAGCTGTTCAACCGCTAAAAGACAACGCGCCTCAGCCCATAGTAAGCTGGATACAGAGCTACGCATTCTTTGACGGCTCCGAATGTCCACCGCAATACAGAAATGGCTACGCAAGCCTTTACAGTTAGAGGAACACAATCGTGGCTGATATACTCAGCGACACACTACAAGCATTCCAGCTTATACTTTCTGGCGACCCAACAATCTACGGGATTGTTTCCCGTTCCCTCTTTTTTTCCGGAACAGCCATCATTTTAGCCATTCTATGGGGCACACCACTATCCAT
>CAZJBY010000041.1:0-17907 GCA_964544495.1 uncultured Candidatus Bathyarchaeia archaeon
TCGCGTTGTACGCTCTGATTGTGTCTTTTATCAATCGTTGGCTTTCAACATCCAATCCGGAAGTAGGCTCATCCAAGAAGAGGATTTGAGGCTCGCTGATCAGTGCCATGCACAGGAGCAGTTTCTGCTTCATCCCTTTTGAAAAACCTTTGACAACGTGATTTCTGCGCTCCTGTAGCTCAAATTTTTTCAGAAGGTTGTCGGCGCGTTCTGTTCTTTGCTTCTTGGGAACTCCGTACAGCGCTCCGATTAGCATCAGATTGTTCCAAGCTGAAAGGTCAACATATGCGTTTGCCATTTCAGGAACGATGCCCATCAATTGCCTCGCTTTTAAGCCCTTCTTCAGGATGTCGTAGCCGAATATGGACGCTGCGCCTTTGTCAGGCTTCACCACGCCAGTTAGCATTCGGATGGTGGTGGTTTTGCCCGCTCCGTTCGGACCTAGGAAGCCGAAAAGTTCGCCCTTCTTTACTTCAAAGCTGATGTTGTCAACTGCGAGTAACCCGTTAAAATGTTTCGTTAAGCCGTTGACTTCGACTGCGTTTTCATTGTTCGTGGCTTGGCACCTCGGGCAGGTCTGTGAGAAGGTTGATTTTGATTTCTTTTGTTTTTAGTCTCCAGACTTTTTCTGGGGCGCCGCCTCCCACTTCGAGGTATTCCGCTAGTTCTATGATGCCTGCTTGTTCCATTTCTGAAAGGTGATAGTAAAGCCCGGATTTGGAGAGGGTTTCTCCAGCTTTTTTTAGTCCGTTGAAGATTTCATTGGTGCTTTTGGTTCCGTCGCCGATTAGGCGGATGATTGTCCATCTTGTGGGGCAGTGTAGGGCTCTGAAGTACCTATGGAATTTGCTGGGTTCCTTCGCGTTGCAGCCTCCGCATCCTTCGCCGCACATAATCTTTTCCTTCTTCTAATTCTGATGTTATATTATCAAAAATACTGTAATATTATAATTATATTTAAGGTTTATGGGTATAGAAACTACATAAGCACAGTAACCTCTTCAACAACGACACGGCAATCAAACACGGCTTTCAGCAGTTGTTGTCCTCATCGGACCCGCCACTACTCAGGCAATCCCCAGCCAGAGCACACGCAGCTTTCCAAGAGCAGGTTTTATGCTTTAACCATTTCAGCGACTTCTTTCGCCCAGTTGCATATGGTTTTCAAGTCTCTTGTGTCGTAGAGTCCAGGTTCCGTTTGCGGCACGTCAGCAGCTTCTAGTTGCGGCTTGATTGCCTGCATGAATTTTCCAAACAACCAAGGCACATTGTTGTAGTTGTAGACGCCTCCGAACAAGCCTAAAGCGACGGGTTGAAGGTTGTATTTGGCGGCTTTTTCTTCCAGATACTTCGTTCTAGCTTTCTCTATTGACTCAGCCTTATCTACCTTATCATCTAATGGCATTGTGCTGCCGCAACAGACAAACAGCGCCACTTTCTTTTTCGCCAGTTCTTTCTTGAACTTTTTGAGGAACTTTTCGGGTTCTTTAGTCCATCTGTGTATTTGGATTCCGCTGCCGACTGCGACAAGCGCGTAGTCGTTTATGTCTTTCACTTTGTCTTTCTTGAGGTTGACCACTTCAACATCTAATCCTTCTTGGCGAAACACTTTAGCAATATCCTCTGAGGTCATTTCTGTTGCCCCATACCGAGTCCCGTAAACAATCAGCGCTTTACTCATGAGTCCACATCTCCCTGCTTCTGTTTTTCGCTGTTTAGCTTAATACGTGTTACGATGATCCGCTATGACTTCGAACAGTAAGAGTTATTGACCAGCGCCGTGTTGCTTAAGTGCTGGGAGAAACGTGACTTTGACGGAAAAAGCGATTGTTTTATGGAGCGGGGGCAAAGACAGTGCTCTCGCGCTTTATGAAAGTCTAAAGTCTGGCGGATACGAGGTTCAAGCGCTGCTGACAACAGTTGTGAAAGATCAGGATAAAGTCAGCATTCACGGCGTGCGGCGTGTTTTGCTTGAGCAGCAAGCGAACGCTCTGGGTTTTCCTCTTGAGGTCACGTTTATCTCAAAAGCTGCTTCTGACGCGGAATACGAAAAAGAACTGTTGAAAACGCTCAAGAGGCATGTGGCTAACGGCGTCTCCTCTGCCGTGTTCGGAGACCTCTTTCTAGAGGACATAAGGAAATACCGCGAGCACATCTTGGCGAAGGCGGGCATAAACGGGATTTTTCCGTTATGGAAACGGGATACAAGTATGCTTGCGCGCAAGTTCATAAACCTCGGGTTCAAAGCGGTAATCACTTCGGTTGACTCGCATGTTCTTGGAAAAGATTTTGCGGGACGAGAGTATGATGAAAAGTTCCTGTCGGACCTGCCTGCTAACATGGATCCATGCGGCGAAAACGGCGAGTTCCACACGTTCGTTTACAACGGTCCAATATTCCGTGAGAGAGTAGTTTTCAAAAACGGCGAGCTCACTCTGAAAGACAACCGCTTTTACAGTTGCGATCTGCTACCTGCATAGTTAAAGCAGTAGCTAACAAAATAAAAGTGGATTGGATACGCGCTTGTTGGGAATGCATTCTGCGTGGCTTTTCGAGTTAAGTGACGTTTTTACTTGCGTTTTCTTAGCGCAAGCACTCCGACTGTGACAGCTGCGATTATTGCAATCACCGCGAGAACTATCCCGACAGAGGTTGCGCGTGCGCTTCGGATTTAAGATTATTGTACACGGGAATATAGAATGGGATGACTTATGTTAACTGAAAACAGCATGTATCTGGCACCATTTTATCGTGTGGCGGTCGGGTTTACAAAAGGTTCATATTATTTAGTTTCCAAGTCCTAGTTAAGGTGATTTTGTGTCGAAAATTCTTGTTCTCTATTATAGTCGAACTGGAAACACTGAGAAGATGGCTAACGCCGTGGTTGAAGGAGCCAATAGCGTTGGCAACATGGAAGTTGAGCTAAGCTATTATATTGACGCTGAAGACTTAGCTGGCTTCGACGCCATTCTTGTGGGTACGCCCACGTACAATCATTCGATTCCGATTGACATGGAGCGGCTCTTTGAAGACGCAGCCGCCAAGGGCATAAGCCTTAAGGACAAGGTGGGCGGAGCCTTCGGCTCTTACGGCTGGAGCGGAGAAGCGCCCAAATTCATCCTTGAAATCATGAAGAACAAGTTCGAAACGCGCGTGGTTGAGGAACCGTTGCTGGCGAAGTACGCGCCTGACCAGAAGATGCTGGACATGTGCCGTGATTTTGGGAAGCGTGTTTCCGAAACCCTTATGCGCCAAGCTTAGCATGTGTTAGGAGAGAGGAGAAGAAAACTTTGAGTTCAAACTCGAATGATAAATTGGTTGAGTTCATGAAGCGGCAGATAGTCATCGAGAAGGAAATCGTGGATTCGTTGAACAAGGGTGTGGCTGACATAAAGAACCCGCCCGTGAAAGGTGTCCTTAAGGGAATATCTTTCGACTCCATGAAACACGCGGAACTATACTCTTCGGCTCTTACGCTGATGACGAAAACATCTCAAGCGTTGAAGCAGGAAGACCTAGACGCTCAAAGAGCGCTTGTGGAGAAGCATATCAGGTTAGAAGCTGAACTAATCAAGAAAATAGAGGCCATGATGCCCGTCATTGAGAACAGCAAAGTAAAGTTTCTTCTAGAATCAATCTTAACCGACGAGAAAAGACACCACTCGATGCTGAAGCTGGTTCTGGAGATAATTGTTCACGCAGAAACCATAACGGAAGACGACTGGTGGCAAATTTTATGGGAAAACGTGCCGTTCCACGGCGCCCCAGGCGGCTAACCAGTTTAAACGCCATTTTTTCCAACATGAGCGCCTTTCTAAGCGCTTAATCTTCGCTAGTGCACATGCCCCATTTCATGCTGGGAAGCCGCGGTTTTCTCCATGGGCACTTCCGTTTTAGGCTCATACCTCCGCAGAGTCTGACTGTTTACCGCTACTATGATAGTGCTTAACGACATCAGAATCGCGCCCACCGCGGGGTCTATAATCACTCCGAAGTTGGCGAGGATGCCTGCAGCCAAGGGAATGGCTAATATGTTGTAGCCTGCAGCCCACCAGAGATTCTGCACCATCTTGGAATACGTTTTCTTTGAAAGGTCCGCCACTTTCGGCACGTCCCCCGGGTCATTTTTCACGAGAATTATGTCCGCGCTCTCGATTGCCACATCAGTTCCAGCGCCAATAGCGATGCCCACGTCCGCGGTGACCAAGGCTGGAGCGTCGTTGATGCCGTCTCCGACCATGGCTACGCGGTAGCCCTTCTCTTTTAACGATTTGATTTTTTCCGCCTTCTGGTCAGGCAAAACTTGGGCGAAATAGTCATCAATGTCGAGTTCCTTCGAAACTCGCTTTGCCACCGCTTCAGCGTCGCCCGTAAGCATGTACACCTTCACGCCCCCAGCCTTCAAGGTTCTGATCGCCATGCGGGATTCTTCTCGTATCTTGTCGGCAAGAGCAAAAGCGCCAGCAAGTTTTCCGTCCACAACCGTGAAAACCACAGTTTTGCCCTGTTCTTCTAATGCAGCGATCTTCTCATCTTTTACTTCAATGTTTATTCCCTTCAGAAGGCTGGGGCTTCCCACGTACACTTCTTTACCTTCAACTTTTCCCTGCGCCCCTTTGCCCGGAATGGCTGTGAAATCTCGAGTTTTAGGAACCTTGGCGCCGTTCTTAGCCGCGTAGTCCACGATTGTTTTCGCGATTATATGCTCAGAATTCTCCTCAACAGAAGCCGTCAGCCGCAAAAGCTCATCTTCCGGGATGGATGAGACTACATCGCTTACGCCGAATTGACCCGTTGTTAGGGTTCCAGTCTTGTCGAAAACCACGGCGTCTACATCCTTCATCAATTCGAAGGCTTTTCTGTCCCTGATGAGAATCCCGCTCTTGGCTGTTATTGACGTGGATAATGCGACTACTAGCGGTATTGCTAATCCAAGCGCGTGCGGACAAGCTATCACCAAGACGGTTACTGTGCGCGTAAGAGCAAACTGAGCGCTTCCCAAGACAGCCCAAACCACATAGGTTATTACGCCTGCGGAAACAGCGACATAAAACAGGAGCGCGGCGGCTCTGTTGGCTAGGTCTTGGGTTCTGGACCTGCTTTGTTGAGCTTGCCTTACCAGCGTTATTACCTGCGCCAGATAGGTTTCCTCACCTGTTTTTTCTATCTTGGTTCTAAGGGCGCCGTCTCCGTTTATGGCGCCGCCTATGACCGTGTCTTCTTTCGCCTTGTGAACAGGCTTCGATTCGCCTGTGAGAAGCGCCTCGTTAACGTATGATTCACCCTCAGTAACAACACCATCAGAAGGTATCTTCTCGCCTGGACGAACCAAAACCACATCGCCAGCATGTAACTCAGAAACTGGCACGTCTTTGATGTCGCCGTTCTTCACCAAATGCGCCATCGTGGGCATTATCTTAACAAGCTCCTCCAACGCTCTTGAAGCACCCAAAACACTTCGCGCTTCTATCCAGTGCCCAAGAAGCATCACGTCTATAAGCGTGGCGAGTTCCCAGAAGAAGTCCTTTCCAACAGGGACGAAGACGGTGGCGGCTGAAAAGAAGAAAGCCACAGAGATGGCGGTGCCTATTAGGGTCATCATCCCAGGCTGCGCTCTTCTTAGTTCTTGCGTTAACCCTTTGAGGAAGGGCCATCCGCCGTACGCATAGATTATCACCGCTAAAAGCAGGAGAATGTATGATTGATAGGGTACTGAAAGGGTATAGCCAAACCATGTCTGTATGGCTTCCGAGAGAATCAAAACGGGGACTGTAAGAGCAAGGCAAACAAAGAATCTTTTCTTGAACATTCCAGTGTGCATCATATGACCCTGCATAGCATGTCCCGAAGCGCCATGCTTCATTCCTTGCATGCCCTGTTGGGCCCCTTCATGTTTCATGCCGCTGTGCATGCTGTGATTTTCTTCTTTCATGCTCTTCGCCACTGCACTATATGGTTAGAGACTGGAATAGTTTTTTAATTATGGCGGCTGACTTCTGGAACATCTTGATCTCGGCGTCTTCCAGAGGCAACTTAATGGTTTGTGCGACGCCGTCTTTACTCACTATTGAAGGGACGCTTAGGCAAACGTCGCTGACGCAATAGTAATCCTGCAGCAGGCTGGAGATGGTGAGAATTGCGTTTTCGTCTCGAATTATACTCTCCACTATGCGGGTCAAGCCTAAGCCGATAGCGTAGTATGTGGCTCCTTTGAGGTCAATTATCTTGTACGCCGAGTTTTTCACCTGCTCAAAAATCCCGTCCAAGTACTGCTCGTCATATTTCATGCCGCAGATGGGACAGTACTCTTTCAAGTTTACTCCTGCGATGCTTGCCGCGCTCCAAACTGGCACTTCGCTGTCGCCGTGTTCGCCGATAATGTAGGCGTGAACGTTTCTTGGGTCTATCTTGAAGTGCTCACCCAATAAAGAGCGCAAGCGTGAAGTGTCCAATATGGTGCCGGAACCTATTACTCTGTTAGTCGGGAACTCTGATAGTTTCAATGAAACGTAGGTCATTATGTCAACTGGGTTTGTGGTAATCAGCAAGATGCAGTGGTCATTATGCTCTTTTATCTTTGGAATAACCTGCTTGAAAATCCCTGTGTTTCTTTCCACTAGGTTTAATCTTGATTCTCCTGGTTTCTGGGCCACCCCTGCGGTGACAACCACGATGTCGGCTTCCGCGCATTCTTCGTAATCTCCAGCCTTTATTCTCGCGGGCTGAACAAAAGGCAAACCGTGTTCAAGGTCCATAGCTTCACCCATGGCCTTTTCTGCATTGACATCAATTAGGCTGATCTCGGACACTAAGCCGTGGATCATTAAGGAATAGGCGAAGGAAGCTCCGACTGAGCCTACTCCAACGACCGCAACCTTAGCTGGGCGAGAACAAAATTTTTGCTCCATAAATCCCGCCTCAAAACAATTCAAATATGATATTCACCAAAGGGTGCTATTTATAGTTTATAAAACGTGGGCATAGACTGTGCGGAGCGTTGCATATCTAATTCTGCTCGGAACACTGCGAAGAAAAATTCAAAAAAAACCGGAGAAATACAGTTCAAAAACTGAGAAACGTTATCTAAAAAGAAAAAGGGAAGAGGGTGTCAAGGCAGAACTGTTGCCTCGACCGTGAAGGTTTGGAATCCTTCACCCATCAGTCTTAGCGTGTAGTTATCATCAACTATCGGAGTTATGGTGAACATCGGGTTTTGGCCATGTCCCCAGCCGTAATAGAGTGCGATAACGCCATCGAAATTCAGCGTGACTGTTTCTCCTGGCTGTATGGTTATTGATGAAAATGGATTAAACATGCCAGCTCTTCCATAAAGTGGTATCAATGAAGTTCCGTTCAGCCTGAATGGAATCGTCTCAGGGTGTATTCTCACTCTGTAGTCCATATGCCAGCCGCGCCCGAAAGGCTTAAGCCCCCAGTTCTGTGTCGTGTTGAATTCGCCATGCAATGTTAGTCCAAAGACTCTGAAAGTAACGTTACCTTCATTCTTCAGCGTCACCGAAAGACCCGTATTGTTGCCGTTCACTGTAAGCGCAGCCGAAACAATCGTCAGGTTCTTCGAAAAGTCCTCTTTGACCCGCACAAGCCTTACTCTGTTATTTTCGCCAATCTCGATAATACTTCCCACTTTAAGATGCCTAGGTCCTAGTTCATTGACGATGATAGCGTTCGCGCTGGGAACAAGCACATAATAGTACACTGTCGTATCGTTTTCGTCCGATGCCTGTATTTGAACCAGCGTCGGGTTAAAGTCAATCAGCACACCAGAATCCGTTTGGTTGACCGCCCCGTTCGCAACTTTAACAACAAACGTATCAGACAGCGAGGTCACATTGTACGTTTGCGCGTTGATAATCGTAGTAACGTTGGCTATTGTAAATTGAACTTTATCAACTGTTGAATTGAGTGGTATTGTGATTGTGGCAAGTGTCTGGGTCATGTTGACGAGCGAGAACAAGTTCACGTTTCCTGAAGCGCCAACTGGTAGCCATTCCTCGGTACTATTAGGATAAATCACGTGAAGCGAGACATCGGTGTAAGTCAAATTGAGCTGTGTGGTACCTGCGGGCACAGTCGGTGGATCAGTCAGCATAACAGCAAAAGTGGCGCCTTCAACTGGTGGAATAGCAGGCGTGGTGCCGGGTAAGTTTGCAAACAAAGAGACCGCGATGATGGCAACTGCGACGATAACTGCAGCTAGACTGTACTTAAAAGTCCATCTTCGATACATTTTCCTTCCTCAGCACCAGGGGAACCCAGCATGTGATTAAAACCTACACATTTTAAAGTTCGTTAAAAACGTTTGAAGGCGCATTAAAAAGCCTTTAATCATAAAGGCAAGCGAAAGCGGCTGATCACACAGATAGTTTACGCCAAAGCCTAATCGTCTCAAACCATAACACAACAAGCATTGCAAAGCTTACTCCAATCAAATATGGAATAAACCCTAATCCGCTCCAAGTTGCTACCGAGAAGAAAACCACAAGAATGGTAAAAAGCAAAGAAAAAAAGAACAACTGCGGCACCACAGCAGGTCCAATTTTCGAGTAACCCTCAAGAATCCTGTCGGAAGCTTCTTTCACCGCAAAATATTTTCCGTACTCATCCTGCTTGGCGAAGCCCGTTTCCAAAAGCTTTCCCAAATGATAAGAGGCGAGTGAAGCTGAAGAGAAGTTGAGTCCATGTTGTACATCTCTGAGTTCAGATGGGCCATGTTTAAGCAAGTACAAGTAAACTTTCAGCGTGTTGCCTCTAATTTCCTGATTTTCGGACATATGACAGAACAAAATGGGCAATCACATTACTTAACCTTACGATAGAATCAGAAAAAAGGTTTTGCCGTTGCTTTCTCGGCAATTAGGCATATAATGTGCAGCGTAACAGTTCTGCAGCCTCTCGACAGTTATGAGTTCTCGCCGTTGACCACTTGAGCTGACGAGTTCCAGGTTTCCTCAACCAAGTTTTGCAGGTTTTGCAGTAGTGACGCTAACTTTTCGCCTTTAACGGTTAATCCATACGACTTCGGAGTTTTCCTGGTGAACACGAGTTTTTTACCTTTCAGTCCCCTCAAGTACTTGTAGATTCTTCTTTTCGAAAGCCCTGTTTTCTCCGCCAGCTTCTTAGCGGAAATTCCTTCTTCGGGGATGCTCGTGTAAACTTTTTTCTCGGTTACTGCAAGCGTCTCCTTTCTTGGATCACGCTTTGACTTAAAGAAGAACACGTAGTCTCTTTCTTTAGGCGTCTCCATCAAACCCGATGTTTTCAGCCGTTTCAGAACTCGTGAGGCAACTTTTGGCGAGATCAGCTCTTCCACTTCTTGAAAGGTCTTAGGACCCGCCAGCAGCGCGCTGAGAAGAGTTTCTTCGTAACATTCAGAATGGGCTGGCAAAACGTTAACGAACTCGGGAAAGCCCTCGAGCAGTTCGGTGAGTCTGCCCCCGAAAATTGTTGCATAGTATTCGTCGCGTGTTTCAGCGGCTAGCCCCACTTCCATTAATGGTTGTATGTATTCTTCGGTGATGGTTTCTTGGCTGTGTGTGTAGCCCGCTTTTTTAAGTTCCTGCTGGAGTTGGCTAACGGAACAGTGTCCTTTCACGATAGTGTTTAAAATACGCAGTCGCGTTTCGTTTTTCAAAACGTTGAACAGGTCTTTTATGAAGTTAGGGTTATCCATAGTTTCGCGTAATTTTCTAAGCTCGTTTTTCAGCTTCCAAACATTACAGCGCGTTACGCACTCAAGAGGATTCAATGGAGCACACTCTCTGCATTCAGCATCTAACGTGCGGAGCATTTCCGCCAAATCGTTATTTCCTACTGTACTTCTGGGCGTAGACGCTAACGCTCTCATTCTATTCCTCTATTTGACGGTGTCCTGACGGGTAAGGAGTGAGAGATTGGGTGAAAAAATACCTTTTAAAGGAGATATCCCCGTCATGACACTCGTCATAAAATACATGACACGCGTCATATTTATATACGTTTCTAACAGAAATAAGAGAAGTGGTGGAAGAATGCTGCTACCATGTGAAGTAGGAGTTAAAACAGTTCTACCCGCTATAAGAGCGGAAATGGCAAGAGGCCTCGTGGAAAAACACGGAATGAAAGAAAAACAAGCGGCGAAAATCCTTGGCCTATCTCAATCTGCCATAAGCAGATACACAACAAAAAACAGAGGAAACATCATAACCATAGAAGATGTGCCCGAAGTGCAAACACTCATAGACCAGATGCTAAGCCTGCTCCTTCTTGAAAAACCACAAATGTTAGAAATTCTGAAGCTTTTCTGCAAAACCTGCCAACTAATCCGACAAAAAGGGTTGATGTGCCAGTTCTGCCAACAAAAGACGCCTGCGCCATCAGCGGAAACATGCGCTTTTTGCCGTTCAATCTGATTTAAGATTGAAAATTTATTAAAACGTAGCTTACAATGATTTCCGAGGCTGAAAAGTTGGCGCCATACGATGAAAAAAACGTTTTAGACACTATAGAAAAGGTAAGTAAAAGCGTCGTCAACATAAGCACCGTAAAACTCGTTCACAACATATTTTATCAGGCAGTGCCCGTCGCAGGAATGGGCTCAGGCACCATAATCGACCCTAACGGGCTCATACTCACCAACAATCACGTGGTGGGGGGAGCGGGAAAAATCAGCGTGACTTTCTGGAACAACGAGGTTCTAGAAGGCAAGATAGTGGGCTCGTGCGCCATACACGACATAACAGTTGTCAAAGTTAACCGCGAAACCCTTCAAGCTGCAGAGCTGGGAGACTCAGACAGGCTCAGAGTAGGACAGAGCGTCTACGCCATTGGAAACCCCTTCGGCTTGGCTGGAGGACCCACGGTGACTTCAGGAGTATTCAGCGCCATCAACCGAACCATAGAGTCGCAAAGAGGCATTTTAGAAGATCTTGTTCAAACGGACGCAGCTATAAATCCGGGAAACAGCGGTGGTCCATTAGTGGATATTGAAGGCAAAGTCGTTGCCATAAGCACGGCGATTATACCTTTCGCTCAAGGTATAGGCTTCGCCATACCCATCAACTCGGCGAAAACATGCACCAACGAACTGGTAACCGAGGGCATGGCCAGGAGACCTTGGCTCGGCATAATAGGCTTAAGCATAACTGAAGAGATAGCGCGCTATTACGGTTTGCCCGTGAACCGCGGGGTTCTTGTGACGAAAGTTGCTGAGGGTAGCCCTGCAGAAGACGCGGAAATGGCTGACGGTGATATTATTTTAGAATTAGATGACTTAGAAACGAGACGGATTGAAGAATTGGTTAAGGAAATCCATAAAAGAAAAGTCGGAGACAAAGTCAAAATCTTCGCCTTGCGCAATGGCAGAGAAAGCTTCTTTGAGCTTAAACTGAGCGAAACACCCTAACTCTTATTCTTGAGGGAGATGCATTTGAGCCAAAACGAACTTAGAGAAATCCTGAAGAAATACAAAACCGTTGCCGTGGTAGGATTATCCAGAGACCCTGATAAGGACAGCCACAGAGTAAGCGCGTACCTGAAGCAGCATGGTTTTCGCATAATACCCGTGAACCCTTTTGCAGATGAAGTGCTCGGCGAAAAAAGCTGGATTAACTGTGGTCATGGATAAATGCATGATGATTGAGCACAAACGCTTTTCATAGATTACGCTATGCCACTCCGCCCAAGATTAATGAGGCGATGGTTGCTACAATGATTATCGTCATGGTTTCTATGAGGGTTATTTTCCAGCTCACCCGAGTTTTCCTTGAACGGTAGCGCACCAGAAAGATTCCTACTACAGCGCCGACCACAGCTAATGACAAGACTATGTTGAATGGATAAATGTCTGTTAAAAAGAGGTAGGTTGCTATAGGTATGCTGCCTGCCAGAAAAGTTGTTGTGCCACAGATTATCGCCGCGTAAACGTTAGACCTATGTATCTCTCGATCCAAAATAACAAAAAGTTTCTTCACAAGCAACAGGGATTTGTCTCGCTCTTTCTTGTCTGGAATGTCGCTTAAGCTGAAATTCATCAAGTTCTGTAGTGTGATAATATCGGCCATATCTTCCGTTATGCCTCCTAAGAGGAAACTGGAAAAATTGGTTATGGCAACTGCACTTAAAGTAAGGAGAGCAGCGAAAATGGCTACGCTAGGCTGCAACGCGGCGATGACAGCGGAAATAATAACAACTAATCCAGTTATTGAGCCGTCAACCAGTCCAGCCACAATCTCCATGATAGGTTCTTTCTTTAAAAGGAGGCTTTCCCACTCTTTGCCCATCTTTTTGCCTTGCTCAGTTAACTGAACAGCGCCGTTACGCTCCGCAATTAGCCCTTCGGAAGCCATTTCCTTCAAGGCATTCTCAAGTTCGCTCATTTCCACGCAAGCATACCCAACACAGACTTTGTCGAGGCGACGCTTAAGCGCAGATTTTGACATTCGCTTGCCTTTGCTGAGGTTCAGAAGGACAATTACTCTTATAACATCAGGCAATTCTTGGATTTCAAAGGACACGCAACAAGTCACCGTTGCACATGCAAAAAGCTTTATTCACACTAATAACTTTTATGCGCTTTACCGAAGCCGAATCACGATAAAACGATGGAGCGCGTGCCGCGTTGCTATTCTATTTTTTCTAAGGCGTCTTCTATTTCATGGTAGTCTGGCTCTATGGTAGGGTCTTCTGTTGTCCACACGTAACGGACTGTTCCGTTCTTGTCAACTATGAAAATGGAGCGTTTAGCAACCGTGTAGCCTTTTAAGCCTCCGAAATCAGGGGTTTCCACACCGTAGGTTTTTATGACTTGGCGGTTGTAGTCGCTCAGTATTGGAAAGATCAATCGGTTCTTCTCGGCGAAAGCCTTGTTCGAAAAAGGGTCGTTCACGCTTATCCCGATAACTTGAGCTTTCAGGTCGATTAGTCTCGCCATGGAATCTCGGAAGGCGCACATCTCTTTGGTGCAGACGGACGTGAAGGCGCCGACGAAAAAGGCTATCACAACGTTTTTGCCGAGAAACTCTTTCAGGTTTCGCTGCTTCAAGTCTGTGTCGGGCAAAGTGAAGTCAGGAGCCATGTCTCCCATCTTGATTTGGTTTGCCATTTCAAAACATCCTCAAGTGTAATGAGGAAAATTCGCCTATAAATTGGTAGCGTTTTCAGCTGAAAGTAAACGCGGAAGGGCAAATCTTGTTCAGCACGCATTCGGGGCAGTTGGGCTTTTTGGCGGTGCATACGTGTCTGCCATGGAAAATCAGCAAGTCCGTAATCCTCATCCACTTGTCTTTTGGCACTATGCGCATGAGGTCTTGCTCTATCTTGTTTGGGTCATCGTTCTCGGAGAGCCCAAGCCTTTGCGCGAGCCTGCGCACATGCGTGTCCACAGCCACGCCGGCAACCACGCCGTACGCGTTGGTTAGGACGATGTTGGCGGTTTTCCTCGCCACTCCAGGCAGCTTCACCAGTTCCTCCATGGTGTTGGGGACTTTCGAGTTGTACTTTTCCACGAGCATTTTGGCTGCGTTCTGCAGGTTTTTGGCTTTGTTGTGGTAGAAGCCCGTGGAACGTATGTCCTGTTCCAGTTCTTTCAGGTCTACGTTGGCGTAGTCTTCGGCTTTCGTGTACTTCTTGAACAGGGTTTTGGTTACCTTGTTTATGGTTTCGTCGGTGCTTTGGGCGGAGAGCATGGTTGACACAAGCAGCTCAAGTGGATTCGAATAGCGCAAAGCTACCTTCGCGTCTGGATGCTCCTTTTCGAGCAGTTCGATTATCTTGAGGGCTCGGGCTTTGGGTTCAAGGTAAACTTCAGGTTTCGGCATAACAAGCGCCTCCTCTCTGTGTATGAAAGGTTTCTTTCTACAAAAACTTTTACTGTTCCCGCTTCACAGCATAGGTTGAGGTGACGTTGATTGAAGATGAAGCTTATGGTTGACGGCGTTGAGATACCGCTTAACGACTTTGTTGAACATGTCCTGTCTGGAATGGTGGTTGGCGGCGTGAACGCTCTAAAGGGCATAAAAGAAGGCTGGAAAAAAATTGAAATAGAAATTACTTAACTCTGCGTTTCTGAGCTTGGTTCCCGTCTCTTTTTCTTCAGATACTTGCCGGAAATGACTCCGGCGACGTCGGAGACTTCGCCTCTCTTTTCGGCTCTGCGGAGCCTCATGTATTCTCTGTTGTATTTCCTTAGACCTTCGGGAGTGCTGGTTTTTTTCCGTTTCAGATCTTCGGCTATGCGCCGCGCGTACTCGTAAGGTAACCATGGATGCTTAAGCAATACTCTCCGAATGTCTTTTTCAGTTACGGACATGATATACCACCCATATCAAGTAAAACAACTTTTACATATAAACTCTTCTCTAAAATTAAGCACTTTTTACCAAAAACGAAACGTTAACAATGCAGAGTTAACACAAAAATTAGTCTGAAAGAAAAAGCGCCGTTATCCGACGAAGCCGATTCGCGTTTTTATTTCCGCAAACATCTCCCGCTTCGCTTTGCATATCGGGCACACGTAAGGCGGGTCGTCTCTGAAAACCACGTAGCCGCATTGTTTGCAGTACCACAGTTTCGGGCCGATCTGGACATGCTCTTCTTCGGCTGACACTGCAGGTTTGGCTTCTGCTGAGGGTGCTGCAGGTCCGAAGGCTCTTGACTGCTTCTCCATGGGTCTGCGTTCGGGAACCGTGGGCAATGGAGCTTTGCCTTCGTAAACATCCGTGTTAACGTAGAGTCTGCAGTAGCATGCGCCGTACTCTGCGACGTCAGGGTCTCGGTAGTCGCAGGGGCAGATTATGTCTCGGTCGTAGTCGAAGTTGCCTGACGCGAGCCTGCAGGGGCATGAGGGGTAACCGTAGCGTTCCTCGTTAACTCTTAAGCCGTCCAGCAAGCCTTGAAGTAGGTCGGGGTCGGAAACGAGGTGGTACCCGTAGGTTTTGGCGTCGGCTTCTGCTCTTTTGCGGACTTGCTCGATGGTTATGGGCGTCAAAGTTCAAGCGCCTCCTTGAGCAGGTCCTTGCGGAATCCTGTTACCACGACTTTGTCGTCGATTATGGTGGTGGGGTAGCTTAGGGGTCCGCCTTTGCTTTGTATTTCTTTGGGCTTGTAGGAATGGAGATATCATAGGGTCGAGTTCGCCAGAACCTCATGGAATGCCTTACTGTTGGTCGCATACCTATCTACCCTCAAATGGCTATCATAGTTCTTCCGGCTCTATTTCGTTCATAGGCTTTACAGGTGCTTCACCATGTATCAGTGAGGGGATGGGAACGTATTATCAGGGAGAAGAATATATATACAAATATTGGTTGGTATTTTTGTATTATTTTCTTGTCCATCCTGATTGGCACTTATCGTTAAGCGATGCACTTGATTATGCATCAATGGCATGTGGAATCGACGGCTGGCTGGCCTACAATAACAGACTAAGCCAAGGATGGGAATATTATTGGCCTGGGGGTGGTGGAATGGATGAAGATACTTATTGGGGCCAGATGAAGGTATACGGTTATGGGTATACTTACCTGCCTACAGGAGTGTATTAAAAATGAGAGGCTTACTAAAAGTATTAATGAAATTGACTATCTTGCTATTGATATCTGGTATTATTCAAGCACCTAAAGCCTTCTCTGCGGATGTGACTATTCAAGAAAAAGCCTTAGTTTTTGTAACAGATGTCATAGGTCTTGATATAACAATATACGATCAGATCAAGACGAGGACCATTAAGTTTTCTAATGAACCAACCGCTAGTTGGCAGGAAACGGTCATATACACCTTTGAATCTTCTGGAAACAAAATAGAGATTTTCTGCGATTTTAGAGCTAATACTATTGTTTCATGCCATATAAGTAAGTATAATGGAACATTATTCTTCGTTCATCCAACTGCCGGTTACTTTGATGCTGCTAGAAGCTTCATTGATAAGTATCAAGAGTTTACACAAGCTTCTCATCTTGGATTGATGAAAGGCTCCTTGGACTCAGTTGAGGATTTAAAACCTATTACAACGATGTATGGAAACATTAAGTTATTAATTGAAAACAAAATTGAAACCGAAGGTTATTTGAGCTTAAATTGGATGAATACAGCTGATGGTATTGAAAATTCGTATAATGTAGTATCTCTTAGATTCCGAGATGGTATTTTTGAATGGTTCACGGATAATTGGAATAGATATCCAATTGGTAGTTCTGACGTGAGTATCTTAAAAGATGAAGCAATTGGCATTGTCAAAGAACGTTTACAAACTTTCACCTACCAATTTGCAAATGAAACAGTAAGCAACCTTACAGTCGCTGATAAACCTGAATACACATTTGCACAACTATCTATGCAGCCCAGAGCAGATTCTAAGTTGTATCCACTTTGGGAAATTCATTTACCTCTCAATAAAGTATATCCTGGACTAACAACCGAAGTTGTAGCCGCATTATGGGCAGATACAGGTGAGGTAATTTCGCTCCGAGCTTCAGGAAGCTTGGGGGGCCCGTCAATTTCAGATTTAACAGATTCACCAGCAAATGATGGAACGCAACATCAGCTTTGGCACACTATTCTAATAATAGGTGTTATCTTAATTATAGGAGCTACAGTTATAATAAGACTTAAAAGAAGAAAAAGCCACTGACCAAATGGTGAAATTACATCGAAAAACGTCCAATTGTTTTTTTTATTATTCTCCTGTTATCAACTTCAGTCACTCTTGCCGAGGCAGAAACTGAAAACACTTGGGTAATAAAAAAAACTTTATCGACTGAGATACAAGGAATTGGTGTCTCCGCGGTCGATGGAAAAATATATGCGATTGGCGGAGGAGCTCCAAGCGGAGTTAACTATACAGGAACAGAAAATTTCCAATACGACCCCACTACTGACACATGGGCTGCCAAAAAATCGATGCCGACTGCTCGAAGCAACTTTGGTATAGCCACTTATAAAGGTAAAATTTATGTCATAGGTGGAACTGCTGGCTGGACTTCAAACACAGGAACTGTAATAACTGGAGTAAATGAAGTTTATGATCCAGTAACAGATACTTGGGCGCAAAAAGCTTCAATGCTTACGCATAGAACTGGAATGGTGGCAAATGTTGTTAACGGGAAAATCTATGTTATAAGTGGAATTACAGGGGGTCCGAGCTCTGCTGTAGCCTCAAATGAAGTTTACGACCCCTCAATTAACTCTTGGACCGCCAAGGCAGATATACCTTATCCAGTTAACGGTTATGCCTCTGCAGTTGTTGATAATCAGATTTATGTGATAGGTGGGCAAACAAATTCACCAAATACGTCTGGTAGTCACAATGCAGCTTTTGTTCAAATATATGATCCTGAAGTCGATGAATGGAGCTTCGGAAATTCTATGCCTATTATAGTAGGGCAAGCAGCAGCGGCCGCAACAAGTGGGTTAAGGGCATCCAAAAAGATCTACGTATTTGGCGGATTACCAGTTAAAAGTATGGATGCAACCAACATAACGCAAGTGTATGATCCATACACAAACAGCTGGTCTGTTGCTGCTTCCATGCCCTTGGCTCGTTGCGGCGCATCAGTGGCAAACATAAATGATGTTTTATATGTTATTGGTGGTTCGCGTTGGACTGGGGTTGGAGCTAGTACATCTGGAGGCGCAGTCAATCAGCAATATATGCCCATCGGGTATAAATCGGATGTTGGAGGTTTTCAGTTGATCCCTGTAATCACAGGAATTGTTGGAACTATAGCAACAATTATGATAGTACTGGTTCTTTTTCTTAAGAGAAAGCGTAACAAGTTGGCAAAATAAGGTGTTTTTAGTAAAGTTGGGCACTAACAATGCAGAGTTAACACAGAAAATTAGGCTGGAAGAAAAACAGTCCGTTATCCGACGAAGCCGATTCGCGTTTTTATTTCCGCAAACATCTCCCGCTTC
>CAZJBY010000042.1:0-17816 GCA_964544495.1 uncultured Candidatus Bathyarchaeia archaeon
AGGAGGTGATTCAATTGGCAGTAGCAGCTTATGCAGCATGGGTATTGGAGCGTACTAAAAAGGCACTTAAAGAAGCGGGAGCTACTTCTGAAGAGACTGCTAAAACACCCAAAGAACTCAAACTCGATGAAAAGTGGCTGAAAATGAGTGCCAATACAATCATACCTTCTGGGGTTGCTGCAACAAAGGACGGAAGATATTACTTAATTAGCAAAAACGAAAAGCAACAATGACTTGATTACAAGGTATACTATGTTTTAGCCAGTTAGCTTCTTTGAAATAGAGAAACAAACTCAAACCAATAGCTCATTTTATTCTTTTTTTTTCATTAATTTTTAATCCATCAGAGAATTTTCTCAAGATTTAACAGTATATCTTAAAACATAGTTAATTGGTATATGAAATGAGGACTTTTAAATGAAGGAATATGAAATCCTTTCGGATACTGGAAACTGTCGGAAACTCGTCGCCCAGATTAATGAGATGGCAAAGGAAGGATGGGAGGCTAAATCGATAGGCGGTTTAGGTGCTCCAACAGGCATTTCTGGTGTTTATGTGTTAATGGAACGAGAGGTCACCAAGCTCGCATGAACGTAACCAAGTCTGAAGTTCGGATACTAGCGCGCCCCCCCTTTTTCATTTAGAGCAGCCGAGGTTGAGGTATCTTGGTTCGTTTTAGGCATTTTCCTATCTCAACCGTACTTATTTCCCTCTTTTTTGAAATGCGGTTCAATGAGGGAGCAGAACAGTTATTCATTAAGAATTTTCTCAAGTTAAGGCTCGCCCCGCATTCGCGGGGCTCGCTCCCACGTTCCAGCTAGTCAAAGGAGGACACCCTCGCCTCACACTCCGCCAAGTTTCCTTTAGAAACGGAGATATCCTCCCTCATGCAATCCATTCGGTCGTCAATACCTCGCTTCCGAGCCTCTCTTAGGCAACCGCCCTCAGAAGCTTCGGGAATGAGGACTTCGGGTTTCCCCTACCGTACCGCCTTCCCTTACCTGTTCGCTTAAAAAGACATATTTAGCGGGTCTTGGTTTCTTATACATATTGGGCTTAGATTAGGGTGCCAAACCATTTCTCGAACCACTTAATCCTTTTTTCACTCATGAACTCGCTTTCTTCCCCTGCAATAATTGCCCGCGACATTCGGTCGATATCTTCTTGAGTAAAAAAATTGGGACGTTGTGTGAAAAGGTCCTTTTTTTGTTCAGCATATTTCCTTTTTACCTCGCTAATTTGTTTTTTCGATATCTTTTCTTCTATAAGACCTTGAAGTAAGCTATCCTTAAACGCACTATCAATCGTTAAGTCAACACACTTCATTAGAATAGTATCTATAAACTCATAAATTGACTTTATCCTCTTCAATGGTAATCTGTCAATTTCTTCTTTGAGTTTTTGCCTCATAACTTCTTCTTTTATTTCGTCAAACGCTTTTTCAGAAAGTTCGTATAGGTCTCCACCCCTCCCTCTTTGAGGTTTGCAGATTATGGTACCCGCTTCATAAAGGTCATCTAGATATTTGTAAAAAGTCGCTTTAGCACATGTACACTTATCATAAATCTCTTTTGACGTTGCGGAACCCTTTTCGGCTAAGAACCCTTGAATTTCCCAATGTGTTTTATCCTTGCTTGACTCGCCACGCGCCATTTCAATCAATCCTTGAACTAAGTTCAAACAATAAACTATATTTAAAGTTTTACCTTATTGATACTGGTAGAGTTACAGATATACTAAATCCCCTCGTGTTTGCTGAAGAGCTTAGAGAAGAGTAATAGAAATAGCGCGGCTGTAGAGAAGCACGGTAAACTCGCATCACCGCCGATGATGTGCTACAGAGCTTCGTGGGTTCAAATCCCACCCGCCGCACTACTATTAACTGAGTGACTTGACTTGTTAATTTAGGTTTCCCATTTTCCAATATTCATCGCATATTCACCTGTTGCTCCAGAATACGTTCAATCCGTTCTCACAAAAAGCGCCGGAAGAGAAACCCTACTCGAAATGCTTAACCCTTTCCCAATCGTTGAAAACCCTCTGAATCTGTTCTGTAATAAGCTTAATCGTCCAGATTTCCACGTCAAAATCGAGTATAAATGAGCCGATGAGGCCTAGTACCTTTCATGGATTAGGTTTGAGCAGTTCGTTTAATAGATTCAGTTGGATTTTTCGGGTTTTAGAACTGCAAAGGGTAGTTATCAAGTCGGAGAGCGCTTTTCGGAGTTGACCTATAGTTGAGAAAGATCACTTGAATGTAATAAGTTAAATAATGTCTTAGGATTAGAACGCTTCAAGAATCAGCCAGCCATCTTCAAAACTCCAGCGTCTAGATTTTTCAGGAGCTTTAGATAACTTTTCTAGTTTCTTTAGAGGAACAGATGCAACATAGGAACCTTTGTTTTCCCTACGAGTCTTCACAAATAATCGAATTGCCTTCTTAACCAAATGGAAGCACCCAAACAAAGAATAGGACGGTACGAAATTAAAACCTATTCAAAACGCCCATAGGGAAAAGTGAAATAAGGCTTATATTGTGCAACAATCACTAATTAATAGAGGAAAACAAAAATGAAGCAACTATATCCCCAAAAAACACCTGCCAAAACGTCTGAAACACCATCAAACAATGGAAAAAACAAGAAACAAACAACACCGCTAAAGATAGTGAGATATTACTAAGACGTAAGGCAAGTGAGAGAGAATGTGCGGAACGCCATGCGCCAGAAGCCGCATCTCTTCAAAAGTCTGGGTGAATCTTTGAAGTTCATAAGCGGCAGGTTTGAGATTCCGTTGCGGCGTTGGATAATGCAGAGTGAGTTGTTGAAGAACGCGCTTTTCCAAAAGAAGATAACAGACTTTTTCTCTGGTGGTACCAGGAATTAATGACAAATCTTAAAATGTACCACCTGCAATTATATCAGGGAAACCCATGTCAGGCATAGGCTCAGCGTACAAGCAGTTTCTTCTACCATTTTCGATTCTTTCAGAAAACCGTAAGGAACCCTTCACCGCCGACTTGGAAGCAGCCGCGGTTTTCTCTTTGGCAGAAATAGAAAGGGGAAAAGGCGGCGGGTTCATCTCAAGGCGACCTGAAGAAAAAATTGCGTTCATTGCTAAAGTAGGGTATCCACTGTGGCTTTTCCCATGGTCTGAAACAACGCTCATTTTCGATGGCTTGAACAGGTCTAAACACACACTGCAGTACGCTGTAACTCCAGATGTTAACGTTTTCATAGAGAACTTGAAAAGAGGCTCAAAAACACGCGAAACTCATGCATCCTTCCTCTCTGACCACATCAACTATTTTCAGGCTCCCGTGACAGAAAAGGCAGTTGTGATAAACGGCTTGATAAGAGACCCAGCGTTCTTGAGCGAGTTTGAAGCTTACCGCGGCGAGGCAGTAGCAGTAGAGGATGAACCTGCTAACGTTGGGCTGCTTTCTCCGATCATAGAGGAATCGACCATTTCATCTATTTTAAAGGAACTTGAGGGGCTCTATTCATCTTTCAAAAAGGACTTTGACGGTCTTCATCGGTGTATGAAATTCATGAACAAGGCAACCAACCACTACATCCAAGTGTTGCGCGGCAAAGTCCAAACCGTCAAGGGAGAATTTAAGGCAAAGATTAACGCGCAAGAGGAACTTTCCTCTCCGAAAGTTTACCAACTCAAAGAAAAATACGACCAGCAAATCATTGAGTCGACAAAAAGCTTTGAGAGGCAACGGCTTCCCGTTCAAAAAAGAAAAGTGAAACTTGAAAAGTCACGAGAGCAAGCCCTTGAGAAAATCGAACGGTATAAACTGGAAGCAAAGACTAGAGCGGAAAAAGATGATTCTGTAGGAGAAGACAAGTGGAAGGAAAAAGCAAACGAAACAAAGAAGGAGCTTTCAGGAATCGAAGATGAGTTAAAGGAGACGGAAAAAGCACTCAGAGATTTGGAAGAGCGAAAGTCTCTGGAAATCTTCAATTTACGGTCAGAATTAGAGACTAAGATTAAAGAAGTCCGCCAGCCCCTGCTGGACCTTGAGTCATCCCGCGACGCGAAAATTCTGCTTCACCAGCAAGAAATAGAGACGCTGGAACAGCAAACCAAGCGGATACTTGATCAACTCGGCAGAACAGCCAAGTTGAGAGAAATCAGCATCGAAAACTTCGCGAAGCTAGGCGTCAAAAAGGAGCCGGAGCTGAAAGACGTGGTGTTGTTTTATGTTCCCTTCTACGTGGTTTGTTATCAGGTGGAATCAAAGAAACGTTACTTCATTCTTCCTCCTTCGGAGGCGAACAGCGTTGGTCTCACCACAAGGCTTAGGAGCGCTTTGGGCAGGGCAAAAATTAAGCAGCTACTTGTTCCGCGCTTTGAAATCATAACTTCACTGATGGACACGATTCTAGTGCTGGCTCAGCAGAACGCAGTTTTCGAAACGGAAATGAAAGAACAGGGAGAAAGAACAAACATGCTAAACACGGCGTCAACACGTGAGAGCATAAGGAAGGGACTAGAGTACATAAGAACGGAAGGCTGGATTTCAGAGAAAGAAAATCAAGCTCTAAACCAAAAAATAGCCTGAAACGGCTGAAGATTGCGGTTTTTTCAACTTTTATGTTTGGGCGGTCTATGTCGTTAAGGCTGTTTTGTTCTATCTCGATATAGTTCCATGGCGTAAGTCACGATTTTCTTGGCTTCCGCGGCGTTCTTCCACTCTCTTGTCTTAGCCCACTTGTGCGGCTCCAGTCTCTTGTAGGTCTCAAAGAATTCTTGTATCATTTTCAGTTGATGCTGGTGCACATCTGTTATGTCGTTGTAGCCTTCGAACCTCGCATCGTTCTGAAGCACCGAGAGGATTTTCGCGTCAAGCCCCTCCTCATCCTCAATTATTAAGGCACCTATGACTCGGACTTTTGCTATGCAGCCGACTTCTAATGGCTCAAAGCTAAGCGCCATTATGTCCAACGGGTCACCATCGTCAAACCACGTTTGAGGAACGAAACCGTACTCAACGGGGAATACGACGGATGAGGGAATTATCCTGTCCAGCACCAAGGCTTCCCAGTCTATGTGGTACTCGTACTTGTCTCTGGAAGTGCTCATGACCTCAATAACCATGTTCAACAGTTCGGGCGGCTTGTCCCCTGCTGGAATGTCCTTCCACAAATTCAAGGTCGGCTTTTGCCTCCTGAAAACTATAGTGGGCGTTTCTTCCTTATCACTTTTCTGGACTCTCACGCCTTAACATGGACGCCCACGTTGCCGCCTGAAACCACAGTGGTCGGCGTAATGTTTTCTGGATAACCTAAATTGTTGTCGTAGGCAGTCTTGCCCGTTGTCTTGTCCCAGATTTTCATTCTGAATTTCTTCGATTTTCCAGCACCCTTGCCTTCGTCAACCACAATCAGCAGGAACCCGTATTTTCCTGAACCGTTAATTGTACCTGTACCTTTCAAGCGTGCTTTTGACTTTGAGACGACAAGCCAATCGTAGCTGGTGCTCTTAAAGGTCATGTCTGCGACGGGGAATGTGAACTCCGTTTGACCTGTTGGAACAGTGTCACCTTTCTGGTACTCGGCTTCGAAGCGGAATGTTGCTTCTCCTGTGAGCGCCGGCTCTGCGGTGTAAGCTCCAACAGGGGACTTTATGCTGCCGTCACCCGTTGCAACACCAGCAGGATCATAAACTACGAGGACAATGGACTTTTCAGCAGCAACGTTACCCAATTCATCAGCGCCGTGTACTTTCAGGTTGTAAACATCTGCTTTCGCCACTGATAACTTCGCCACTATTTTCTCCATTGGAGCGTCCATGGCGCCATCTGCAGGTTCCATCGACCGCCACGTTGCGCCGTCAAGGCTGTATTCGGCAGATGCTATTTTTGAGCCGCCCGTGCTGGAGTCGTCAAGCGTGGCGTTCACAACGAAATCCGCGTTCACTTCCACGGGGTTAGGTTCAGCAACGATAGCGCTTGGAACAGGTCCTTCGACGTCACGTACTTTTTCTTCTTCTTTTGTTTCACGCTTGCTGTAAAGCACTGCAGCGCCGATTATGCCTATCAAAACCAATGAGAGGGCAATCGATACAACAGGGATTTGAATTCCCGTATTCGGAATTTCGACTGAGAGCACGTTACCCAGCGATAGTATGACACCTGAGAAAAGCAGTGAAATTAGGTTAATCACCTTAATCATGGGGTTCAAGGCGGGTCCAGCCGTGTCTTTCAGCGGGTCGCCTACCGTGTCGCCTACGACGGATGCCTTGTGGCTTTCTGAGTATTTGCCTCCGTAATAACCGTCTTCTATCTTCTTTTTCGCGTTATCCCATGCGCCGCCAGAGTTTGCCATGAACACGGCTAACAGCTGTCCCGTCAATATCACTCCCGCCAAGAATCCGCCCCAGGCTGCGGCGCCCAAGAGGGTCCCAACTGCCAAGGGAGTTAATATCGCGATTATCGCTAAGCTCGCCAGTTCCCGTTGCGCAGCGGAAGTACATATGCTTACGACTGAGGCGTAGTCTGGAAGCTTCAGTCCCTCAATAATTCCTGGAATCTTGAATTGCTTCCTGACTTCTTCGATGATTTTTCCAGCTGCCCTGCTGACTGCTCTTATGGATATGAAGCTGAACAGGAATGGAAGTGAACCGCCGACTAGAAGCCCCACGAAAACCAGTGGGTCTGCAATGTCGAGGTTAACGTTCAGGGTTTCGGTGAACGCGGAAAACAGCGACACCGCCGCCAGCACCGCTGAGGCTATGGCTAAGGATTTGGTGATTGCCTTGGTTGTGTTTCCCGAAGCGTCAAGGTCAGCCAGAATCTGCCGCGGTTCCCCTTCAAGCCCAGCCATTTCGCCTATGCCGTTTGCGTTGTCCACTATTGGGCCAAACGTGTCCATAGCAACGTTGTTTCCCGTCTGCGTTAGCATGCCGATGCTGGCGAGAGCTACCCCGTAAAACGCGAACAGTATTCCTGCCCCAAACCAAATTATAACCGAAACCGCAATCGTAAGTCCGATTAGCAGTATCGTCCAAACGGTGCTCTCAAACCCCAATGCGAGACCCTGCAAAATCAGCGTCGCTGACCCTGTCTTGCTTGCCGCCGCCACTTTATCAACGGGACCCTTGTTTGGGCTGGTGAAGTGGTTTGCAACCTTGTTGAAACTTATCGCGAGAACTATACCCATCGTCGTGACCAAAAACACTCTGATGTCGTTAACGTAGAATATGGACAGAAGCAGAAAACTGGCTGCAGAAATCACACTTGACAAGTCATATGACAAATCCATCGCCTTGAAAGCGTCGCCTCTCGTCCACCTTTCAGGCCAAACCGAAACAGCGTATGTTCCTATAACAGTGCTCACGATGCCTATCCCACGCGCTAACAGCGGGAAAACAATCCATTTAGCCTCAAACACTGGTCCCTGTGTAGCAATGGCTAAACCCAAGATAAGCGCCGAAACCATCGTCACTTCATAGGATTCAAAAATATCCGCTGCCATCCCCGCGCAGTCGCCCACGTTGTCGCCCACAAGGTCCGCCACGACCGCCGCGTTCCGAGGGTCATCTTCAGGAATTCCAATCTCAACTTTGCCGACTAAGTCGGCGCCTATGTCTGCTGCTTTGGTGTAGATTCCGCCGCCGACTCGCATAAATAGCGCCAGCAACGTGCCGCCGAATCCGAAGCCTAGAAGAACTGCGGGTGAATGTTCAACATATATCAGGAAGATTATGGTTCCGCCCAAGAGGCCTAGGCCGTCGGTGAGCATCCCAGTGATTGTTCCTGTGCGGTAAGCTATGCGCAATGCTTCTCGGAAGCCTTTACGTGAGGCTTCGGAAACGCGTATGTTTCCTTGCACAGCCATGTTCATTCCGATATAGCCAATCATGGCAGAGAAGAAAACTCCAATCAGAAACGCGCCGACTCTGCCGATTATTATGAAAAACGGGTTAATATCTTGGACGCCTGTGATTGACGGGTCAAGCGCCGCCGAGAGGTATAGGAAAGCGCCTAAGACGCCTATGAACAAGATTAAAGAGCGGAACTGAGTTTTCAAGTAGGCGTTTGCTCCTGACTTGATTCCATTCCAAACGTCCTTAACTTTGCCAGAGCCTGTGCTCTCCCTAAGCACTTCTCTTCTCAAAATTAATGCGTAAACTAATGCGCCCACAGCTACTGCAATAACGGAGTAGAGTCCTATTGTTTCAAAGGGTGAAAGTACCGCGCTCATAGCCACCCATTGAGCATTGTGAGGCTTATATAACTTGTTAAAAAGAGCGTGCCTAAAACGTGGTTACCTTATAAATGGTAGGCTGTTGGCGGCGCATGCGGCGTTAGTTTTATTTTTCTTTTTTGTTGCCTTCTAAGCCTTCTTTCTTAATTTCCGTAGCCAGTTTCATGCCCAACTCCGTCAAGCAGTAGATTTTGTAGGTGTTGCGTCCGTTTCTTGACATTCTGACATCTTCAGTGAAAAGTTGGGCATCTCTTAGGAGCTGGACGTTCTTTAAATCTGATGACGGCACAAGCATGCCTTCAGTTGATTCCAAGTACCATATGCAGTGGTCGTTGTTGTCCAAAGCCGCCAAAAGGTACTTCTTGAATACGCCTACTCGGCTTTGAATGTAACTGGAAAGGTAGCGTTCTAGCTCTTCTGACATACCCCTAATTGAGAAGTACAATGGATTTAAGGTTTATCTCTTTCCTTTTACCCCTAAGGCTTTGCTGAATTCATGCGCCTCGTTGATTTCATTGCTCGAAAAACTTTTCCAGTTTTGTGACCTCAGTTCTTTTCAGCACTTTCGCGCATTTCTTGGGATCTAACGCCTTAAACTCCAATCCCAATGTCACCAGCAACCTCTGCACATCCTTTCCCAAACTCGGCGCAACAAGCACCCCCCGAAGTTCACGGTCCGCCTTAACTTTTATGGCGTCTATGTACCGGGCAAGCTGCAGAACCGCGTCTTTTCCAGCCGTTTTCCTTTTAACCTCAACAACCACAAGCCTGCCTTCCTTGTCCACGCCGTAAACATCCACGAAGCCAGGCTCCACTTTCTTCTCGTAGCTTATGGGTTTGAAACCCTCCTCCAGAAGCGACGGCTTCAGCAGAATCGCGCGGTGCATGTCCTGTTCGCTGGCGTAAAGCGCGAATTCTCCAGAATCAGTGAGGCTTAGGGCTGAAACCATAAACACGTTGGTAAAGGTTACTCGCACGTTTTCTCGGGGTTTCTGTCTGACCGCGTGAACCTCTATTGCGTCAGCTTTTGCTTGCACGTGGAAAACGCTTCCTGAAGGCTGCCAGTTGACGGGTTCGTACCCGACTGGGCGGTGAACAAGAAGCGAACCGTCTTCTTTGATGATTAGCATTCGTTCACCGGGTTCAAGTGTTGACTTGGCGCGTCCTGTGTAGCGGACACTGCATTTTCCCGCCACGATAAGCGTTTCTCTCTGCGCTAACGCTTTTTCAATTACCGCCGCGGCTTCCGTCAGCTTCGGGTTCGTGAGAACCGTTAACTTGTCTTTCTGCACTTTACTCAGCCAAGTATTTTAGAGGGTTCCAACGTACATAAGATTTCTGAAGGTTCAGCCCGTGAGCAAGTGGGACCAAAAGCGCAAGATCATGCGTCGGTACGACGTAACCGCGCGAATGTACGAGGAGCGGTACGAGGAGGAGCAAGCGGTCAAGTACAAAGCCGCCTTAAAACACCTAAACGTCGCTCGCCACAACAGCGTCCTCGACGTTGGATGCGGCACAGGTCTCCTGTTCAGCCATGTTGCCGCCGAAGCTCAAACGGTTGTAGGGGTGGACATTTCCCGCTTGCTATTGCGCCAAGCCAAGGAACGCGCCCGAGATTTCCGCAACGTTCAGGTGGTTCAAGCGGACGCTGACCACATGCCCTTCACGAACCGCCCCTTCAACGTGGTTTTTGCCTTCACGGTGCTTCAGAACATGCCGAAACCCTTGGAAACGCTAAGCGAAATCAAGCGAAACGCGAAGCAGGGAGCCGCGGTCGTGGTGACTGGATTGAAGAAGGCGTTTTCGTTGGAAGCTTTTAGAGCGCTGCTGGAAAATGCTGGTTTGCAAGTGGTTGCTCTTGAAGACTCTGATGTGCTGAAGTGTTATGTTGCCGTGACGGTTCTGTAGAAAAGCGATTAAAGTTTTGTGCGTACACATTTTATGGTGGATGGCAAGCAACTCTCAGGCAAATGTGAAAAAAGGAAGAGAAGGTCAATTCTATCAAGCGTTAGAGGTTGTGCTTCCTTGTGTTTTGACTGCGCTGGGACTCTCGGTTTGTGGTCGCTTCCGCAAAAAGTAGAAGCTAATTGCAATAGCAACAGAAGACAATAAGATAACAGCGACAATTGTTAAAGGCTCGGGGATGGTTTCAATTGTTTCAGTTTCCAATCCCCAATCGTCAGGAACGTCTGGCGATGTAGTTTGGTAGCCTTCAGAATCGGCTTTAACAAACACTGTAGGCGTAAATAATAAACCGCATAACACAATCATGCTAAAAACAACTAAGTCAGATTGCTTCATTTTTTGGAATCTCCTTTAATTCCACTGTTTATATTTAATCAATTTGATAGACTTAAAACTTTTTCATTGAATAAAATAGCGCATGTTCGTTTTTCGCAAAATTGCAGGCTAAAGGTAACAAAACAGGCTTGTTTTAGCGTAAGCATTAATCGGTTCATGAGCTTTAAGGATTTTCCAAAAAACTTCAGAAAGGTCGAAAACTCATGAATAAAACGATGTTATCAACAAGCAATATTTATATCGAAAACGCTGCATTGAGAAGTCTAACAATCTGGCATCAAGGGCATGCGCCTTATTGTTGGTGATTAGATAAATGCCGTTAAAAACCGTGAAGAAAGATACGGCAGACACGTTATCTCTGGAGTGGATTTTACACGTTAAACACTACATGTTAGCACTAGATAAGGCGCGTTGTGTAGGTTGCCAAATATGCAGTTTAGCGTGTCCGAAAGACGCCATCAAACTGGAGAAGCAACCGAAGGGTCAGGGTCAAAAAGCGAAGAAAGCTAAAATCGACATTGACTTGGAGAAATGCAATTTCTGCGGGATATGCGACGTTTCCTGTCCCTACGGCGCCATCAAACTCACGTTGAACGGCGAACACGCGCTTTCAGTGCTCGACAAGGAGAGCTTTCCAGAACTAACCCGCGACATAAAAGTGAACACGAGCCAGTGCCCAAAGGACTGCATCGAATGCGAAGATGTCTGCCCATTATCCTTGATTAAAATTACCCGAGTAGGCTACGATGGCAAGCCAGTTGAAGACGTTGCGTCTTTGACGCCGAGCCAGAGGAAACGCGTGAAAATCAACCTTGACATACAGAAAGAGTACTGCCCAACCTGCAGGGTTTGCGAGTTCAAGTGTGCTCCAAGCGTGATTAGAGTGCGGAAATTCATGGAAGGCAAAATCGCCATTGACCAGAAGCAGTGCCCGGAAGACTGCACCGACTGCTTGGACGTTTGTCCCATAACTGGAGCGCTTTACCTTTCTGACAAGGACCATAAGGTTTACGTTAACGAGCTTTTCTGTGACTACTGCGGCGCTTGTAAAGCGGTCTGCCCGGTTGACGAGGCTTTGACGCTTAAAAGAACCAAGATACACCATTCACCTGTCCGCTCAGGAGCATGGAACAAGGCGCTGGAGAAACTCACGTCACCACTTGACACGGTTAAAGAGTTGAAAGCTCGCGGTTCCCAAAAGGCGAAAGAAGCCGTGTGCCGCCGGTTCGTTTTTGAGGAGGAGATAAAATGAGTCAGCCCGAAGCGCCGAAACAGCCTGAAGGCGAAGAGTTGCGCATAGGCGTTTTTATCTGCCACTGCGGCTTGAACATCGCGGGCACTTTGGACATAAAGGAGCTTGTTGACTACGCAAAAACCTTGCCAGACGTCGTGTACGTCAAGGAGAACCGTTACACCTGCGCTGACCCTGGACAAGAAGAGATAAGAAAAGGCATAAAAGAATACAAACTAAACCGCGTTGTCGTGGCTGCTTGCTCACCACGCATGCATGAACCAACGTTCAGGCGCACAGTCTCTGAGGCGGGTTTAAACCCATTCCTTTACGAGATGGCTAACATCCGCGAATTTGCTTCATGGTGTCATCCAAGCACTCCGAAAGAGGCTACAGAAAGAGCCAAAGACACAATACGCATGGCGGTGGCAAAAACCCGCCTGATGATGCCTCTTCAAACCATAGAGGTTCCCGTAACCAACAAAGCCCTAGTTGTGGGCGGCGGCATCGCAGGAATGAACGCGGCGCTGGACCTGGCGGAGATGGGCTTCAAGGTTTATCTGCTGGAAAAGGGTGAAAGCATCGGCGGTCACATGGCTGCCTTGGACAAGACTTTTCCAACCCTTGACTGCAGCATCTGCATCGAAGGTCCCAAGATGGTTGACGTTGGAAGGCACCCGAACATCGAGATAATCTCGAACGCGGATCTGGTGAAAGTGAATGGGTACGTGGGCAACTTCAAAGTCAAAATTCGCAAAAACCCGCGTTTCGTGCTGGCTGACAGGTGCACAGGCTGCGGCGAATGCAAGGACGTTTGCCCCATCGAGCTTCCCAACGAGTGGGACATGAACCTAGGCACACGCAAGGCAATTTCGGTTCCGTTTGACCAAGCAGTGCCACTCATCTACACAATAAACAGGGACTACTGCATCGAGTGTTACAAGTGCGTGGACATCTGCGGAGCCAGAGAAGCCATAAACTTTGAGCAGCAACCTGAGGAGATTGACATAGAAGTCGGCGCCATAATTGTGGCTACGGGCTATGATGTTTACTTGCCCTACGACATGCCGCTGCTGGGTTACGGGAAGTATCCGAACGTCATCACCAGCATGGAGTTCGAAAGGCTCATTCTCGCCGCTGGTCCAACAGGCGGCAAAGTTATCCGCGCTTCCGACGGAAAAAAACCGCATACAATAGCGTTCGTCCAGTGCGTTGGCTCCCGCGACAAGAACAAGTACCCGTACTGCTCAAACTACTGCTGCATGTACACGCTGAAACACGTGGTCCAGCTTAAGGAGAAGTACAAGGAAGACATTGAAGCTTACGTTTTCTACATGGACATCCGCAGTCCCGGAAAGGGCTATGAAGAGTTCTATGACCGCGCCAGAGAAGGCGGAGTAAACTTCATCCGTGGACGCGTCAGCCGCATTGACGAAGACCCGAAAACGCATAATTTGGTTCTGCATTCTGAAGACGCCAACCTCGGCGTGCCCATAGAAGTGGAAGTCGAGATGGTCGTGTTAGCCACCGCATCCATACCCAAGAAAGGCTCAGACGAACTCGCCCGAATCCTCAACCTGACCCGCGGCGCAGACGGCTTCTTTATGGAAAGCCACCCGAAACTGAAGCCTTTGGACGCGCCCACCGACGGCATTTTCTTCGCTGGTGCTTGCCAAGGACTGAAGGACATCCCGTACAGCGTTTCTCAGGGAAGCGGCGCCGCTTCACGCGCGGCCACCGTTATTTCTAAACCAAAGTGGAAGATTGAACCGATAGTCTCGGTTATCGATGAAAGCAGATGTAGAAACGTGACAGGCAAATGCGGCATATGTGCCACTAAATGTCCCTACGGCGCCATCAGAATTGAGGAGCACAAGCCTGCGCAGGTGATAACCGCAAGCTGCCACGGCTGCGGAACATGCGTTGCCGAATGCCCCCAAGACGCCATAACACAGATGCACTTCACCGACGCGCAGATTTTGGCGCAGGTGCGTGCCGCGTTGGAGAAGGATCCTGAGGACAAGATTTTGGCGTTCCTGTGCAACTGGTGCAGCTACGCAGGCGCCGATTTAGCAGGCACAAGCAGATTCGAATACCCACCGTCCATAAGGGCGATACGCGTCATGTGCTCTGGCAGGGTTGACCGCGACTTCATCCTTGAGGCGTTAAGACTTGGAGCGGGCATGGTCATGGTAGGCGCTTGCCATTTGCCCTACGACTGCCACTACATAAGCGGCAACTACAAGATGAAAGCGCGAACGGACGCGTTGAAAGGAATGCTCACGAAACTCGGCATGAGCCCAGAAAGGTTCCGCGTGGAATACGTTTCAGCGGCGGAAGGCGTACATTACGCCGAGCTAATCCGTGAGATAGACGCTCAGAGGAAGGCTTTGGGCAAGGAAAAGATTAAAGCAGAAAACGCTAAGCTGCGCCCTGTTATCGAGAACATGCTGAAAAGAAAGCAACAGAAATAGCTGACTCTTTCTGGTTATGTGTAGCCTGTGAAGTACTCCCGTTTCAGCTGTGTCTTGGGCAATTCCAGTTGTTCGATAAGTTTTCCCATGATCTCCACCATTGCTGGAGGACCACACGTGTAAAACACCGTGTCCTTGTAATCCGGTATCTCTTTTTTTATCATGTCCGCAGTTATGAAGCCTGTGGCACCCTTCCAATTGCTGTCAGCCTCGTTCAGCGTAAACACCACCTTCAGATGCTCATTCTGTTCCTGCAGTGCTTCAAACTCCTTTCTGAACGCGATGTCGCTTTCAGTGCGGTTGCCGTAAAGCAACGTAACGTTCGTATCCAAGCGCATGTCAGTGCAGTATTTGCATATGCCCATAAACGGCGTTATACCGATTCCTCCTCCGAGTAAACCTATTCGTCTGTACTCGCCTTCGAACGTGAATTCCCCGTACGGCGCGTCTATTCTCGCCCAGTCGCCTTTTTTAAGCGCCTTTAGGGCAGCGGAGAAGTCGCTGTCCGAAAGTTTCTTTGTGAATTCTATGTGCGCTTTCTCTGTTGGGCTACTGGAGAAGCTGAAGTGCTTCTTTAACTCCTTCCCGTCAGCCTTTAAAGTAACAAAAAGAAATTGCCCAGGCTTATAATATAGCTCGTCTGGTCGCGGAAACCTGAAGCTGGTCACGTTGTGGGTGCGCGGTATAATTTCCTTCACGTAAGTTTCGAACTTCATGAAAAATCTCCCTGCTACAAACTAATTTGTTACGAGCGCTCCTTATAAACCCTTTATCATGTCTTAACTCGTTAGGCTACACTGTTTGCTGCTTCTCTGATTTCGTTTAGTCTGCTTAGGTTGCTCACAAAAACGTCAATACGATACGCGCTTTTCAACGTCTCCGCAAACTGCTTCACTAAAAAGCTTGGGCGGCACACATGCTGGAAAAAAGCGTTATGCATGATTTGCATGATTTCGTCACGGGAAACCTTCGCGTACGGGTGTATTTCGGAAACGGCAACGCCTTTCTCCCACCATTTCTCTGGGTCTATGAAGCCTTGAGCTACAAGCTCATTCCAAATGTCATTTCCAGGATGAGCGCCGAGTATGTTAAATTGAGGAATGTCTATGGGAACCCGCTGAGCAAATCTTATTGTATTCCACATCTCCTCTCGAGTTTCATCTGGAGCCCCAATTACGAAAGACCCAGCGACAACGTCCACTCCAGCTTTCTTGGCTGTCCTCACGGCTTTTTCTGACTGCTCAGGAGTAATTCTCTTATTGTAGTAATCCAGGATTCGCTGGTTGGCGTTTTCGATGCCCAAATAGAGAACCCTGCAGCCTGCATCCACCATTTCACGCAGCATAGCATAGGAGCAGATGTCAACTCTTCCTTCACATATCCACTCTAAGTCAAGTTTCTCCTTTCTTATACCCCTACAAATCTCTATAACTCTCTTCGGATTCATGGTGAAAGCGTCATCCACAAAAATGAGCTGCTTGTACCCTTCGCCTGCTAAAAACTGCAGTTCCTTCAGAGTATTTTCAGCCGATCTTGGTCGCCACCTGTTCTTCGCAATTTCCGTGCAGCTGCAGAATCGGCAGTTGTAAAAGCAGCCGCGAGAAGTAACGATGCTCGTGAATTTTTTCGGTGCAATGTTCGCTCCTGCTATTACGCAGTGGTAGTCTGCGTCAATCATTTTGCGGTCTGGAAAAGGCAGAGAATCTAAATCCTGAATTAAATGCTGATCGGGCGTTGCAACTATTTTTCCTTCATTCCTGAAGTTGATCCCCCGAATCTCTTTTAGGTCTCCCCCGTTTTCCAGGCAGTTTGCCAGTTCCGCAATGGTTCGTTCGCCTTCTCCTCGGGCAACTACGTCAACGGAAGGGTATTTCGTGAGAATTCGTTCCGCGTTGAATGTGGCGTGGTGGTTACCGAAAACCGTGGTGACATTCGGGTTTTTCTCTTTCACTTTGTTACTTATCAATGCGGCGGTCTGACCTGAACTTGTAAGGGTCGAGAAGCCGAGAACATCAGGATCTTCTTTCTCCACCCAATGCGCGGTCTCTTCCACTGTTAAGCCTAGAGCCGGCTGGTCTAACACTGAGACTTCAACGTTCATTTCTTCAAGAACCGCCGCTAAATACAGTATGCTCAAGGGCGGAAACGCGGTGACGGATTTTCTTCCTTCCCGCTCATCAATGCCTTTGTTGGGACTTGCGCTAATAAACGAGACTTTCATACACGCACTTCTTCCGTGTTTATTCGTAGGAATTTGCAAATAAATTTTTAGTCAGTTTCCTGTTAGAATGAAATACGAGTTAGGTTTTATTTAGTTCCACAAACTAAAGGATACAAAATGAAACTAGCATAAAATGAGGGAGAAGAGTGATGGATATCGAACTCATCGTCATAGTTAGCAATACTCTGGTTGTTTTTGCTACTTTTTTGGCAACACTTTACAGAATAAAAATAGAACGGGATCAAGTGCAAACCGTCAAGCAGGATGTAAAAGCTAAAGAATGCTTGGATTCCCTTCGTAAATACATTAAATCGGAACGTAACTCGTTGGTTAATATGGATAAAGAAGAGTTGAAAGAGTTTATAGAGTATTTAGAAAAACTAGGCAAATGTTAAATTAAAATTTTCGGTTTGTCAGTAATCTCAATAGTTCATGAAAATCGCTCAGGTTTCAAAAAAGAAAATGGAGTGAAGTTAAGGTATTATACCTATGCTTTGCAGCCAGCCGATTAGGTTATACTGAACGATTAGCGCGGCGAACAATGAAGCAACCAGCGACATCACCGTAATCATCGTGTTCAGCGAAGGTCCAGCAGTGTCCTTGAACGGATCGCCAACGGTGTCGCCAACAACTGCGGCTTTGTGTGCTTCGGAGCCTTTTCCGCCGTGAACGCCTGTTTCAATCAGCTTCTTAGCGTTGTCCCATAAGCCGCCTGCGTTTGACATAAGCAGCGCCAGCAACAGGCTTGACAGGATTGCGCCTGCCAGAAAGCCGCCTAACGCTTGGATTCCGCCGATGAAGCCTACGATCAGTGTGGCTATGATTATGAATATGCTTGCTGGCATCAGCTCGCGGATGGCGCCTACTGTGGCTATGTCCACGCATCTGGCGTAGTCTGGCTTAACGCCTGTTTTTCCTTCTTTAAGTCCGGGGATTTCTTTGAATTGTCTTCTGATTTCAGCGATCATTCTTTCTGCGTTTTTGCCTACGCCTAGCATCAGCATTGCGGAGAATACTGCGGGAATCGCGACGCCTATGAGTGCGCCCATCAAGACGAGTGGGTCCATGATGTCGAAGACGGGAGTGGGTCCAGATTTTGAAGCGATTTCTTGGAAAGCAGCCAGCAGTGAAATCACGGTTAAGCCTGCAGCGCCGATTGCGAAGCCTTTGGTTATCGCTTTTGCCGTGTTTCCTGCGGCGTCAAGCTGATCTGTGATGGCGATGACTTCTTCGCTGAGTCCTGACTGCTCCGCTACGCCTTTGGCGTTGTCAACGATTGGGCCGTAGGCGTCGTTGGAAACTGTTAAGCCTACGATTGAGAGCATGCCGACCGCAGCTATCGAGATTCCGAATACGCCGTAAGAAACGCC
>CAZJBY010000043.1:0-16612 GCA_964544495.1 uncultured Candidatus Bathyarchaeia archaeon
GCACGTTGTAGGGTTTGACTATGGCGAGGGGGTTGGTTGCGTTCAGCGGCTGAACATTCTGGATTGCCAACTGCGTGCCCATTTGGTCAAACACAGCGGACAAAGCGGCTTGGACCGTTGCAGAAACCTGCGGATTCGACTGGTCGCTTACGATTATGAGGATGCCCTGTTGCCCTGTCATGATGCTTTCGGAGAAGTTGCTGGGTATGATGATGCCTCCGTTCAATTCGCCTCGTTGTACCATGTCTTTGATGTCGTCAACTGTGGACACGTTGGAGAGCTTGAGCATGTTGGTTTGGGCGTTGAAAGCCTGCAAACCCATAATGAAGGTTTGGCTTGGAATAGTTGAATTATTGTAGCTTGAATCTTCATTCACGAGTCCGATGGGCAAATTGTTCAATGTGGAACCGTTGGATGGATATATGAAACCAACCATAACCATCATAAACAGCGGCATGACTACGAGCAAGACGAGCCCCAGTCGGTTTCTAAACAGTTCAGTTAAGTCTTTCCAAGCTATTCTGAAACTGTGTGAAAGCAGAGTTTTTGCGCCCATGTTACTTCACCTTGTTAGCGTCCTCGCGCTTGCGATCTTTGTCCAAACCGACGCCTCGTCTCCAGAGGAATCTTCTGGTCTGCCACGTCTCTCACTTGGTGACCCGTGATGTGCAGGAACACGTCCTCCAGCGTCGGCTGAAGATTCTGCACGGAGTTGATTTTTCCTTTCTTTGTGCGCACCGCGTCTATTACTGAGTTAAAGGCTTCGGAGCCGTGAACGATTATGCGGAGGTGCATTGAGTTTTCTTGGGTAACGGAATCTACGCAATCGAGTTTTCGAATTGTATCGATCAGTTCTTGGTTGAGGTTGGCAAGTTCTAAACTGATTATTGTGGTATCCGCTCCTGAGATTAGCTTCTTTAAGTTAGTTGAAGTGTCAAGCGCGACGATTTTGCCATGGTCTACAATGGCTATTCGGTCGCACAAAAGGTCAGCGTCAACCATCATGTGCGTAGTAATAAGGACGGTTGTGCCGTTTTCTTGGTTAAGCTTCTTTATGAACTCTCTTATCTCGACCGAGGATTGAGGGTCCAAACCCAACGTGGGTTCATCAAGAAACAGGACTTGAGGCATGTTAAGGAGGGCACGTACCACGTTTATTCTTTGGCGCATGCCCGTGGAGAAGGTGCCTACTTGCGAGTTTTTCCACTTGGTAAGCTGAACCAGCTCTAACAGGTCGTCGATTCTCTTGTTTAAGACAGCTTTGGGAATGTTGAAGAGGTTACCAAAAAACCGCAGGTTCTCAGCCGCTGTTAAGCGGTTGTACATTATCATTTTTTCGGAAACTATGCCTATTAGCTTGCGGACCTCATTATCGTTTTTCAAGATATCGTAGCCGCCTATGACGGCAGTTCCCTTTGTAGGTCTAGCTAATGTTGAGAGTACTCGCAGGGTTGTGCTTTTTCCTGCACCGTTTGGACCTAGGAGACCGAATATTTCACCTTTCTTCACGTCGAAGCTGATGTCGTCTACGGCAGTGAACTTGCCGAACATCTTTGTCAGGTTCTTGACTTCAATTATGAGTTCGTTCTTCATTAAGGGTCATCTCGAAGCTATTAAGTGATTTAGAATTTTATTCATACCTTAACGCCTCTACGGGTTTGAGTTTTGAAGCTCGCCAAGCAGGATATAACGCGAATATCACGCTGACACCTATGCCGAAGCCCAAGGCACCTATCAGCACTGTCGGAGTTAAAACAGGTACGATGTCCAGACCAGCCGTGCCTACGCCTGCATCTTGACCTCCTCCTATTCCCGCAAACGGTCCGCCTCCACTGAAGACGACTGCAACCACGTTCGCAAGACCCCAGCCTAAAACTATACCGAGCACCGCGCCGATTAAGCCGATTATCACTGATTCGCCTAGGAAAATCAGGAGCACCGTTCGGCTTTTCATGCCTAAGGCTTTGAGTATGCCGATTTCTCGTGTGCGCTCAATCAGCGACACTATCATGATGTTCATTATGCCTATGCCCGCCACCAGCAGTGAGATGGCGGCTATTCCAACCAAGAACAGCTGGATCACTGAGAAGACGCTGCCGATGATGCTAAGCACTGCGGTTGAGGAAATCACGGAGACTTCTCCATCGAAAGTATTGGTTATAAGTTCAGAAACGTTGTCGATTGTGGCTTGGTCGCTGTTAGCCAACTTCACTATTATCTGGCTGCATGTATCAGTGCCGAAGAAGCTTTCTGCTTGAGCGCTTGGGATGTAAACTCCTGTGTCTGAAGGTCCGCCGAAGCTGAATCCTCCAATTTCTTTAAGAACCGCGGTTACCGTGCCAGTGTACGTTTCGTTTTTCGGTGGGCGAGCAGTGGCGTTCGTCCAGATGATGTCTACGTTTTCGCCTACGTTATACAGTAAAGTGCCGTTGTTCCAAGGATTATGTAAAGTGTTTCCAATTACAACTTCATCGTTTGCCGGGTTCGAGTTAATGGTCCCGCTTTCAGCCACAAAAGTGTTGCCGCCGTAGATGGCTTCGTACTCGGCGAAGTCCACGCCCAACACGTTAATAATGAAGCTTCTTTCGCTGTTCTGGAAGTAAACTGCCCTTTGTATTATGGCAACTGACCCCTCAATGTCAGGCGATAACCCGTTAATAGTTGCTGTATCATTAAGCAACAACGTAAAGCCAGAGCCACCGCCACCGAATCCGCCGCCTATACCTGCACCGCCTTGGCTGAACACGCTTCTTCCCGGAGTAACAATTAACGTGTCGGTTGCCAAACCCGTTTCAAGCTGATTAGTTATGGTGTTTTGCAAGCCCTGAGTGATTGAGAGCAACGCCACGATGGCGGCAATGCCGATTACGACGCCGAGGGTTGTTAAGCCTGCACGAAGCTTTCGCAGTTTTATGGCGCTGAAAGAGTAGCTGAAAACGTCTTTTGCTTTCATGTTGGTTCACCATTTGCTACATCAGAGGTTATCACGCCGTCAAACATCTGAACTGTACGTTTTGCTTCTCTGGCCAGATGTTGGTCATGCGTCACCATGATGATTGTCACGCCTTTCTCCGCATTAAGCCCCTTAACCAGCCTCATTATTTCACGGGCAGTCTTAGAATCGATGTTTCCCGTCGGCTCGTCCATCAACAGGAAGCGGGGATTATTTGCTAAAGCCCTAGCGATTGCTACTCGCTGTTGCTGACCGCCGCTTAGCTCGGCTGGCTTATGGTTGATGCGGTCTTTCAAACCTACGGTTTCGAGAAGTTCTTCCGCCCGCTTTTTTCTTTCAGCCTTGCTTACGCCAGCTATGGACAGGGACAGTTCAACATTATCTCTTGCATTTAAACGTGGAATGAGATTAAAGAATTGGAACACGAAGCCCACGCGGCGCCTAAGATCGGACAGCTGATTGTCGCTAAGCGTGGAAACGTCAACGCCGTCAATAAGCAGCGTTCCTGAAGTCGGCTTGTCCAACGCACCGATCAGGTTCAGCAATGTTGATTTGCCGCTGCCCGATGGGCCTAAAATTGCGAGCAAGTCGCCGCTTTCAACCTTCAGATTTACACCGCGTAACGCTTCAACAGGGATTTTTCCCAGCATGTAAGTTTTCTTCAGGTCAACTGCCTCAACTATTTGTGCCATGAGCAATCCTTCCTTTTTCTTATTTGTTCAGGAATCTCCAAGAGAGCACTATACCTATTGTTGTCAACACCGCAGCGAATATGCCGACGTACGCGTATTGAAGTGCGAGGTCTGAGTAATTGATTGAGGAATTAATCAGGAGCTGTCTCATGCCGTTCATTGTGTAAGACAAAGGATTCACATTCGCCACGGTCTGCAACCAACCTGGCATTCTGTCGATTGGGAAGAAGGCGCTGCTTGCAAAGGTCAGCGGGAGGTTCAGCAAGTTCATGACCGCCATGGGAGTCTCGATTCTCGTCGATCTTATATTGATGGCTATGAAAAGCGAAGACAAACCCATGCATATTAGGAAGAGGAATGCGAAAACGCCCAGTATGTTAAGTGGAGTAAAGGCTGCGCCAACTTCGAAGCCGAGTGGGACGGCGATTACCAGTATTATTGAAGCTTGAAACATTGACCGCAATGTGGCTGAAAGCACCTTAGATACTATTATTACCGCGCGGGATACGGGTGTGCTAAGGACTTTGTTTAGAAAACCTAGGCGTCTATCCCAGACAACCGACATGCCGCTGAACATCGTCGTGAAGAGCGCGGTGAAAGCTATCATGCCCACAGCCATGAAGGAGATGTAGCTGGTTGTTCCAAACGTGCTCTGAAGTATTGAGCCGCCTATGTTTGAGAAATAGGAATTCAATACACTAAGTTGTTGCGGAGTAAATTGCGCCGCTACGTCAGCAGGAATGGTAAATGAGCTTGAGCCAACTAGGCTGCCTAGGTTCAGTGCATTTCCCAGCAAACCCAGCCAAATGATTGGCTGTATCAAAGTGAGAGCAAAAACTACTGGGGCCTTGTACCATTTTTTAAGCTCCCGGTTGGTGAGAGCCCAGAGACCGTGGAGTTTGCTTTTTGAAACGTTGTTCATTTCACTCAATGTCTTCGCCTCGCCATCAACATTCTTTTTGCATGAAGCGCATCGCCTGACTCCTCAGCATCACGCATTGACCTGCCTGTGTACTGCAAGTAAACCTCGTTCAACGTTGGTTTCGTAAGTGAAAGCCGTGTGACAACGTGTCCTTCTTTGCGGAGGGCTTCGATTATTAACGGAGCGGTTACTTCACCGTTTTCAGATTTTATCATGTATGATCCGTTCTCCTTCTTGACTCCCTTGACATGTTCAATTTTTTCTACGAGTCCTGTTATGTCAACGTCTTTTTTGACGGCGACAGTGATTATGTCCCCGCCTAAACTGTCTTTTAACTCGTCAGGTGTTCCGACAACGATTATTTTTCCGTGGTCAATTATTGCGACGCGGTCGCAGAGAGCGTCTGCTTCCTCGAGGTAATGAGTAGTCATAAACAGCGTCATGCCAAACTCCTTCTTCAACATTCTAATGTAATTCCAAGTGGCGGCTCTGGTTTGAACATCTAAACCCAATGTGGGCTCATCCAAGAAGAGCACTTTTGGCCTGTTAATCAAGCCACAAGCAAGTTCTAGTCTTCGGCGCATGCCACCAGAGTATGTTTGAACTTTCTTGTCTTTGAAAGCTGTTAACTCGACAAGTTTCAAAAGGTCTTCGGCTCGTTTTTGGGAGACTTTGCGGGAAATACCGTATAGGTCGGCGCATAAGAGTATGTTTTCGTAGCCTGTAAGGTCTTCGTCAGCCGTGTACTCCTGCGGCACAACACCAATGGAGTATCTGACCTCATTGTTCTGTTTGGCGAGGTCGTACCCTAATATTGAGGCTTTGCCTTCTGTCGGCTTTAAGACCGTTATTAGCATGTTTATGGTTGTGGTTTTTCCAGCGCCGTTAGGTCCTAAGAAACCGAAGATTTCACCGTGCTTAACGCTGAAGTCGATGTGGTCAACGGCCACTAAGCTTCCGTTGAAGACTTTGGTTAAGCCTTTCGCCTTGATTGCATCTTCACTCATGTTTTTCACCTTTCAATTTCTTGCTTATTTCCTCAAATTTTTGTGAGGCCTCATCTACAACGTTTAGGGCTTCATTTAAGGCTTTTTCAGAGAAATTTTCCTGAAGAGTGCTGCCCAGATGAAAGAACGCTATTGCCAAGCGTTTAACGGCTTTACGGATTTCAGCGGTTTTTTCTGGGGGTACTTTTGTGAGAAAGCTGTCGAAGAATGGTGCAGGCAGGAAGCCTACTTCTTCTCTGAACTTTTTCCGTATTTTCTTCTGTTCTTCAAGCAGCGCTTTTCCGCTTTCAGTTAATTCGTAACGTTTAAGCCCATTTTCTACGGGTAGTTCTTTGATGTAGCCGTTATCCTGCAGCCAAGATAGCAGCGGATAAATAGAGCCTGGACTGGGCTTCCAGAACCCGCCCGTGTGCTTTTCAATGTCATCCATTAACTCTGACCCTGACATGGGTTTTTGACTTAGGGCTTCGAGAACGTGGTAGCGTATGAAGCCTTTGGGCACCATGGCTGTGTGACGCAATAACCGTCTCATTTCGCGATGGTGCATCTGATTTTTTATATTGTCTTCGTGGTTGAACATGCTTATCACTACTGACCTCAAATGCGATATCAAATGTGATATTTAAACCTGTTGCCATAACAAAGTGAAACAACAACGTGAGAGACGCGCTATTCGACTACTGTTCCAACTTTCTCGCCTTGAACAGCCGCCAAAATATTCTCGGGCTTAAACCCGTTCACTACAACCAACTTCACACGCTCACGCTTCAGCACCTTAACAGCTTCAGGGTCAACAATCTGATGCATACCTGCTTTATGATGGCTTTCCGAAAAAACGCTCTGCAAATCATCAAAAGTTAAGCGGTCAAGCTTAACGGCGTCAGGATATTTCCGCGGATCCTTGCTGTAGATGCCGTCTTGGTCTGTGCCTTTGACCAGCAACTCGCCACCCACCCGTTCCGCCACTAAGGCTGCAACCGCGTCCGTCGTGATTCCCGGCTTCAAACCCCCCATAACCATAATTTTACCTTCATCTAGACATACAGCCGCGTCATCAAGCGTCAAAGCCACCTTCCCACAGCCCATCCCACCAAGTTTCTTAAGGAAAAGCTGAGCGAAAAGTCTTGAAATAGAAATGGCAACTTCGTCCTGAGCTTGCTCGTTAAGTCCCAGTTTCTTGGCTATATCAATAAACTCTCTGGCTAGTGAACCGCCGCCAACCACTACCGCGACCTCATGACCTCGCTCTTTCAGGGTTTGCACCATTTCGGCGTATTTGCTCATCAAATCCGTGTTAACCGGAGACGCGACGACTGAGCCGCCTATTCGCAACACTATGCGCATGACCGAAACCTTCCTTTGACTGTTATATACACAGAGTCCAAGTTAAAAATCCTTTAGAAAAACGTGACACTGGGACATCCGATTCTTGTTGCGAACGCTAAGAAACGTTTTTAGCCATCGCCTAAGAGCAATTAACTACGGATTGTGAAGCCATATGGTGTTTGAAGGACTAGGTTTAATCTGGAACTCCCTAATTCTTCTCGCTTCAATCATCATCGTGGTTATAGCTAGCGACGTAACCATAAACAACGCGGTCAAAGTCTCCAACATGACAGGCTTCGGAAAAACAACAATCGGCTTCATTCTGGTAGGCTTCGCCACATCTCTGCCCGAACTCAGCGTGGTCATTTTCGGAGCCAGCTCAGAAAAAATCGGCTAATCCATAGGCAACATATTAGGCTCAAACATAACCAACATCGCCCTAGTGCTGGGCATATGCTTCTTAATAGTGGCGGTAAAATGCCCACGATTCCAATGCATGTACCCTGCCATGGCAAAGGAAGAAATAGGCAACCTGTACTTCGGCCTCTTCATAGCCTCCCTGATTCCATTGACGCTGCTGTACCTAGGACAATCAAGCCAATTCATAGGCGTGATTCTCCTCGCCATCTTCGTATTTTACATGGTTCAATTATCCAGAGTAAAACGCCTAAGAGACCAAGGCACATTAAGCAGCGAAAGAAGAAGGCTCAGCCATTACACCGCATTAGCACTGGTTGGCGCGGCTGTTGTGGTTGCCAGCGCCTTCTTCATTGTTGACTCAGCGTCCTTCATAGCCGCCAGCGCTGGCGTTCCACCCGTCGTCATCGGCGCCACAATCGTTGCGTTCGGCACAGGCATACCCGAACTTGTCACAAGCATAAGTTCTGCACGAAAAGGCCATTTTAACTTGACTTTAGGCAACATCGTTGGAAGCTGCTTCATCAACATAACCTTCATCCTAGGCGTAGCCTTGCTAGTGTCACCTTTAACCGTTAACATTGCAGCTTTTTCTAATCTAGCGATATTCTCCCTGATAACTAACTTGTTCTTATGGTATTTTCTGTCCGATGAAAGAATGAGCTGGAAAGAAGGCACATTACTGCTGGTTTTATAAATTGTGTTTCTTGTAGTAAGCTTTGGCAGCTCCAGCCTGCAGGGATGAACTTTGCATTGACGCGTGCTGAAAAAATTGAACTTACGGCTTTGCCCCCGTTCCGTTTCGCCTTGAGCTCTGAAATCTTCGCTAACGGAGATAAACAAATCCGTAAATACGAAAACGGCAAGTTTTGGCAAGTAATACGCGTCAACGGCAAACTTGTTCTCGCAATTGTAGAATCCTCGGGCAGCGTTGACGACCCGAAACTGTCTGTTGAACTCAAATCGGATAGCACGATAACTGGCGAAGACAAGAAAAAGGCAGAAAGCGCAGTCACAAACCTGTTCAGCTTGAATTTAGACCTGAAACCCTTCTATGAAACGGTAAGAGACGACAAAATAATGGCACAATTAACTCGCGAACTCTTGGGACTGAAAAATCCAACCACGCCAACCGTTTTTGAAGCCTTAGTGGATTCAATTGTTGAGCAGCAGATTTCGCTGAAAGTCGCTAACAGCCTAGAACATAGGCTTATCAAAAAGTTCGGTGACTCGCTAAACTTGGAAGACGAAACCTACCACACATACCCGACGCCGCAACAATTAGCTGCTGTCAGCATCGAGGAGTTCCGCAATTGCGGCTTGAGTTTTAGAAAGGCCGAGTACATCCAAGGCGCTTCCCAGCTCATAACAGAAGGAAAACTGGACCTAGAAGAATTCAAGACCTGGAAAAGCTCAGAACAAATAATCAAACAACTTGACGAGATACGGGGAATCGGCGTCTGGACCGCTGAACTCACAATGCTGCGGGGAATGAAACGGCTGGAAGCGCTGCCAGCGGACGATTTGGGCTTGCGGCGAGTTATTTCACGTTACTACCGTGACGGAAGAGTGATTTCGAGTGCAGAGGCACGGCAAATCGCCAAGAACTGGGGAGAGTGGAAAGGATTAGCTGCTTACTACCTCGTTGTAGCCGACATGAACAACATAGAAGTATAACGCGTTGCCCCTTACTTTACTCAATTCTATAGAAGTCAAAGATATATGAGGAGAACATAGTTAACTTCGGTTTGACCGTAATGTTTCCGAAAAAGCAAACTGTGAACAACTTCTTTTTAATACTTTGTATTATAGGTTTTTTCGCTATTTTAAGCTCAACTATGGCCAAGAATCCAGTTTTGAAGCCCTTTGCGACAAGTCTTGATACGCCTAATGACCTTGTAGGTTTTGTGGCTTCCGCTTCAACTATACCAGGCATCCTAATCAGCTTTCCCGCTGCCTCGCTTTCAGATGTCGTGGGCAGACGTAAATTTCTACTGCTTGCAACCTTCGTATTTGCATCTGCGCCTTTCCTTTATTTAATAATCAATGTCTGGTGGCAATTGGTTCTCGTGCGGTTCTATCATGGTTTTGCAACTGCCATTTTTGTTCCAGTCGCTGAGGCGATTATGGTGGATTACTTTCCAGAGAAAAGAGGTGAACGCATATCGCTTTTTTCATCAGCTACGGCAGCGGGAAGAGCACTTGCGCCGTTCATGGGCGGAACCATACTAGTTCTAACAGCCAACAGTTTTCACAGTCTCTATATAGCTGTCACCATAGCAGGCTGCACCGCCTTTCTCGTAGCAGTGTTCCTCAAAATTGAAAGCAAGAAGCCCAACGTTCCCCCAGAGCGAGTTGATAATTTATCCAAACGTCTTTTTCAAGGTTGGTCCACTTTAGTAACGAACCGCGGAGTTCTCATTGTAAGCCTAATTCAAGCAAGCCAATATTATGTCTTTGGAACAGTAGAGTTCTTTCTGGTTGGCTATTTAGTGGAAGTCGTCAGGCTTAACCTGTTTTCGGTTGGAGTGATTACCGGTTCGCAGATTGTGGCGCTGATTATTGCGAGACCGCTTATAGGAAGAATCTCAGATAGAGTTGGTAGACGTATTCCTATCATCTTAGGCTCATTAATAAGCTGCATACTTTTGCTGTTCTTTCCTTTTATGACTCAATTTCCGATTTTGTTGCTTCTATCAGTTGGATACGGAATTAGTTTCGCTACGGTGATTTCTTCGACTTCGCCACTGGTCAGTGAATTGGTACCGCAGAGGCTAATCGGTTCGTCTTTAGGTTTTCTTAGCACCATAATGGATGTCGGGCAAACAGCTGGACCAATAATCAGCGGACTAATTCTTGCAAGCAGCTTGCATTATGTAGGGCTCTTTTCTTCTTTGAGCGTTATATTATTGTTTTCGTGTTCCATTTTCGCTCTATCAAAACCCCGCAAAATAGACACAGATAGCATTCTGAAAAAACATGATAGTTAAGATTTAACAGCAGTCATATCTCTACCCTTCTGGGATTAGCTGAATCTCAAAAAGCTGCGACCAGCGTTTTCCAGTTACAAAAATCCTGCCGCTTGCCGCATCGTATGCAACGCCGTTGAGGACGTTGTCCGGGTCCTGGTTTTCCATACTTTGGAGCCCACTCATGTTTATCCATCCTTCGACTTGCCCAGTTTGAGGGTTAATTATTGCTATTTTTTCTTCCAGCCAAATGTTTGCATAGACCTTCCCTTGGATGTATTCAAGTTCATTCAGACGCTCAACAGTGCTATTATCGTGTACTTCGACTTGTCCAATTTTCTGAAATGATTCTGGGTCTAGGAAATACAAGGTTGATGTCCCATCGCTCATTATCAGTTGGCTACCGTTATTTGTGATTCCCCAGCCCTCGGTTGAATAGCTGAACTCTTGAAGTAGCTCAAAAGACTCTTTGTCGTAAACGAAACCTTTGTTCGACTGCCACGTTAATTGAATGATTTTGCCATCAAAAACTGTGATGCCTTCACCGAAATACTGAGGCGGCAAAGAATATGACTGCAAAACTTCACCAGTTTCCAGTTCAACGCGTCTAAGTGAAGACTCACCACGGATACCTGTGCTTTCATACGAAACCCCGTTGTCGATGACTAATCCTTCAGTGAAGGCTGTTGGGTCATGAGGATACACATGGACAACTCTATAAGAGTAGTTTACTGGTCCAAGTTCAACATTTCCAAGCGGCTCAGCTGTTGGCAAAACCAGCGAAACGGCACTGACCACAAGAACCGTTAAAGCCACAAGTAAGATTAGCAGTTGCCACTTTTTCATGAATGTAACCTACATCCTCTTCATTTTTTGGATTGATTAAATGTAATGTTTAAATCGTTATTTGACACTTGCCTATTTTGAGTTGCCATCAGGAAACGAAACCAAAAACTTTCACTTTATGGAAATCGACTGGATAGTTAGCTTTCCGAAACATGGAAACAAGGGGAAATACCTGAACTACAGCGTGATTTTTGTCGACAGGAAAAAAGGACCATCCAAATCCGGGAAACTTGTGAAGTTAGTAGAAATTGTGGAAAACTGGGAATTTGAAGATAGTTACCCTCACACAGTAGGTTTTTTCAAGGCACCTTCTGGAGAAGGCGCAGAATTCAAGCCAGAATTTTTGGAAATACGAAGAATAAGTACTGTTGAAGAGTTATGGATGTTTTTAAACGCCTTGGATATATAAAAATCTAAACTACATGTGTGCTGCTCTAAAATCAGAATGAAAGCAGGCTGAAAAACACCCGTTTTGGCGAGAAATTCCAGTTGCAGAGGCGCTTTTTACTCGTTGTCCTTGTCCTCCACAAGCTCCATAGGCTGCCCGCAGCAAACAAGCCTTCCAGCACCAGCCACAACAACCTCAACCGCGTTCCCACATATTTTGCAGACGTAAAGCTCTCCAACATTGGTCATCGTTTCACCTCCAACAGATTTTCATGAAATCTTTGGTGATTGCCTATTAGTCTAGTTTTTCAAGCTTTTAACTATAGCTGGTGCGCTTGGCACAGAAGCAGCCGTGGCTTATTTGATGAGCCTTCGCCTCATCAGGTAGATACTCAAGACAAAGAACGCTAAAGTCACAATGGCTATCCAGCAAACAGCCAGAAGCATCACCCATTCAGGTGCCAAGCCGCCTAAGGTTTCTATCTTACCCACAATCAGCAAGCGTGACAAGTCCGCCACATGTGTCAACGGTAAAACAGCCAGCGCAATGGTTTGCAGTTGACTTGGAAATGACGCGAGCGGAATGAAAGTGTTGCTTATGAGGAACATAGGCGTGATGAGCAGGAACGTCGGATAATTGAAGAAGTCAATGTTCGGCGCCAAAGCCGTGAAGCACATACCCAAAGAGGAAAACAGCAGCCCACCAAAAAAGGCAACGGGCAGTATCGCCAGAAACCATGGGGTTGAAATTAATCCGAAAGCAGCCACCACCGCCAAAACAATCGCGGAGTTGAAGGTTGCCCTAGTTGCGCCCCACAATAGCTCGCCTGCTATGACTTCTTCAACGCTGATCGGCGTGGCGATTATGGCGTCAAACGTTCGCTGATAGTACATGCGAACGAACGAGCCGTAGGTGCATTCGAAGAAGGCGCCGTACATGACTGTTATCGCCACTAATCCCGGCGCTATCCACTGAATGTACTTGACGCCTTCAATGTTCGTGACGAAAGTGCCTAAGCCAAAGCCGAAAGCCAGCAAATAAAGAATAGGCTCGATAAGAGATGGCAAGAAGTTCACGTGCCACGTCTTCATGAAAACATCAAAGTTTCTATGCCAAACCGTCCAAACACGATGAGTAAGCGTAGGCAGCCGAGAAAATGATTGCGGATTGCTTTCGGTCATTCTCGCAGTTTCCTCCCTGTCAGTTTGAGAAACACGTCCTCAAGGTTCGCGTTGCGGATAGTCATGTTCACATCTGGAAATTTCTTCACGATACTCTCGAAAACGCCGTGCCTGTTGACAAACACGCGAATTTGGTCGCCGAAGATTTCGATATCCGCGTTCGGCATCTCTTCTTTCAGTGCTTTCAGGATGGTCTCGTTGAATGGAACTTCTAAAACGTCTTCACCCACGTGTTGTTTGATAAGTTTTTGAGGGACTCCAGTCTCGATTATCTTACCGTTATCCACTATTAGGACTCTGTCACACAGGGCTGCTGCCTCATCCATGTAATGCGTCGTCAAAATGATGGTTACTCCCTGTTTTAACAGGTTGCGAATTTCATCCCAGACGATGTGTCTACCTTGAGGATCTAACCCCGTGGTCGGTTCATCTAAAAGGAGGATTTGCGGCTGGTTGATTAACGCTCTGGCAATGATTAAGCGCCGTTTCATGCCTGTGGAAAGCTCATCGATCGCCTTGGTTTGTTTCTCTTCAAGTCTGAAGAACTTGAGCAGTTCTACGGCTCGTTCTGCAGCTTCAGCTTTTGAAATGTCGAAGTAGCGCGCGTAAACCTGCAGGTTCTTGATAACCGTGAAGTCGGGGTCAAGGTTGTCTTCCTGCGGCGCCACACCCACCATCCTTTTAATTTCGCGAGACTGCGTGGAAACGTTCATTCCCGCCACGGTTAATTCGCCTTCAGTCACAGGCGAGAAGCAGTAGATCATGCGCACGGTGGTGGTTTTGCCTGCGCCGTTTGGTCCCAAAAAGCCGACGCATTCGCCCTTGTAGACTTCGAAGTCTATATGATCCACTGCCGTGAAGCTGCCGAACTTCTTAGTCAAGCCATGCGCTTTAATGACACTCTCTGAAGAAGCCATGTTCCCTTCCAAAACTTATCACAGTCCACCTCAACTTAAAACTGTTGGCAATCGGCAGGATATTCAATAGATTCTACGGTTCAGCTTTTCCAGAGATGTACTGGCAGTAACCGAAGCTTATCGGACCTTTCTGCGTGTTTTCACAGGGAAAATCGGCGCATTCAAAACATAGTCTTACGCCCTTGTTGAAGGCGCAAGTGGCTATTTGGCACATCTTATTCTGTTTGGGCACACATCCAGCGGCGCCGTTGGGACACATACCCTTCTGCATTCGCGGACATTTTTCGCAGGCTATACCACAAACACCGATTTTCATACAGCTCACACACCACATTTCGGTAGTTTTCAATAAACGCTTCCTTTACTTCTCTCGCAACTGTGCAGGCTTATTCGGCTTTCAGTTTTTTACCGCAGTTATAGCAGTAAACCGCGCTGTTCGGATTTTTCTCTCCGCAATTAGGACAAACTATTTTCTCTTTCTTAAGCGACTTCTGAATGTTTTCGCTTGCTGTTTGAAACGCAGCATGTATCTCCTCAGCAGCCACAGCAAAAGCTTTTTCAAGCTCTCGGCTCATCTTGGCAAACGCTTCTTTCATCTCATCCTTGGAATCAGAAACATTTGCCTCCGCGCCCTTCACTGTTTTGGTGCCGCATTTCGGACAAAAAAGAGCATCATCAGGAAGTTTTTCGCCGCAATTTGAACAATAAATCATAACACTTCACCACATCAAGCAGATAAAAACTATAAATTTAAACATTATCCAAGCTGCTAATAGGGCACTACCTTTCTTAGCTTAGCCATGTCAGAAGCCTTCTTCAGGTCTGCAGGCGTGTTTATGTTAAAAAACGAGCGAAGCTCTGGGTCCAACTGCTGAATGACCATCGTGGAAACATAACGTACTCCTCGAAGCTTCTCAATCATGGCTCGCACTTTCAAGTTTCCCTCAGCCACAGCAGTTTTTGCAGCCTCCAACGCCAGTTTTGTTTGATAAACTGCATGCAACGGTTCAATCTGGCAGTTAGGCCACCTCGGGATTACAGCCGACTTCTTCAGGCATAACTCAAAAAGCAGCGAAACAACTTCCTTTGAAACAAACGGTGTGTCAAAAGGCAGAAGTAAAGAGTATTTGCCCTGAGCAGCACCAAAACCTGTTAAAGCACCAATCAATGGACTTCTCGACTCGCACACGTCAATGACAAATTGCACATCCGCAGCCATAACTTTCGTATATTGAGTGACGCGCTCTTTGGAACTAGTCACAACAATTACTTCGTTAACAACTGGACTAATCGCGTCTACAACGTGATTTATCAAAGGTTTATGAGCAAGCTCAAGAACGCCTTTATCCTGCCCGAACCTGCTGGAAAAGCCGCCAGCTAGCACAATTGCTGACCTGTCCACGGTTTTTTCTCCGCCGCTCATGCGGTTTTTAACAGTGTTTCATGCGTTCTATAAGCGTTTGCATCAAGTTTTGTTGATACTCTTGTTGAACTTGCTAAAGAAAAAATTGTTAAAAGAAAAGGCAGGTATATTAGTTAACTTCGTTGGCGTCTATTTTCCTAGCCATCTCATCCAGTATCTTTGTGAAAGGATGGTTTGGCTTGTCTTGAACGAATATGAGATTTCCCTCAGCTCTCAGAATCTCGCAGAAGCACGGCACCAGTCCTAACATGGGAACTTGATACACGTTTTTAACCCTCTTATCCATTTCGTCTTTTCTCGATTTTGAGGTGGGATCAAGAACCTTGTTAATGACTAACCCTGTTTTCTTTTCAAAGAGGTTATACAGTTCTTTAAGCATGCGCCGTGTTCCATCCACGTCAGACCTGTCACCTGTAGTTGCGACCACAACAAAATCTGCGGTTACTATGGCGTTTATCGATGAATATTGGAGTCCTGGGCTTGTGTCGAAAACCAAATAGTCAAATTCTTTGTCGTTTAACAGTGTGTTCCTTAGGGCAAGGAGCCTTCCCAACGCGTGCATCTCCCATTTTCTGTCCTTCGCAGACATGTCTCTGATTGCCTCGGTTGCCGGGTTCGCTAGGGCAGCGAAAAATTTACCGTTGCCTGGAATTCTGCTGCTAAGGTCCACAATCACCTTGTTGATGTCGCATGCACCGTTCAAGTAATCGTTCAGCCAACATTCCGCTTCATCCACTTTAAGTATCGCGAATAAACTTGGCGCTCGAAAGTCAAGATCGAAAAGGCAGACTTTCTTTCCGAGCTTGGCAAACGTTGCTGCCAAATTCACGGAGAGCAGGGTTTTTCCTGTTCCACCTTTGTATGAATGTACCGCTATAATTTTACCCATTTCCGTTTTCACCCTTGGCTGTCTCTCTCAGCGTAGAAGTAAGCTTTTCTTCCTTTCCGTTCCTTTCTAAGATAACCCATTATGACAAGTTGGTTTAGATATGCGCTTTCTACAGCTCTTGCTCTGCTTGTCTGCTGGGAGACTTCTTCTGCGGTGGCGCGGCCGCATCTGCAGATTGTCATGGCTGTTTTTCGTAGATGATCAGGCATTGAGAGTAGGGTCATTACGTCTAAAGAGGCATCGGGAAGAGGTTGAGAGTCTTTGTGACCGTGTTTTTGTAGTTCGATCATGACTTCCATTTTTTCGTTGAGCCTCTCAAGGTTTTCTTTTATCTTTTCGAGTAAATGTAAAGGTTTTTTGCCTAAGATTTCTTCTCTGGTCACAGGGATTTCCCCAAGTGTTTTTCACGTGTACAGTAGAACTAACTGTAGAGGGTTTATTAAGTCTTACGAAACACTGGTAATTATTCACAACAACTACACACGCTACTAACAACAAACAGTTAAACAATCAGCGCAAACACCAAAATAACGAAAACACAAAATGCAGCCAAAAACAGTTCGGCGGATGGTTACATATTAGAACCTAAAAATGGAATAGAAGCGAATAGGGAGAAATTGGGAGTTTAGAAGGGTACTGGCGCTTGATTTCTAGATTCTTCTACGATAGGCAGCACTTGCTT
>CAZJBY010000044.1:0-16196 GCA_964544495.1 uncultured Candidatus Bathyarchaeia archaeon
CGAAGATAAAGGCAAGAGAAATTTTGGATTCCAGAGGCAATCCCACAGTTGAAGTTGATTTATTCACGAAGAACGGTTTGTCACGGGCTTCGGTTCCTTCGGGCGCTAGCACAGGTAAACATGAAGCCTTAGAGCTTAGGGACGGCGGCAAACGCTATTTGGGAAAAGGAGTGCTGAAAGCCGTTGGCAACGTCAACAATTTGATAGCTGAGAACCTTGTCGGCAGGGATTGCACAAAACAGAAAGAGGCGGACAAGTTGATGATAGAGTTGGATGGAACTCCTAACAAATCTAGGTTGGGAGCCAACGCTATTCTCGCGGTCAGCATGGCAGTTTGCAAAGCAGGCGCTTTAGAGTCAAATTTGCCACTTTACGAGTACGTCGCCGACTTAGTTGATTCAAGGGGGTTGACTTTGCCCATTCCACAAATGAACGTGATTAACGGCGGATTACACGCTGGCATCGAAAACGATGTTCAAGAGCACCTGATAATTCCTCGTGGAGCTAAAAGTTTCTCTGAAGCTCTGAGAATGTGTTCTGAGACTTACCATACCCTGCAGAAGAAACTAAAAGAAAAGTTTGGAAACTCGGCTATACATGTTGGAGACGAAGGAGGATTCGTTCCACCGCTGAAAAGAGTCGATGAAAGACTCGGATTCATCACAGAAGCCATTGAAGAACTCGGTTACACCAAGGAATTCTCCTTGGGCATAGACGCTGCCGCATCTGAATTCTACCACGGCGGAAAATACAAGATTTTGAAAAAAGAATATACAGTTGCAGAACTGTCGGATTTCTACGCTGAATTGTGTGAGCGATTCAAGATGATTTCGATTGAAGACGGCTTCAGCGAAGACGACTGGGGCGCCTGGAACATGCTGGAGTCCGAGCTGGGAGAAAAAATCCAGATTGTTGGAGACGACCTTCTGGTCACAAACGCCAAGCGAATTAAAAAAGCGATCGAAATGAACGCTTGCAACGCTCTGTTGCTGAAACTTAATCAGATCGGAACTGTCTCAGAAGCCTTGGACGCGTTTAGATCAGCCAAAAAAGCTGGATGGAACGTTATCGTTTCTCACAGGTCAGGAAGCACTGAAGAAACCCTCTTTGCGGACTTGGTTGTTGGCTTAGACGCTGGGCAGTTTAAGTATGGTGCACCTGCAAGAAGCGAAAGAACCTGTAACTACAATCAGCTGCTCAGAATAGAGGAAGCGTTAGGAAGCAGAGCAGTCTACTCAAAGGTTTTGGGGTGATGCAGCTTGGTGGTTAGCAATCTCTTCGTGTTTCGTCATGCAGAGACAACCGATAATGCCAACGCTGTATTCTCAGGATGGCGTGACCCCGACCTTACTCCAAAAGGAGTTACGCAGGCACAAGAAGTCGAGGAGCAGCTCAAGCAGGAAAAGGTTGATTACGCGTTTACCTCGCATCTTAAGCGAGCGCGAAGAACCCTTGAAATAGTCCTTGAAGCACACCCTGACGTGCCCGTTTTCGTTGATGACCGCCTCATCGAGCGATGTTACGGTTTGCTTCAAGGCGAAAGCAAGACAAAAGTGGCGAAGGAAAGACCTGAATGGTTCGCCAAAGTGCATCGAGGCTACGATTTTCCGCCTCCAGAGGGAGAAAGCCTGAAGATGGTGGAAAAACGCACAGACCCGTTTGTTGTCCAGCTTGAACGGTGGCTGCGAGAACACCCCGGCAACGTAGCAGTCTCGTGCCACGGCAATTCGCTGCGTCCAATCCGCAGGATTTTCGAGAATCTAAGCCTAAAGCAGATGCTTCAGCTCGAGAACCCGCAAGACCGCGCCATGGATTACGCGCTTAACATACACAGCGTCAACATTCAAGGCAACGCTAAGGCCGCTGGCGAAGTGGAGTGGTGTGGCGTTTTGATGCCTCAGGATGTGATGTTGGCGACAGACCCGCTAAACCCCTTGAAAAAGTATTATTGACTGCAAGTTATCAAACAAGTTGGCGAAGTTAGAAAATGAGCATCTTTAGAGCTTACGACATCAGAGGAGTATACGGCAAAGACTTAACCAAGGAAATAATGAAGAAAATAGGAATGGCCGCAGGAACCTACACACCAGGTAACTTCACGATTGGAAGAGACTTCAGGGAACACAGCGACGAACTTGAAGACGCCTTTGTTTCCGGCGTAATAAGCACTGGTTCGAACGCTCACATTATTGGAACCTGTCCAGCCAGTCTCTGCGTTTTTTCAAACTGGAAACTGAAAAACAACGTGGCTGCTTACGTTACGGCTTCACATTTGCCCGCGGAATGGAACGGCATTAAATTCTTCCACCAAGACGGAGTTGGATTCTTCGAGAACGAAAACAAAAAGCTCGGGGAAATCCACAGTTCAGGACCTTTCAAGAAAGGCAAAGGCACAGTGGAAAAAGTTGAGGGCATGGAGCAGAAGTACATCGACTTCATCAAGGAGCGGATAGCGCCGAAAAGGCTGAAGGTGGTTGCTGATTTCGGAAATGGAGCCGCATGCCTGATAGTGCCGAAAATTCTGAAGGAATTCGATTTTGAAACGACGTACTTGTATGATTGGCCTGACCCAACTTTTCCGAACAGAGACCCCGAACCTAAACCTGAAACCTTAGCTGAACTTAGCAAGAGGGTTGCCGAGGAGAACGCGGATTTGGGAGTAGCGTTTGACGCAGACGGCGACAGGGCACTTTTTGCTGACGAAAAAGGCAAGGTTATGATGGCTGAGCAAAGCGCCGTGATTTTCATGAGGGCTATAATGAAGACGCAGAAGGGACCTGTGGTTGCCAACATTGAATGTTCAAGCTTAATCGACGAGGAAGCGAAAAAGTACGGTCAGCAGGTGTTTCGCATACCTGTAGGTCACACATTTCTGGTGCAGCAAACAAAGGCGCATAACGCTGTCTTAGGGGTTGAGAAGTCAGGTCACATATGCGTGCCCAAATTTTACTGGTTTGACGACGCTATAATGAACAGCATTTACATGATGGAGATAGTATCCAAGCTTGGCAGAAAAGTTTCCGAAATCATTAACGAAATGCCTAAGGAATTCTTCGACAGGTCAGAAATAGACAGCACCGACGAGAAGAAATTCAAGATAGTTGAAGAAGTAAAAGAGAAAGCCATGAAGAAATATGAACGCGTAACAACTATAGATGGCGTCAGAGTAGATTTTCCGGATTCGTGGGCGCTAATCAGGGCGTCAAACACTTCTCCGAAACTGCGATTAACGATAGAGGCGAAGAACGAAGAAAGAATGGGGGAACTGAAGAAAGAGATGATGGGTCTGATAGCTGACGCCGCTGACCAAGGGTAAACGTAGTCGCACTATGGCTACACATCGTAATCAAAGTGGAGAGAAAACAGTAAGGATGCTGAACGGTTATTTAGACAAGAGCATACCACTGTTGCTTTCTGCTACATACAACAACAGGCTACAAGCTACCTTTTTGGGAACTTGGCAGTATGATTCAGGCTCTGGATTTCTCTTATTTCAACCGTTAATCATTAGGTAAAATTCACAATTCTTTTATCGCGTTACGGATGACTTATTTTGTAGTTGATACCAATGACGAAAATTAGGAACTTGATGGTTAAGAAAGTATTTACTTTGCAGGCGTCCGCCTCTGTTCATGAAGCTGTGAAGCTTATGAATGAAAACAAGATTGGTGCCTTGGTCATTGTTCGCAACGGAGAGACCGCTGGAATCTTGACGGAGAGAGACTTGCTTGAAAGAGTCCTAGAAAAGTGCAGAAACCCTAAGGAGACCCACGTTTTCGAAGTAATGACAAACCACGTTATTACAGGAAACCCTGATATGGAAATTCCCGAAGCCGCCCGTCTCATGTTTGAAAACAAAGTTAAGAAACTGCCTATAGTTGAGGGAAACGCGTTGGTCGGCATAATCACCCTGACAGACATTGCTCGCGCCACAAGTGTTGACGAAGAAACAATCGAACTGGTTGAAACACTCTCCAACATGCATCTTCTGGGTCATTAACTTATCTCTATCCGTTTTGATAAGAAGACGCTTATTTGTACTCGGATGCGTTCTAAACCCCTTTGGGTTTGGGGAATAGGGCAACCACTTAACAGCAGAAGTCATGTGTCTAAGCGGTCTTTGATTCTTCCACTGCCTTATTTATCTCATCTAAAACATCTGAGAAGTCAGCTTTATTTGGCTTCAAGCCTCTTTTGGATACACTTAAAATGGTGACGTAACCTTTCTGGGTTAGTTCTTTCTCTAAGACTTTCAGGGTTCCACCTTGCCTAATCGCGTAAGTGCAGAACAGAATCGCTTTCTTACCTGTGCATTCTGGTAAGCGTTTAACGAAAGAGTGCACTTCAGGCGTAGGTCGCATGCCCATAACTGGTGTGCCTATGACTAACAGTTCGAAGTCTTGGGTAACTGACGGTTCAGGCGCGTCTGCTATGTTAAAAATTGGTACTTCCAGCGATTCGGATATGGCTTCTGCAAAACGTTTGGTGTTCCCTGTGCGTGAGATGTATAGAACGCAAGCCTTCATGATCTCATATAGCTGCCGTTTGTCTTATAATCTTTGTTTCACAGCCTTTCGCTGAACTTGTTACGCCGCGGACACGATAGCCAGCAGGTACGCTACTGTGAGCAAATTGAAAACAAACAACGAGGCAACATTCAAAGCGCTGAAGCGGTTTACGCTTTTTTTCTGAAGAACGCCTGCGAACCCAACAAGAGCCGCGGTTAATGGTACGATTGAAAAAAGGGTCAAAACTCCGATGTCTAAAACTGTGGAAGCCAGTAACCAACTGTAGACCAGAAACGTTAACGTGGATGCCGCTGTCAACGCGAGGATGAGCAGAAAAACGTTGCGTGCTCCTTTTCGGACAGCAAGATTTCTTTTTCCTCCTTTGCGGTCTATTTCCGAGTCAGGAGCCTCAAGACTTAGGCTCAGCATGAACCCGTACATCACAAAAGGAAACGCAAGGAAAACAAATAGCGGGTCGAATTGGCCTCTTACCGCCAAATAGCCTAGGCCAGGTATTGCGAAACCTGTTACGCACGCCACAGCAACTTCGCCGAGTCCTCTTGAAGCTAAACGCAGCGGAGGCGACGAATAAAACCACCCTGCAAGGCTCGCCAATAAGATAACGATGAATATTTCGATAGGTGCGCCAAGGAAAAGAAAAATTTTAACTGCCAAAACGTTCGCGCACACCAGCAGCGACACCGAAACGGATTTCGATAATGCCCTGAGGTTAGGGTGGTTAACGAGGATGGCGCTGCCTGCGAAAAACTTTTTCTGTTCAACATGCTTGTCGACCTCAACGTCAAAATAATCGTTGCTATAGTGCGATGAAAGGTCCCCCAACAACATGACGACATACACTAAGGCAAACAGTGCGGGATTAAAGCTTCCACCGTTGGCAAGTGCCAAGAGCCCTCCAAGCGAAAACGCCAAGACGCCGCCTGCCACAATGTGAAATCGGATTATTTTCAGCATGTTTATGGTATTTGAACTGCTCATGAGTGTCCCCCTCACTCTGTACATAATTATGCGAATAGCTTTATCTATTAAAGTAGTTCTAATGAAATCTGAAGCAGTTGAAGGAAGTTATAATGAACGCGAACATTAAAGCGTACATGGACCTTACGCGGCTGCACTTCTTCTTTGTCTGGCCTATACTATTCTGCGCTGGACTTTTCCTTGCTTTCCAGTTCTATGACAGCTTTTCTTGGCTACTTGTAGCTAAAGTGGCGTTGATTGGCTTCCTCGGCTTCGAGGCGGGGCTCGTCTTGAACGACATTGTGGATAGCGATGTAGACAAGAAAGAGGTGGAGTTTGATAAACTAACAAAGTACTGGCGAGTCTTCGGGAAAAGGCCAATTTCACAAGGTTTAATCCCTCGACAAAATGCCTTTTTGCTCTTCGGCGTGTTTGTGGCAGTTACATCCATTCTGATTTTTACGCTTCCGTTTCCGCAAGCGCTTTACGTTTTCGGCATCATGGTTGTGTGCTACTGCCTTGAAGTTTTCTACCAAATTACAAAACGGAACCAGAATTTCCCGTTTGCCCAGTTGATTGGGCGGATAGACTTCACGCTGTTTCCCCTCGCAGGTTACCTTTGCCTCGGCACTCCAAGCGTCAACGTACTACTTTTCGGCTTTTTCTTTTATCCGCTGGCGTTGGCGCACTTGGGAGTTAACGACATCAGCGATGTTGCCAACGACCAAGTTAAAGAAATGAAAACCATTCCCCTGCTGTACGGGTTGAAAGGAACAGTCTACTGGATACTTCTCTTCAGCATAATCCATTTGGTGGCGACAATCATCTTTCTGAATGTGCTTGGAACAATAGCAATCGCAGGCTTTGCAGTGGGTTTCTCGTTAATAGCCGTTGGAAACATCATAATAATGAAGGGAAGAAACGCAGCTTCCGGAATGAAAGCACTGCCGCTTTTCCATGTAGCCATGCTTATCTATGCAATTACGATTATACTGGAATATGTAATATAACACCTTGAATGTAGAAAAATGAAATAAAAAAAGGGAGAGGACGCTATTTTCTTCGTTTTGAATTCGCGTATATGCCGACACCGAGAACTAATATGACAGCAACTGCGATGCCAGCGTAGACGTACACCATTTGTATACCGTTGTTCAATGTTTCTGGAAATTCTGTTGATTCTGAAATTTCAGCGACAGTCCATGTGGAGAAGTGGTCCGTGTTGCAAACCAAGTATCCGTTCTGGTCCATGTAGCTTTCAACTGCTTTCCATTCAGCACTAGTTCGGTTCCAGTACATCCACGTGAGCCTTGAGGCGTTGACTTCCCTGTTAAGCTGCTGCTTAAGCTCTGTCTGGTTTATGTGTAGTCTTATCTGTGCGTTCAGCTGTATGGTGGCGTTGGGCTCTATGCCAAGATAGAAGTTGAGGGTTCGCTGCATGACCTGCGCGCCTTCAAGAGGTGAACCACTTAAGTTCATAGTGAGCGCCATGGTCTGGTTCGGGTCTATCGAGAAACCGAAGAGTTTGGGCGCTACTTCAGGGTCTGCTGTGAAGACTAGGTCACAGTTTCTGGTGCAGTTCATCAGCATGGTAGTGTTTCGATAACAGAACAGTGCTGGTTCTCCCGCCTGTACCTGCTCCATCTGAGCCACAGGCGTTACGTCAGTTTTATTATATTGTACAGCATTGTCAGGGACGCCTGGAACTTCGATGTTGCCGGCATCAGAGCCCTGTCCAGCGCCAGCAGAAGCAAAGCATAGCGGCGCAAAGTATAGTACCATTAACAAAGTTATAACGGAAGCACTGATTTTTGTTCGGTTTACGGGTTTGATGTTTTTTCTCATCTCAAATCACCTGACACGATATACGCTAAACCGTAACTTAAGGGACACTGCGAGAAAACCGTTCCAAAAACAGGAATGCTCATTTCAATTCAAAACTTAAATCCTCTGAACGCCGGATACACAAAAATTATAATGCTGAACAAAGCTAATTCGGATAGAAACCAACATGAAAACCCTTGACCGAACAGCAATCTCTGCTGCTATGGCCATCACCACACTACTCTTCCTTATCACAGCGGCATCTACCCTTGCTCAATCTCAGTTCGAGGTTGAATCCGTTGATCTCACAGTGTACAGAGACGGGTTGGTCCACGTTTCGCAAGCCATAATCGTTGATGAGTTGGCTCCTGACGTAACGGTGCCTCTTTTATCTTCGTCAATTGAGAACGTAATAGTTCTTGACGAAAGCGAGCTAGCGGTGGACTACGAAATACTCGGAGAGTACTTGACGGTTTTCACTTTGGGAGAGGGGCGCGTTTTAGTCGAATATGACACGATGGCGCTTACAAAGAAGGAAGCAGAAGTTTGGACCCTAATCGCAAATAGTTCTTACGACCTAACGGTTTTTCTTCCACAAAACTCGACAGTGATCTATCTAAGCCAGATGCCAACAGCAATAGACACCAGCGGCACCGCAATCACGCTGTCTCTGCATCCTGATTACTGGGAGATAAGCTATGTCGTGCCATTGCTCCCGCAAGACGATTTAAATGGCGATGAGGGACCTTTAGCCTCAATTCCCATCGAATACTTAATTGCAATCTTAGTGGCGGTAGCCGCAGCTATTCTCGCAGCTTTACTTGTTGCAAGGCGAAGAAGAGGTCCAAACGTTGATAAAATATTGAAAGCTAATCCTCAGCTGAAGAAAGAAGACAAAGATGTCATACTTTTCCTCGCTGAAAAAGACGGCAATGCTTTTGAGGCTGAGATAAGAGAGCGGTTTTCAGATATGCCGAGGACAAGCCTGTGGAGACTGGTTAGAAGGCTTGAGCGGTTGGAAATAGTTGAAGTAAAAAGAATTGGGCTTGAGAACCAGGTGCAACTTAAAAAGTAAAAGGAGTTTCAAAGTTTTCTTTATAGACCGTTGCCACCACTGCCCATACCACCTGAACCGTACCCGCTGTCACCGCCAGCAGAACCGCTGCCTCCTTGATGCCGCTGCATTTCCTGCATTAGGGCTTGATCCATTTGTTGAACCATTTGACAGATCGCTTCTAAGTCTTGTAGCGCGTTCTTGAAATCTCCTGTTTTGCCCTGAGCTGTTTGAATCATGTTCTGCAGAGTTTCCATGAATTGGTTTTCGCTTTGGTACCCGAGAGATTCTAGAACCGCGGTGAAATCGACTCCTGTTTGATTCCCCTGTTGGAATCTTTCACGGATTCTCTCCTGGACTCCTTCGCAGTAGTTGCCGATTCTCCACATGTTGGATTCTTCAGCCTGCGCTTTCAAATAATCGTAGACTTGAGATATGAGCTGCTTCGCCGCCTGCAAATTTGAAACAACCTCAGTCGCTTTGTCTTCAAAGAGCAACGTTCTAGCGGCATCTATGTCCAACAGCGCTTCAGCGTCGTCAAGCAGTTGCTTAATCTCTTCGGTCGCATCTTCCGGCAGAATATCCCTCAGGCGGTCTATTCTTTGCAGTTCTCGAGTCATGGCTTCTAATAACCCTTGATTGTCAACCAGATGCCCTTTCTGGAGACCAGCAGCCTCAAGGATGACGTGAATGGAACTGAAAACTTCTCTGAAAACGCTCAGCGCTTCAGTTGCATAATCTACTGCTCCTTCGTAATCTGCGATTTCAAGCGCGTTATGCGCTGCGGTCAAGTTTGCCACGCCTTCACCGTATAGCGTCACGTTGTCTTCCAACTCGTCAAGGAGCCCAGCGTCTTCAATCTTTTGCAGAGCCGTCTCGTTTGCATACACCAAATCGATTAAATTTTCGACTTGCTGTTCCGCTCTGTCCGCAACTTCAACTAACTCTTCCGCAGGCGTCGCCTGAATTTGGGCTTGTCCGTAGAGTATAGCTGAGGCTGGAGCCGCCGCCATTATGACGGATATCAACATAGCCAACGCGGCAAGTTGCTTTTTCCTAATCATTCCGAATCACAACTATTATAGTAGCGTAAGCGTAGTTAAGGGACACTGTGGAACAAGCGTTTCAAAACTTGAAACATTGCACTTAATGTAAGCGTTGGCAAGGAAAAGGCTTCACTCTTCATCGGAACCCACGAAATCCTTGATTGACGCGACAATTTTCTGCAGTTCCTTCCCGGTTAACGGCGGGTCATACGATATCCGAAGTACTTCCCAGCCTTTAGCCTCCAGCAGCTCGCAGTTTTCCTCATCTCGCTGTTGTTGTTTATCGCCTGAGTGCGCCTGCAACCCGTCCAGATACACGGCTTTACGCTTGTTAAGCCAACAAAAATCGGGGACTGTTAACTTCAGCACAATCGGTTTTTGTGTCACCATGCCGGTGGTTAACCCAGCGGCGCTTAACGCCTTGAACACCTCTATCTCGGCTTTGCTGACTTTCGGATGCATGCGCCTTTTGTAACTCAACCTCAAAGCTCCTTTCTTTGTTCTCTATGGAAATATTGTCTCTACTTAATAACTTCAATCCTCTTGCGCATCTCCAGCAAGATAAGACGCCACACTCGCCGTTAGTTTTTTATGCTTTCATTCGATTAATGTGCCCAGGGACTTGTTGTGAAGGTTGTGGCTTTTAATGGAAGCGGCAGAAAAGATGGAAACACCGCTCTGCTGATACGTCGTGTTGTTAGCATTCTCGAAGCAGAAGGCATAGAGACAGAACTGGTACAGCTTGCAGGTGAGCAGATACGCGGCTGCACCGCCTGCAGAACCTGCTTTTCAACCAAGAACAACCGCTGCGTAATCGATGACGACAACGTGAACACGTATATACAGAAAATGGTTGAGGCAGACGGCATAATCCTGGGCTCGCCCGTTTATTTTTCGATGATGTCTCCTGAACTTAAGGCGCTCATTGACAGGGCAGGATATGTTGCTCTAGCAAATGATTACGTGTTTAAACGAAAGGTGGGCGCGGCGGTGGTGGCGGTCAGAAGAGCGGGTGCAATTCCCACTTTTGACGCCATAAACCACTTCTTCCTGATAAGCCAGATGATTATTCCAGCCTCTTCCTACTGGAACGTTGGGTTTGGCCGGAAAAAAGGCGATGTCGCGGGCGATGAGGAAGGCATGCGAACCATGGAGACTTTGGGAAAGAACATGGCGTGGCTTATCAAAAAGCTGAAAGCTTAGTCTGGTTAAGCGGCGTCTTTTTTGTTCACGTAGAAGATTTTCTGAGTGGGATAAGCCATTTCGATTTTTTCTTTATCAAACTCTTCCAAGATTTCGAAATTTATCTTCTGCTGGATGTCCATGTATGTGTTGTAGTCGGCTGTGGTTATGTAATACACTATTTCAAAGTCAAGGCTGAAATCTCCGAACTGTTGAAAATGAATCCGGTCCAGTTCGGCTTGTTCTGTGTTGTTTATGATTTTTCCTATTATTTTTGGTATTTTTCGAAGTTTCTCGATAGGCGTGTCGTAAGTCACCTTAACGGCGAACACGATTCTTCTTCTCTCAAGCTTCTTGAAGTTCCTCACAGACGAGGAAATCAGATTCTTGTTTGAAATTATCAGTTCTTCTCCTTGCAATAGCTGGATTCGGGTTGATATTATGCCTATCTTAGTAACGGTTCCTGCATAGTCTCCGACAACTATGAAATCGCCGATTTCAAATGGGTGGTCAAAATATATGGAGAAAGCGGTGAGTGCATCGCTTAAGATGTTTTGTATAGCCAATGCTATGGCTATGCCTCCTACACCGAGACCTACGACGACGCCTGAGAGGTTTTGGCCAAAAACTCCGAGAATTATGACCAAAGCAAAAACGTAAATTATAATCTGTAAAACTTTCTTGAGAATGAATAATATGTGGTTGCTTACGTTTTTTTCGCGTTTTGCTCTTTGTTCAGCGTACCAGCTTATTAGAACATTAGTTATGCGAGTTATTATGAAAGCTACGACTAAAATTTCGCCAACTGTGAATGCTGTGGCGAGGTCTCCAGAGTAAGCTTTGAGCGAAGCAATACCCGTTAAGCCGTAATATAAGCCAAACAAGATTGCTAGAAGAAATATTGGCGCCCGTACATTGCGGAGTATCTCATCATCCAGATTTGTCTCAGTTTTTGCAGCCCATCTGCATAAGTACCTCTTGAAAAGTGAGTGCCCTATCCAAGCAATAACAATTGCCAGTGTGAATATCAATGCGAAAGCAATTATTTCACTAACAATTTGACTTAAGCCCAAATATTGCTGCAGTAAATTGGACAAGGCTAACGTTAGGCTGAACATGGCGTTTCACTTAAATTGTTGCAACTCTAAATTCTGGTTCCTTATTAATCTAGCCCATCATCAGCACGAAAATCATCCAGCCATCCCGCTTTCCCATCCACTCGGCGTTTAAACATAACACCCAAGTTTTCCCTGTTTTTGGCTTCATGATACTTGAAGTATACCTCATCATCAAGTATGCCCAGTATCTCCACTTTACCGGTTTTGTGCGACATAACGTATTTGAAGCGTTTACTGTGCCCATTACAGTTTGCCTTTGCCTGCTCCACTATTTTGACTCCTTTGCATATTGGAACTTGGAAGTGAGTTTTTACTCTTTTAACGGGGCGGCACTGAAAAACATAGTAAGGCGCCACGCCGATGCTAACCAGCCTATTCATTAAAGTCGCGAGCGTGTCAGGGTCGTCATTAACTCCTCGAAGCAGAACCGTCTGATTGCTCAGTAAAACGCCTGCTTTCAAGAGATTGTTTACTGCGGTCACAGATTGCGGGGTTATTTCTCGCGGATGATTAAACTGCGTCACGACGTAAAGTCGCCTGTCAATCTGCGAATACTTCTTGAAAAGAGCCAAAAGCTCAGGGTCACTAAGCCTGCTTGGAAGAGTAACCGGTGTTCTGCTGCCAAATCTTATGAACCTAAGATTATCTATTTTTGTCAATATTTCTAAGAACCGTTCAATAACTTCATTAGAAAGAACAAGCGGGTCTCCGCCACTGATCAGAACATTATTTATTTCCTCATGTTTCTCAATGTATTCTGCGGCGTCTTCGAAACGGCTCACAATTTCTTCTGTTGGCAATCCGACAATGCGTTTTCTGAAGCAGTGCCTGCAGTAGGTTGCGCACCTGTTTGTTGCCAATATTAACGCGGTTTCAGCGTACTTGTGCTGAAGACCAGGCATTTTTGTGTTTTCCGCTTCACCGCTTGTATCATAAATTCCATCAAGGTTTAATTCTTCAGGAGAGGGCACCGCGATTTTTCTTATCGGGTCATGTGGATCGTTCCAGTTTATCAACGACAAATAATATGAACTGACGCGCATCGGGTGAATTTGAACTACTTGTTCTAATTGTTTTTTTTCATTAGAAGATAAATCTACATAATCTGCAAGCTGCTCTACAGTGCAGATACCGTTCTCTATTTCCTTACATTCGGGCATGTTTTGAAATTTCCTTTTATTATATTCAAGCCAGTTGAGCACGACTAAAATGCAGTTATGTACATTTTCTGCTGGCTTTCCCTATATCTCGTTTTATCATTTAAAAAAGTTCCGTCTTAAATGCTTAAAAACGAGTTTTAACTTAAGGAACCCGTTTGCTTAAAGAAAAATTTAAAAATGGTGTACCGCATTACTTTTCTGGTCTTTCAACATATATGAGCATACGAGTTGATTGCAACAATCTTAATTGAAGGGAGAAGATCATGGTTTTGCCATCCTCGTTGTTCTCGCAAAGAAGCTATCCTGCTATTGCCTCACGTGTGTACGTAGGGTTTGAAAGAAAAACCGAACAAAAAAGGGGAATGCATACAGCATATGATTAACAATCACGATAGAGTAGTGACCCGCGGATTAAGAGATGTTGCCGCTGCAGAAACCAAAATCAGTTTTGTAGATCCCATGGGCACTCTTTATTATTTGGGATATAACATCGATGATCTTGTAGAGCATGTCTGCTCTGAAGAAGTGGTTTATCTCTTACTTTATAGTAAACTTCCTACCAAAAATGAGTTAGGCGAGTTTAGAGCGCAACTCATCTCTGAAATGACCCTGCCTGAGGCAGTTATTGAATGCATTAAGTCTGCGCCCAAAAGCAGTCATCCGATGGAAGTCCTACGCACTGCAGTCTCTCACCTTAGCATGTACGATTCAGACCGCGATTACAAATCAGAACAAGCAAACAAAAAAAGAGCCATACGCTTAGTGGCGAAAGTTCCCACAATAGTCGCTACCCTTCATAGAATACGCACTAACCAGCAACTTGTTGCTCCCAACGAAGAATTTAGTTTCCCTGAAAACTTTTTATACCTTTTCCGAGGGAAACCAGCGGATAGTGAAGAAAAAAACGTGATTGACCGTTACATGACGCTGCATGCGGATCACGGGTTTAACGCTTCCACGTTTGCGGCTCGTGTGACAGCAAGCACCAATGCAGACATGTATTCGGCTGTGACCTCTGCCATTGGAACCCTTAAAGGTCCCCTTCACGGCGGAGCTAGTGAAAAAGTAATGTACATGCTTGATGACATCAACACTGAGGAAGAAGTAGAAGCATACATACAAGGAATGTTAGATAACAAGAGAAAGATAATGGGTTTTGGTCACAGAATCTATCAAACAGAAGACCCCAGAACCAAACATCTCAGAGAGATGGCGGAAAATTTGTGTTGCCTCACGGATAACCTGAACTTGTACAATTTATGCATTAGAATTGAAAACGTGGTTCACGAAAAGAAAAACATCTTTCCCAACGTGGACTTCTACGCAGCTGTAACCTTGAATGCCTTAGGAGTTCCCTTTGAATTCTTTACTCCGTTTTTCGCCTCAAGCAGAATAGCTGGATGGACCGCTCACGTGATAGAACAGTACGAGGACGCGGTTCTTCTTCGTCCCTCATCAATGTACGTTGGCAGATATGGAAGACCGTTTGTCCCGATTGAAAAGCGAAAAGCGGCTGATAACTTGTAAAGCATGCAGTATCAAAAAATTTTGGCACGCCAAGAAAGAAAGGATGGATTAGGTTAACGTTATACTGTCGGCGGTGGTCTGGTCCCCAGAATAACGCTCACGTCAATTGTTGAACTACCTCGCACCACAGTGAGAACGAGATGCTGTGTCGGCAAGGTTTTTTCTTCAAGGTAGCTTGCTAGGTCATCGTTGTTTCTTATCGATGTTCCGTTCAAGGCAATTATAATGTCTTCGGCGTTTAATATGCCGTCTGAAGGACCTCCAGCCGTGACCGTGGCAATTCTCCAGCCGTAAGTAACGCTTGTACCTGCCTCTTGGGCTAGATCATAGCTCATGTCTTGTCCTGAAACACCCAAGTAAGAGTGTCCCTCGTAGGTTCCTGTGTTTATCAAGGAGGATATTTCTCTGAGAATAGTGTTTGATGGAACGGCGAAGCCTAAACCTTGCGAGTCAGAGACTATGGCAGTTGTTATGCCCACAACTTTTCCAACCGCATTAAGCAGTGGCCCACCTGAGTTTCCAGGGTTTATTGGTGTACTGGTTTGTATGATGTTGGCGATTGAGTAGCCGCCTGCGTAGTCTTCCTCTGTGATGCTTCTTCCCAGAGCGCTTACCACACCAGTGGTTAGCGACCCTACCAGACCATAGGGGTTTCCTATTGCGATAACTTGTTCGCCCACGCGCAACATGGATGAGCTGACAATCTCGACAGGTTTAAATTCGCTTGTGGGAGCGTCGTCAACCGAGATAACGGCTAAATCCGCGTAGGGGTCAGTCCCAAGTGTTACAGCGGAGTATCCGTTGCCGTTTGAGAAGGTCACGCTTAAAGCTGATGTGTCATGTACAACGTGGTAGTTAGTTATCACCACCATTCTATCGGAAAATTCGTAGACGAAACCTGATGCTTGGATTCCTCCGTCGCTGGTTGTTCCTTGAATCAAAACAACCGATTCTCGCGCATTCGCGTAGATGTTCGCCAAGGCAGTGGAGTCCTGATAGATGGTGATGTTTTGGTTAGTAGCGTTCTGGGCGCCGCTGAGGTTTGACACTTGGTTCTGCAGAGCCGTGACTTCATCACTCAGTTTAGCTGTCTCTTGGAAGGTTATGTAGAAAGTTACTATTGCTCCAACGAGTAATCCTGCTACGAACAGCAGTGCGAATAGGCTGGTTGAAGCCCTATTATAAGCGTTAGATTTGCGCATTTCACCATCCTCTAAAAAGAAACATAGTGATTTTAGAAATAAAAGTTTGCTATTGCCTTCTGTCGATGATGTCTAAAGCTTCAGGTCCTGTGCCGATCAGAACCACGGGTACTCCGGTCTTGTCTTCAACTTCTTTCACAAACTGTTTCGCATCCGCGGAGAGATAATCGAATGCTCTGACGCCTACGCACTTGGGGAAAACGCAGTCAAGTTTCGTCAACGCGGCTTGTGTTGCACCGTTTATTTTCGCGTTTTTTCGCGCTAACTCAAAATCGAAGGGGGCAGAACGCCTGTCGCGGCCTGTTCCAGCGGCGGTTTCAAACCAGCCTCTTATCTTTGCTTCTTCTTTTGTGATTTCTCCAGGCAGAGGTCCAGCGCCAACGCGGGTCATGAACGACTTGTAAACGATAATCACGTCGTCTACTCTGGTGGGTCCGACTCCTGCTTCGGAGGCAATGGCGGAGGCGCTTGTGTCGCGGCTGGTCACGTAGGGGTAGCCGCCGCTTAGGAAGAGCGAAAGCATGAAGCCCTGTGTGCCTTCGAGGAGGACTTTTTTGCCGTTGTCTAAGGCGTTGTTGATTTCCGTCACCGTGTCCA
>CAZJBY010000045.1:0-15570 GCA_964544495.1 uncultured Candidatus Bathyarchaeia archaeon
CACTTCACCAGAAACCTTTCAGCGCCCAAAACTTTGCTGGCTACGCCTAACACGTCGTTTACGCTAGGCAGCACCATCTTCTTGAGCGACTCTTCGCTCTTAACTTTCCTTTTACCCATATATTTTCACCACCACATATGTCAGGTCAAATTTCAATTGAGAAGAATAGAACACCGTTTGAAAGACGGGAAAACTGCTTAAAAACAGCCTATATGCTTCTTCCCAACTCGACCTTTCGTTTTATGTTCTTAGCATATTATATAAACGTGAGTTAATAAAAGAACAATTTTTAACATTGTAATTCTCTTGTCAGCTTTGAACTTTTTCGCGCGCATTTCTCAGCATAATATGCGCTACGAATGCATACAATTTTGAACAGACAGTACTTGCCTTCTATCAAGTCCCTTACGACGCTTGCGGTCACCCAATCGGTAACGGACATAGTGGTGAATATTTATTAAGTACCAAAAGAAAAACGGACACTAATCGAGTTGCTGCCTTTTAGAATTATGCAGCATTCTCGGCTCACTTAAAATGGGCATACACTATTGCCGATGAATGCCTTGTGGAAAGTCAGTGAGATGTTACGGCATAAGAGGGGCTTAATGTCTTGAAGTTAAGGTTGTCTATATTCAAGAGAGCATTGAACGATTATTCCGGCAAAAAAAACATCAGATTCGCCGTCATTGACTTAGACATATCCAGAAAATATCCAAGCAACTTCGTTTCTATACTGCCCAAAAAAATCAAGGCAAACGGCGGATACCACACCAAGTTTGAAAGAAAATTTGGAGACGAAAGCTTAGAGCTGGCTGAAAAACTGTTAAAGCGCTCTCTAAAACATGAAAACGACTGGGAAGTTAAAGAAGAAATCAGAGAACGATTAAAGTTGCTTAGACCGAAACTGAAAGAGTACACAAGAAAAGCCCACATATGAGAACTCTGAATCGAAATTGGGAAATGATGAAAAGTTTGAGGGATGTTTTTTCTGAAATACCGGAGGTTCTAAGTGAAGCCGAGACTGAAAATTTCAAGTTGGAGCATTTTTATGTTTCTGAACTGGACAGTATCCGCTTGCGACTGAACGATTTGGTTAACGACAGAGGGGAGTACGCGGGTTTGAAAAGTGGAACTTATGTTCGTTTATGCGACAAAAGAAGAGGTGCAAACAAAGTTGTAATGTCGGACATTTTCATGGAGAGAAAAAGCAATCGTGAATTTTGCCAGCAGCACGCAAAAGCAAAAACTAACAAAAAGGTTATTTTACATGTCCTAAAACACTCGCCAAGTATTTTCTAATCTCTGAGTTAAGGTCAAAGTAAACTCTTTTTCCGGCCACTTTTGCAGATTTAAAATAGTTCTTCTTTGCGAAAGCGTTCAGGGCTTGTTTCTCGTTTTCGGTAAAATTGTCTTCTGGAATCATTGAGTTAGGTTCAAACTTCAGAAGCTTTGCCGCGAATTCTCTTGGGACCAGTCTAAAGGCTTTTTCACCAGACAAATTGCGTTTGTCGTATTCTTCATAGATTGGAACAAGCTGCTCTGTGTATAATCCAGATTCGCTCCCAGCATAAACAACTGTAAAAGCTTCCAAACTCTCTTCGTCGACTTTCGCTTCTTCCTTGTTTTTCTTTTCAACATTCATTTTTTCCACTTTCAAAGCTATTTTCAGCTACAACCAATGTTACTGTAGACATTACAGAAACGATTCTTTGTATGCGCTCAAGAACATTACTTTTCCGTTTTGCAACATTTTTTGTTTGAACTTTTGCTACATAATCGTAGACACCGTAGGCAGTGGTGTAAGCTTTATTCACCCCGTCTATCTCTTTCAAGTTTTTGAGAACTTGATCTTGTGGTGACTCAAACTCGGTGTTTACTAAGACCACAGCTTCGACCATACTATCACAATTCACTATGTTCTTTCGGCATTTTAAATAGGTTTTTTCGTATAAATGACTCAAAACACGGTTTTTGTTTTGTGCACTCATTGTATTTCAAATGTCATTAAAAGTTATACAAATCCCGAAGTAACAAAACAACTTGCGAATACGAGACGCTATAGCGTGAATGGTTTTTAGTGGAACCAATGTTTATAAGATATTCTGAGAATATTAGTAGTGTTTAGCTGGGGAGCAGGCTTAAAACAACTGCGACGAAGCAACGAGCAAACCGATCAAAATGGCTAAAGATCGGCAAGCGACAAAAACGGAGCTTCAACGGGCCAGACAATGTTTAAGGCTTAGACCCAGCTAGCAACATACAATGGGGCTTTCCTTCGAAAGCCGTTTTTAGAGGAACCTGATAAGAAAACCTCGGTTCCTCACTTGATGAGAATGATTATATCAATGTTCCTTATCTTGGAGAGAAATAAAATGTTAAGAAAAAAAAGCAACGAACGGAAAAAAACAAATGTTAAAAGGAAACATAATAGCCGTCTAATTAAGGAGAAATCCATTCTCGCTGAAACGGAGAAAGAAGTGGTAACCCCTATGTCTTTGGCTGGTTTTCCCACATGCTTCAATTTTTTGAGAATACCTGCCATCGAAAAGAAAAACACAGATCAAAATTGCCACTTGAACGGGCAAAATAAGAGTAACCGTTAGAATTTGAAGCGTTATTATATGTGCATATTTCTATTATGTTGGCTGCGAAAAGGGGAAGTATGCATTATGCTAAGAAAAGCTGGTGATTGAGTTTGGGGGACTGGAAACTTGAAACAGGAAAAAGCGCCCACCGCGCATTTTCTGTTTGGTGCTGCGTCTATGTCGCCACTTGTAGTAGCTGAAGATATTTGTTGAAACAATCCTTTAGCTGTCTTCCGCTTTCTGTTAACAGGTAAAGTTGACGTTCTGGGGAATTTCTGCCAGTTTGCTTTTTGCTTTTTTCAATTAGTCCGGCTTCTTCTAAGTCTTTGAGGTGACGGTAAACGTTGCGCAGGTTTGCGCCGTCAAGGTAGCAGTAAAAACGCTTTTTCATGAGCGTCCAGATGTTGTAGCCGTAAGAGTCGTTTCCTTCAATGTTGTTTCTGTATATTATGGCTAATATCTTGAATTTCGTTTCTCCGATTGTACCTTGCGGTTTTGGCATTTTTGTACACTAATATTTATAAGGGTTCGCGGGTATAAATATATTACCTACAGGTAATTTACCTTATCCTGAAGAAGCGCTACAGAAGCCAAGAAGGTACAAAGCTTTGCGGAAAGCCAACTTGTTCGACGACAACAGCTTTTGAGATAAATCATCAAGGGAATACTTGTAGCAAAAACGGAAAGTGAAGAAAATGCAGAAGTTACAGATGGAAAATAATGGATGTCCCCAATGCGGTAGTCTGAATCTTGTTACAGATGGAACTAACGGTGAGGTCGTATGCAGTCAGTGCGGCTTAGTTATCATAGAGAACGCTTTAGACCGAGCCCCTGAGTGGAGGGCTTATACATTGGAGGAGAAGCGCTCCAAAAGTAGAACAGGAGCACCCATCAAATACTCGCATTTCGACAAAGGCTTACACACAACAATACAAGGCTTCAAAGACGCATCAGGAAACTCGCTTTCAGGTAAAGCGAAACGCAGAGCTTGGCGGCTCCGAAAATGGCAAAACAGATCTAGAGTACGAGATTCACGTAACCGGAACCTAATGCAGGCAATGAACGAGCTTCAGATACTTTCAGAGAAACTACATGTTTCTTCATCAATCAAAGAATTGGCCGCGGTAATATACAGAAAAGCCCTTGATGAAGACCTCACGCGAGGTCGAAGCATCGCAGCCATAGTAGCCGCATCAATGTACGCTGCCTGCAGGTTTACAAAGACACCCAAGATACTCAATGACGTCGTAGCGGTCAGCGCTCGAAGCAAAGGAGAAATTTCAAGAGCTTACCGTCTGATAGTGCGTACGCTTAAAATTGAAATGCCCTCACATGACCCTTTAAACTACGTTTCAAGGATTGCAGCTAAAGCCGAAATTCCAGGAAAGGTTCAAGGCCTCGCCGTTAAGATTCTACGAGAAGCTAAACGCAAGCGGATAACCATGGGTAAAGACCCTGTAGGAGTTGCTTCGGCCGTTCTTTACATAGCCTGCCAGAAAGAGGGTGAGAACATAACTCAAAAAGACATTGTAGCGGCTTCTGGCGTGACTGAAGTGACTCTGAGGAACAGGAAGAAAGAACTTGTCAAAAAACTTGATCTGCTTTAGGTTTGAAACTTGCATTAAAAATATTTTTGGAGAGGAGAAATAAATGGGCAAGGTTAGACAAGAGTACATTAAGAAATTGGCGAGAAAGGTCGTTGAACGCTTTCCAAAGAGATTCAACTCAGATTTTAAACAACAAAAAAATGGTGGCTACTCTAACCGATGTCATCTCAATAAAAGTTAAGAATAGAGGTCGCAGGGTACGTGACTAGGCTGGCAAAAACTAAGCCTGTCAAAAATTGAGATTTTTATACATAAGGAATATAAATAGCCACAAGTAAAGCAATGAAAACCTGAAAAAGCAAGCTATTGGGATTAGATAGTCGCTTTCTATCAATTTTTTTGCTTGTCTTTATTTGAGGTAATTATCATGAGTATTGAAAAAACCGAAAAGCTTACCACCTATCAACAATCTATCGCAAAAAACGTGAGTGAACACACAACAGACGGCAACTGGAAAGATTACAAGTGGCAGTTAGCCCACTCAATACGAGACATAGCCACCTTTGAAAGGCTGACCGAGATCATGTTCACCGAAGAAGAACGTGAAAAGCTTGAAGAGACTGTCAGCAAGTTTCCCATGAGTATCACCCCGTATTTTGCCTCTTTGATCGAAAAAGAAAATTACCGCAATGACCCGATTTTTAAGCAGGCGTTTCCCAACCCCGCCGAACTTAAGATTTCAAGGTACGACATGTCCGATCCCCTGCATGAAGACAAAGATAGCCCTGTTAAAGGAATCACACACCGCTATCCCGATAGAGTGCTGTTTCTGGTTAGCAACCGCTGCTCCATGTACTGTAGGCACTGTACGCGGAAGAGAAAAGTGGGTGACCCTGACCATATCCCTTCGGAAGAGCAAATACTGAAGGGTATTAGCTACATCAAAAGCCACCGTGAGGTCCGTGATGTTCTGCTTTCAGGCGGAGACCCCTTTATGCTGCCAGATTATTACTTGGATTGGATTCTGACCGAGTTAAGGCAGATTCCGCATGTTGAAATAATCAGGATTGGCTCAAGAATGCCTGTTGTTCTTCCTTACAGGATAACCGATGAACTGGTGGAGATGCTGAAGAAGCATCATCCGATATGGCTTAACACGCATTTTAATCATCCGCGAGAACTCACGCATTCAGCTCGTGAAGCACTTCGGAAGCTGGCGGACGCGGGGATTCCGCTGGGAAATCAGTCTGTGCTGCTTGCTGGCGTTAACGATTGCCCGCGGATTATGAAGCAGCTTAATCAAAAGCTTGTGCAAAACAGGGTGCGCCCTTACTACTTGTTTCAATGTGACCTTTCGGAAGGGCTTTCTCATTTCAGGACGCCCATCGGAAAAGGTATTGAGATAATTGAAAGCCTTGTAGGACACACCACTGGCTTCGCAGTTCCCACTTACGTTGTGGACGCTCCGGGCGGCGGGGGAAAAATCCCCGTGATGCCCAACTACATTATTTCTTGGTCTACGAACAAGGTTGTTTTGAGAAATTATGAGGGCGTAATAACCACGTACAAGGAGCCAGACAGTTATGAACCGATTTTCTGCGAAAGAAACTGCGATGAATGTGCTTTGCAGTTGAAGTTAGATGAGGCTGACGAAACCAAAGCTATAGGTATTGAAAAATTGTTGACTGACGCTAATGACGAAATTTCGCTGGTGCCGAATGGAAACACTCGGTTAGAGCGAAGAGCCAAAAACAGTTAATCAACAAGTGTCTTAGATGACTGAGTGCATAGAGGGTTTGAACTTCAAGATCAGGAATGTGACAGTAGAAGACATCAAGGAAGTTTACAGGCTGCTTGTGGCGAATAGGCCTTATGTTGGATTAAATTCTCGATACACGTATTTTCTCCTCGCCAGAGATTTCTCAGACACTTGCGTGGTGGTCGAACATGACGGCAAAATAGTCGCGTTTTCTTCTGGTTATATCTCACCGTCGAGGGCAGACACTTTCTTCAATTGGGAAACTGTAGTTCAGCGAGACTACCGCGGTCACGGCTTGCAAAAACGCATGCTTCTTCATCAAATCAAAATGGCAAACGCCAAATTTTTTGAAGGGACAGTTAATCCCTCAAATGAAGTTTCCAGAAAAAACTTCAGTGACTTAGCGAAACTGCTGAACACAAAATGCCAAAAAAGGATCCTATTTGGAGAAGAAGATTTTGAAAACGATGGGCATGAAGCCGAAGTCCTGTATAGGCTGGGACCAATTGCAACAGGAAAAATAGCAGGAACAAAAAATTATTGTGATGGCGTTTAGTTTAAACTAAACTTTATCACTATACTTCAAAAGATGTTCATTGAGTTTACTCTTGCTTCTTTTTTGGTTTTATCGCAAGCTTCAGATTAACTTCTACACTGTATTCATCTTCTGTTTTTCCAACCGCAAAGTTCCAGTTTCTAATATCCACTTCCATGTCCTTAAACTGCGTAACAACCGCATCTTTGTATTCGCCTATTTTCTTACCAATTTCCTGAAGCCTCTCAGGCACATTAATCTCTTCTTCAGATATTTCTTTCACCTCCATCTTCACATTCTTAATTTCAATCCGGCCCTGAAGCAACCTTAGACAAGACTTGGTATCTGAGGAAATGTTTGTCTATCAGTTAGTGTTTTCTTTGCTTAATTTTACGCCTAAGTCTATAACCCAGCCTGACCCTGTACCAGGTCCCATGTGTGTTTTTGTAACGCTTCTTACCTTTCTTTTTCCTCTTAGGTTTCTTCCTCAACGCTTGCCAAATCCAAAAAGATTAGGTTTCAGTTTAGAGCCTCGTCTACGCACTCTTACATTCTTTAAGATTTTTCAGATCCAAGAGAGACTTGTTAAGAGTAATCACGTTACCCACTTCTTTAACGGTGTCGATTGGCAAACACACTGTGACAGAACCAAGCAAAGGTTTCTTGAAACCAAATTGTTCTACAGCTTCTTTGGTTAACTCCACATCCAAATGCGTGATAACCCACTCGCCAATATCCGCATGAGCAGCGTCTACTTCTCCGAGGGTATACGCGTCAGCGGTGATAACATTCATTCCATTAAGTTTACTCACTTTCAACTCAAAATCACATATACTATATTCTCATAATGATATATGAAGGTTCGGAACCATTCTCGTTGTATGTCTACCTATGTCTGTAACCGCGCTTTCTGCGGCTCAGCTGGATAGTTTTTGCGTGGAATTTAAACGGGCATATGAAGCTAGCCCTCTGGACATTTTGCTCTCTGCGTGATTCTTGATCTTTTCAGTAATTTCTGCTTTAGAGGGTAGTCAACTGGCATCTAAGCAAATCGCCAATTTCAACCATGCTATTCAATTCTCCTTCCCAAAGTCTAGAGAGTCTTGGTCTCATTGTGTTTTCCTTTAAGACAGTTTAACGGATGCCAGCCGAACTATCCTCATCAAAGGGGATCCTACATGATTAAGGCCTATACTGAACGAAAATTAGCCCTGATTTCTAACCGCAGGGTCGATCCAAGAAGACATTTCAGAACGGAGAAAGGGCTATCATTATTCTCAAATTTGCTGTCAAGCCTATGATCGAATAAAACAAACGTTTTCTTTGTCATGCCGAGAACTTAACAAAAAATTAGAGATATTTGGAACTGATGGAGAAATACAATTAGTTATTTCCACAGGGTGGCCGGTACGTAGCTCTTATCTTCTCCTCGATCTTTTTGCGGTCATCTTCATTGAGTTCAGGAGTGTAATATACCGAATATTCTATTGCACCATCGGAGTTCTTTTCCCATTCCTGTCTGTCATGTTCGTCTATTCCTTTCTTTATTTCTGAGGATTCACCTATATCCAAAAGGTATAATTTACCATCTTTATGATTAAGAACAGCGTATAAACCTGATTTGTTTTCAATAGAATCTGTTGACTTGAATGGTCCACCAAAAGTATAATCACCAATTTTAACGGTCAATAATTATCACCTCGCTACAACTTTAGGCTTTAATTTTGTTTTCATCTTATATAGTATTTTGGGCTTCAAAAAAGGCTCTAAAATCAGAAATGTGCCCTAAAAATGGCTATTATTGCCAATTCAATAAGATTCCAAAACTATTTTTTAGACGGTAATATAAATCTGCTCGGTTTAGTTCTTGGCAATTTAATCGAAGATTGTAATTTCATAACTTTTGCTGCAATAGACTAACCTGAACTTACACAAGCGCTAGTTTTTGATGGGGAAACTGAAAACACTCAACAGATTAGAAGATGGTTCGCAAGCTGTAATAGCTCTTACTGAGGAAAAATCTTTCATAGTAAATAGTAAGATTTAATATTATTATTCGCTATTATCACAAGAACTGAGAGGAAAACAAAGTGCTAGTTGAAATTAAAGAATTTGACACGGTGGAAGAGATAGAGGAAACTATAGATAAAGAAATTTCCGAAATAAAGAGCAAACTCGGCAATTACCTGCAGAGATTAGATGGAATCCGCATGTTGGCGGAGAAGACAAAGAAGGTCCGTCAAGTCGTTTTGAAGCTGGCTGGAAAGAAAGATTCTGCTGAAAGCTTCGGTGAAATAAGCATGGACGGCGTTAACGTGGTGTTGGACGCCAGTGCCGTGGATGAGCTGTCTGCCTTGGAATCTGTGGTGCGCAGCTATCAGGAGCGTTTGCTTAAGGTTCAGAAGGCCCGTGAGGGATTGAAACCTCTTGACGAGATCGGCGATGCGGAAGGAGTGAAGTTCTTGGTCGTTGAAAGCGATGGAGTTCCAGAACGCATTCTATTCAAGATCTGTTAGTCTAATTTTAAAGTAGATTTCAATTTTTTTCCTTTTTGACTTCAGATTTAGAAACCATAGCAGTCGTTCGCAACAATTTTATTTCCGAAGCGTCAGCCTTTGCTTATGAGAAGGTCAAAGATAGAACTTTTCGTCTCAACTCTTGAAGCCTTAGCTTACTATGGACCAGTGAAAATTACGAAAATCACTTATAAGGCAAAAATGAATTGCAGCCCACTTAAAGCAATACTATGCGACTTAATTCAGAAGGATTTAGTGGAAGAAAGGACGGTTGAAAAGGACAAGGTTGTTTATGCGGCAACCTCGAAAGCAAGAACAATTCTGTTTTATTTTAAAGAGTTGAAAGAGATGCTTCCGATAGAAGCAGAAGATCTTCAAACGACTCTTCGCCAACATCGACATTTTTTGCACTACCCCAAGAATAGCATTTGAATTAAATCTCATAAAATTTAGTCTGGATTAAGGAATGGTCGGTTGGGGTAGCTTATGTCGGAGTGTTGTTTCGGTTATGTTTTAATGGTTGGCGTAAGAGTGCTTGTTCAAAAGTTTTAAATCAAATCGTTTGTAAAATAGGGGCTGTCCTTGGTTTGAGGGAAGTATCTCGGTTGGTGCGTGGGTTATTGGGTTTGGTTTTTTGGTTGTATGGCCTGATGCTATTTATGCTTGAGTCGAGGGTGATGTGGAGGTCGGGACTGCGTACATTGATTGGTAAAGATAGGGTGACTGAGTGCTAAGAAACTTGAATTTTGGTTTTTTGCGTAGCTTTGTTTCTACGGATCGCAGGGCTTTGGTTACTTGCTTGTTTGTGGGTTTTTTGGTTAGGTTGGTTCCTGAGGTTTTGGCTGGTGCGGCGCCTATCGGTTTTGACACGGTGTATTACGCTGCTGCCATGAAGGGTGGTGTGGTGTGGGCTCACTGGAGTTCCTTTTTCACAAGCACTTGGCTGCTGAACTCGCTGACCGTGCCGTTGTACAACGTTTTGCAGGTGGATCCGTTTCTTTTGTTGAAGGTTGTGGCACCCGCGCTTTACGGCTTGAACGTGGCTGGCGTTTACTGGGTTGGCAGGAAGATGCTGGGCTGGGACGCGAAGCTGTGCTTGACGGCTGCTGGATTATTTGCGTTTCAGCTTGCTGCTCTGAGGATTTCCTGGGATCTATTGCGGAACACTTTAGGCATGGGCTTGTTGCTGTTTGCTTTGCCTTTCGTTGGCAAGGTCAGTTCTAAACGAGATTTTGCAGTGTTAGCATTGCTTTCGCTGTTGGCTGTGTTTGCACATGAGTACGCTGGTGTCGCGTTGGTGGCGGTTGTGTTGGGTGTGGTTGGCTGGCGTTTCGTGCGGAAGAGCTTTGGCAAGACTGACGTGTTGACGTTTGTGGCCTTTTTGCCTGCGTTAGCGGTTTTCACCGTTGGGATGTTTTTGCGGTTTTTCCCTGTGAAATATGGCTCGACAACTACTGCATTTACCACGGGTGAAGCAGCTGTTGGGCGTTTCAAGTTTTTTGCCAATTACTTGGCTGTGAACGACGGAGTTTTTGGCTATGCTGGATATGCGGATTTGTTTGTTGATGTGATGTTGCTTTTTGCGTTTCTGTATTTGTCTTATCTGTTTTTGGTATGGAAGGGGTTTTTCAGGAAGGATGTGCTGGATGTTTGGCTGGGGTTGTTGCTGGTTGGTTCTTTCGGCTGTTTGATCATGCCTTTTTTCGCTTTGGATCTTTGGAGTAGGTGGATGTTCATGTTAGTTTATCCTTTCACGTTTTATGCGGTCAACGGTTTGCTTAGGCTGGTGCGTGGCTCTGATGGCGTGAACAGAAAGATCTTGGGGCATAGGAGAAAGACGATTTTCGGAGTTTTGGGAGTTACGGTTTTGTTGGGTTCGGTTTATTTGGCGACGCCTTTGCTGATGAATAGTGGCGTGAGTGGCGTGTTTGTGTTGCCGTATGTCTCTGCGCATTTCTCTTCTGCACCCGCGGTTCCGTTTCAGGATGTGGAGGGTGTGGCTGAGGCGTGGACATGGTTAGACGCGAATGTAGGAGGTAACTCTTGTGTTCTTGTGAATCATGTTTTCAGTTTGTGGGAACGGTATTATCTTGACAAGTCTCATGTTACGATTCAATTTTGGAACGATGGCAATTTGGCTTTGGATGACGCTTTGGAGCGGGGGTTCGATTCAGTGTATTTCGTTTGGTGGAATGTGGATATTGGATGGTATGACGTGTCGGTTCCGGAAACGTTTGTGCCTTTGAGAGATTTCGGCAGGATCTCAGTTTACGAGTTCAGAAGCGCGCAAGGTTGAGAATATGCTTATGTCAGGTGTTATTTCTTGCTTTTTGTGTTCTTCTGGGATCTTTGGTTAGTGCTTGGGTTGAATCTATGAGTGATTGTGCCTCAGGTGATGAGGGAGTTCGCGTGTGAGTTCGGTTATCCGTGTTTGTAGTATGGCAAACAGTTCTTTTCTTAAGTCCTCTGCAGGAAGATTTTGCTCTATCGAGTCGACTCTTTCGGCTAACTCCTTGTCGTTGAGTGTTTCTTTGATCCATTTTTGGAAGTCGCCTCTTTGCATGTGGAAGTTCACTGATTCGGCGGGTACGACATGAAGTTTCTTTTCGAAGGCGCCTAGGCTTGTCGCGGTTTCCATTGTGTAATTGCCTAGAGCAGTGTAGAAGTGGAAGCCTTTCTCGTGTGGCACGGTTCTTAGGATTTCTTCGATTCTTTTGTTCAGTAGTAGCCGTTTTTGTTCTATCTTTCTGTGAGTGTGCGTTGACATATAATCTCGTTAGAAACTATGTGCAGTCTTCAATATATTGTTAGTCGGATGATTTGTGATCGTTTTTCTGGGAGAAGAACAAATGTTTTTCCCTGACTCATTTGTGTGTGTTATTTCTTGGGTGGTGACAGACTGGAGTCACGTGTCACCGGCTACAACGATTTCCCATGCTTAAGCACGTCACCAGGTATACCAAAGACGGTTTCTATACCTGCATTTTTTATTGAGTGAAGTAAAAAGTCGCCCACTGAGAGATTACGCATAAAAATTACCCCAAACTATGTGACTCTATCGTTTGGAAATTAATAAAGGTGCCAGAAACGCGATGAAGCAAGCAGAAGATGGTTCTTTGATGCCAAATTAACTAAGTATTTTGAGAGACCGTATGCAAGACAAAAAAGATCAACATGACGGATAACAGGTAGAAAAGGAAAAAGGTTGCGGGTGATGTTAAGAAGCCCTCCAAGATGAACCGATATGCCTCACCCAGATTATTCTACTTCGAACAACAGGAAAGAAAAGGAAAATCGCACCGAAAAGATTTATTGCCGTGTGAAAAAGTGGTTATGGGAAAGCACAAATGGCTATGGACTTAATGATTGAAATGGCTATCGGCGTAGGTCTGATAGCCACAACTAGTATTTTGTTTGCAATAGTCCTCTTAACCTACGTTAGAATGCGAAACACCCGGATGCTATTCGTCACCTTGGGATTCGGAACCTTCTTTATCGGCGCAATTCTACATCTTCCTCAGATTTTCATCGAAGAATATAACCTCATGATAACAGAAAACGTAATGCTTCTTTTCCAGCTCATAGGATTACTGTTCATAGCCATCGGGGTTTTAAAGGATTAAAGGACATGTTCAAAGACGCTGTTCTCGCAAATTTAAGACGAAAAAAGATTTACAATTTCGTTAGAAGACACCCTGGGTTACATCTCAGAGAGCTCCAAAGAAGATTAATGATTCCCCTATCGTCTCTGGAACATCACATTAATTATATGATAAGGCACAACATCCTCTACAAAGAAAAAGATGGTCGGTACGTAAGATATTTTGCGGGACAATCCACAAAAGAAGAGCGTAAACTGATTTCTGCCATAAGACATGAAAAACTGCGAGAAATTGTTTTGATAATCTTGGAAAAAGAGGAAGTTAAATTCCAAGATTTAAGAAACTACTTGGACTTGCCTTCATCCACTCTCTCTTACTTTCTTAAGTGCCTGTTAGATCGTGGCATTCTTAGGAGAGAAAAAGTCGGTTATGAAAACATTTACTCAATTCAAGATCAAAGAGTTGGCAAGGTGCTGGTTATCTATGAGCCAAGTTTCACTGACAGGATAGTGGATAAAGTTTCGCGAACGTTTATGGAGACAGATTTCAAAAATGCTGACCGAAAAAGTGTAGAAAATAATAGATAACGGGCAAAAAGGCTCGAATTTGGCTCCAATGTTTGTACTAGTTTGTTTTCAAGTTTGTCCGACCCCATTTATTAGTTTTTGAAGCTCATCTTTCAGTGCGGTCTTTATTTTAAGGAAAGTTGGAGGTGAATTGTTTGAATAAAAAGAGAATCATCGGTTTAGCTTCTGTATTAGTTTTTTCGATTTTGTTGAGTGTTCCGTTGGCCTTAGCTGTGCCGCCGCCACAGGCGCATGGTCCCCCAGATCATATAGACGAGCCAGAAGCCGTGATTTATGTGTCTTCGCAAGGAAAATACTACCATACTATTGTGCCATATGCTGCTGATGGTCTACCTTGGAACGGTAATAATAATGCGTCATTCCAGCAACTTTTCCCTGGTGATCCAAGTGTAACTCCTTATGGACCAGGAGACCCGGGCTATAAAGGTGGAAGATGGTGGATAGATTCTAATTCTAACGGCTACCAAGACGCTGACGACACTTACTTCTTGTGTCCCCTACTGGGACCTGGAAGGGATTCTCCATAATACGAAAAGAAGGCGCATCACAACTTTTCCACTTTTTTAGCCATACAAAAACTCAAGAAATGCTTGAGCGGATGGCTTCGTGGTCTGATTATTAACTTAACGTGCATAAAAAGAGGGGTAATTCTAAGGAGGAGATATAGCCAATTGCAGGCAATGCAAGTCCATTTCACAGCCTATTTTTACTAAATCATTAAATGCTTACCATTCTATGATTCCACAAAATTAGCCATGTTTATAATTAATAAACACCTGAGGCGATAATAACAAGCAGTTTGCTACATGCAATATTTATAGCAAAAATAGAGAAACAAAAATGTCCAATGACAAATCGGTCAAATTAGCCTAGATAGGAGAAATCGGAAAACGACGGTGAAAGACCTAAAAACTTCAAAAAAACGGTACAAGTTAAGCCTTATAACTTTCACATTAATAACAGGTGCAGCCCTGCTTCAAACAAGAGACTACCCAACTATGGCTGAAACAGGTTGGAATACGATAGTTTTCAACTTCTTGGGAGTCATAATGTTTCTAATCCCATGCGCACTCGTGGCAGCCGAACTTGCCACAGGATGGCCGGGAGAAGGCGGTGTCTACACATGGGTCAAAGAAGCCTTCGGAGAACACTGGGGCTTCACTGCCAGTTGGCTACAGTGGTTTCAAATGACCATTGCCTTTGTAACAATATTAGCATTTATTGCAGGAGTATTAGCATACATCTTTAGTCCAGCTTTAGCGGATAACAAGCTCTTCATTTTCTTGATAATCATCCTCGTTTGGTGGGGCGTAACCTTTGTAGATTTCCGTGGGTTGAAGACCTCCAGTTGGATCAGTTCAATATTTCTCATTTTTGGTGTTTTTCTACCTATGATAATATTGATGGTTGGAGGAGCTATGTATATCACCAGTGGCGCTCCAATCAATTTAACGGTGCATCCGACATGGAACGACCTGATCCCAGATTTGACAAATTTTAGAAGCTTGGTGTTGCTTGTGATCTTTACGTTCACGTACACTGGTATAGAAGTGACTTCAGCTCATGCTGAAGACATGAAAAATGTACACGAGGACTATCCATTAGGCGTATTCATTATTGGAGCCATTGCAGCTATAAGCTCTATAATTGGTTCCCTAGTTGTTGGACTAATTTTGCCCGTACAAAACCTAGTCCTAACGGCTGGTCTCATGCAGACATACAATGTTATGTTTAGCTGGTTCGGACTCGGTTGGATGGTACCTGTAATTGCAATTCTAATCGCAATAGGCTCTATTGGAAAGATAACAACATGGGTGCTTGGTCCTGTGCGAGGTCTCGGCAGAGCTGCCCGCGAAGGTTTACTGCCGCCTATTTTGCAGAAACACAATAAAGCTGGCGTGCCAGTAACCATGCTAATCCTTCAAGCAGTGCTTGTGACAATATGGGGATTAATCTTTGTGTTGCTGCCGGGAGGTGTAAACAGCGCCTTCTGGATGTTGCTCGCTTTAACCACAACCGTTTACATAGTAATGTACGTTCTCATGTATCTCACGGCAATAAAGCTACGTTATTCTAAGCCAAATGTAAAAAGGGCATTCAAAATTCCAGGTGGAAAAAGGGGTATGTGGGCTATCAGCGGATGGGGAATAGTCTCTATGATTATAATTTTTATTTTGGCTTTGTTACCGCCTGCTGAGGCAAGTGTAGAGTCAATTAGCATTGTAGCATTTGAAGCTTTAATGATTGTTGGAACAATAGCAGTTGTTGCGGTCCCACAAATAATATACTGGAAACGCAAGCCAAGTTGGAAGGCTAAGTAACAGTCAAAAATAGGAAAACTAATAATGGGGTTATTGTTGAGAGTGGAGATACAGCTACTTGCGCCTCGTCCTTAAACCTTGGGACAAAGTACGCTTTTTTCGTCGAGTTAGTCACTTG
>CAZJBY010000046.1:0-15557 GCA_964544495.1 uncultured Candidatus Bathyarchaeia archaeon
CTATTAGGAGCCTAATATGTTCCAAATATGACTGGTTTCCAATGAGTCGAGCGTAAGCAGAATGGACCTGAAGCGAATCAAGCTGAAGCTCTGGTACTTCACTCCAATTGAGTTCACCAAAATCAGAGGGAAAAAACCCCTTAAGAACCCTAACGAAATTTACCAATTCACAAAAGCAAAGTGATCATATTTCAAGTATAATTATTTCGTGTATCGTTCTATTTTTTCCGCCATTTCTGCAAGATAAAACTTGTACACAGTGTCCCTCAAATTATCAAGGTTTGCCACAGCCTTATTCAAATACTCTCTTATCTTGTTGGAACAATATCGCAAAGAGTTTGAGCTTACTAGGAGTTCATAAAGTTTCTCAGGACTCAAAACCTCAAAACTGTTTTCTTTTTTTCCAGTCAATTCATAGAGGTGAATGAAAGGAAGAATCTGTAAGTCGTTTTGACCCGGAATAACGCCGTCTTTCATGGAAGCTATGTCTGAAAGGTCATCGCTTATCTGATAAGCCATTCCGTAGTTTTCTCCAAACTTAGTTAAAGATTCAATTTCAGATGCCGTGCCGCCACCGGCAATAGCACCGCATTGGGCGGCTACCTTGAAGAGGGTTGCGGACTTTTTATTAATTTTTTCAAAATAATACTGTTCAGTTACTTTGTTTGTTACCCCCACGGCGTCCATATATTCTCCATCGCAAAGCGAAAGGCATGCTTGAGAAACGAGTTCAGAGATTTCTTTATCATACTCAGCAGACAAATTAAGCGAAAGAGAAGCCAAAGCGTCTCCAACTAGGATGGCGCTTCTGACTCCCCACTTTGAGTGAACTGCGAGGGCATCTCTTCTGCAGGGGTCATTATCTAAAATGTCGTCATGAACTAACGTGGCATTGTGCAACAATTCGATTGCCAAAGCAAGCTTTTTCAAAAGTTCTCTTTTTCCTCCTACGCTCTGACCGCTGAGTAGGACCAATGTGGGTCTGAGAAGTTTTCCCCGTGTTTGCAGCGCGTAAGCAATCTTTTCCCCGAGCCTGAGACTGTTAATCTTGGAAATGAGTTTTGAAGTCTCCGAGGCGATTTCTGTTCTTGCCTCCTTGAGATACGCCTGGTACTTCAACGCATCAAACGCAAATTCTTCGTTGTATTTGTCTACATGTTCGTCATTCAAAATTTAATTCCACCTGGTTATGTCGGAAGAATTTGGTGTTAGCAACGAAATCCGACCGGACAAAAGAGCATTAGCACTATGTATTCCTTCTTGTTTCCTTTCTACAGTGCGGCTGTTATGACGGGTTAAGGTGTGCAATGGTAAAGTTTGCACCTTGATAAAGCCATGCAGCTGCGAATAGGATCAAGAATACTATGAACAACCTTTTCCACCATTTGTTTTCCAGATGAGCAGCGGGGATTGATAGGAGTGCAGGAGCCACAAAAGAGAGGTAACCCAACGCGGAAAGCAACGGTGCGGACGTAAGTTCATACGTCAATATTGCATACGCATCTACAACGCCATATAAACCCACTATTGCAGCGAAATAAGCAACAGGTCTCGGATTGGCGTTAAAAAATAAAACTATTGCTCCGGCTAGAAGCACTAAGCCGCCGAGGGTCGCTATTCCACCAAAGAGTACGTTGTAAACGCCACTTGAAATAGCAAAAGGCCAAGTAAAACTTATAATCAAGCCTGACAGAAGCAAGTAAGAACCACATGCAGCTATCGCTGCCGCGAACCCCAGTCTCAGGTGCCTTTCTTTTTCTTCGATTAAAGCTGTTGATGGCTTATATCGAAGTGTAATGGCTGCTGCAGCTAAGAGAATCCCGCTTATGGCGACATCCCATGCCATAGTGTCTAAGAAGTCCTGAGGCAGAACCATACAAATCGTCTTCCTACTTTTTTTATCCTGTGCTGCTTGACTAGATATTTATTATGTCTCACAGTCGTATAAAGGTTATTAGCATAACGTAAAACAGCTTTACAACATCGGTTTCTCACAAGCCGAGAATAATCTAACTATTTTTATTACCGAATAGGGTTTTTTTGGCTTGAGCTTATCTCGGAGAGGCTTCAATTACGATATTAGATGGTCTGTTAACTATTTTCGCGATATTGTCTTTTGGAGCGCCAAAACTGCGGGGATATAGAATACTGATAGAGTGAGCAAGATCACTAACAGTTGAAGATAATTTGCCCCCTCAATTATCCCCTGAATCGAATAAGCTGCGATTAGACCTAAAGCCGTGATGCTGTATGCTACTATCATATCGAGGTTTGCAGGCGCTAACTTCAAGGGATTTTCATAGTTCACTTGAAGAGTTTGTATAGACCTCAGAGTTATAGGTAGAGAGGCAAACGCCAATAGAGTGGTCAAGGGCAAAACTCGAAGCAGGATCCCCACTGTAACCACCAAATATGTACATGCCCAACTTGCCACATATAGTTTGACTCCTCGCCGCTTTCCATACCTTGCTACGAGTGTGAGTTTTCCAGCGGAGCGGTCTTCCTTATAATCAGGTATTTCGTTTATCACAATCATCGAGAACAACATTATTCCCAGAGGCAGTGTTGCCAAGAACGCTTCGAGAGTTAACGTTTGAGTTTGAACAAAATAAGAACCCATGCCAATTACGGTACCAAAGCATACAAGTTGGCCAAGTTCACCAAGGCCATGGTGAGAGAAACTTATTGGAGGCGCAGTGTAAAAGACCGAGCAGAACACGCCCAGCAGCCCAAACAGTAGCACCGGAACCCCCCTTGAAATCGTCAAATACAACCCTATCGCCACGGTCAGTGCAAAGCAAAGGACAAAGGCCTTGAACATGGCTGGAGGACGAATTGAGCCGCTACTGAGTGTACCGCTACCTCCAGAGTAAGGATTCTTCTCTTCAGGCTTTGACTGGTCTACAGCGTGCTTAAAATCGAAGTAATCGTCGGCCATATTGAGCGCTAAATGATTGGCAACCACGCCTACTATGACTAAAAGAAAAAAGAAAGTGTAAAAGGTACCGTTCACAGCCCAACCGATCAACGCGCCGAGAGTTGCTGGAAAGAGGCTCGGAGGAACGAAATGGTATCTGAGTGCTTTCCACCAAATAGCCATTCTGTTTAGTCTAAGCTCCGTTAAACTGCCTCCCATCTGTCAACCGAATTCCAGAGTTGGAAGTATTAAAACGTTGTTTTATTGAAATCTGCCTCAATATAGATGAAGCTGTGTACAGCGATTAAAAGATTCTTCTTTGCAGAACAATGTATTAGAAACGTCGAATGCGGAAAAGCTCGTAGACGACAACGCTTAATTCTTACGATAAAACAAGCTACTTCTCAGCTATGGATCTAACAGGCTATCAAGCTGAGTAAACAGCCAGAAAAAGACACTTTCTAAACGAAAACAGAAACACAAACTCACCACGGGACTGAAGACTGTTAGAATCAGGGAACTATTTAATTCCAACTAGCGCCAATGCTTAGGTGAGGCAGTGGGTTGACTGATAGTCAGAGACTGAGGCGCTTTACAAAAAGAGAGTTGCAGGGATTCAGCGGAGAAGAGGGAAGACCCGTTTATGTAGCTTTCAAAGGAGAAGTATACGACGTTTCGAATAGCCGCCTCTGGGCAAACGGCACACATCAAGGTCGTCACTCTGCCGGAAAGGACCTAACAACGAGCATTTTGGCTGCTCCTCACAAAGAAGAAGTTTTGGTTAAGTTCCCTGTTGTTGGTGAACTCGTTGAAGAAGAACCGTCAAACTCGAGACTCGTCCAATGGCTGCAGAGGCTCCATCTTCATCCGATAGCCGTACATTTTTCCATTGCCTATTCAATCGCTTTTCCCCTCCTATCGATAATATACATTCTTACAGGCGAAGCCTCTTTTGAAATAGCGTCATATTACATGCTCTTGTTGGGTTTTCTATCGGCTCCTGTTGCCACGTTTTTTGGCTTTTTCAGTTGGAGAGTCACCTATGAAGGAAGGATGACGAGACTCTTTACCCGAAAATTAACGTTTGCTGCTGTCTTGTTGGCGGTAATCACCGCATGTTTCGCCTGGAGATCTCTAGATCCTAACATACTCGTAGCAGGGACGGAATTAAGTTATGTATACCTGTCGATTGCAGTGAGTTTAGTGCCGATAGTCACCATTCTTGGCTATTACGGTGGGGAAATTGTTTACCCTGAGAGTTAGCGACGGTTTGTGTTCTCAGAAACTTTACGCTATTGAATGTGGTATCTTAGATGTATCTTGTGACCAGTAGCTTTTGTATTGGTTGCATTCTAGTGCGCGCTAAAATCAACGGATTAGCGAACTGAAGAAAATTTAGCTTGTTTGCAATTTCTGGCACACGCTTTAATATTGTGAGAAATGTTTGTTTATTTATTTGCAAATTGAAACCATGATTCTTATACGGGTTACATAAGATTTAGTGACATGTTTTCTTAAGGGTTCTAATCTGGGAAGCAGAGATTTTTACGAAGCTTTATCTTTTTAAAGGGCGAATAGACTAAACCGTTTAAGGTTAACACGAAAGGGGAAAAAACGCGTTTGAACAGCAACCCATTAAACACTCGCCTTGCAGGCTTAGAACTTGAAAACCCCACAGCCTTAGCGTCTGGAATCTTGGGCTACTCCACCGAATCCCTGCAACGCATAGCCAAAGCAGGGGCAGGCGCCGTAGTCACCAAATCCGTAGGGCTGACGCCACGCATGGGCTACCCTAACCCAACTGTGGTGCAAGCGAACTGCGGAATAATAAACGCCATGGGATTACCTAACCCTAGTATAGCAGAGTACGCAAGCGAAATAAGCTTCACAAAAACCGTCATAAAAGTTCCCCTAATCGTCAGCGTCTACGGCTACTCCGCTGAAGAATACGCGGAAGTGGCAAAAACCGCCACAGAAGCAGGAGCGGACGCCGTGGAGCTTAATGTTTCGTGCCCGCACGTGAAGGAAACGGGTTCAGAAATCGGGCAAAACCCCAAACTGCTCAAGCAAGTCATACGCCAAGTCAAAGCAGCCGTGCGCAAACCCGTGATCGTCAAGCTATCCCCAAACGTCACAGACATCGTGGAAGTGGCGCGAGCCGCATCCGCGGCGGGAGCAGACGCCCTAACCGCCGTGAACACAGTGCGCGCCATAGCCATCGACGCCGAAACCGCCCTGCCCGTGCTAAGCAACACGCGAGGCGGCCTCTCCGGACCAGCCATAAAACCCATTGCCCTCCGCGCAGTCTACGACATCTACGAACAAGTGAAAACGCCCATCATTGGCTGTGGCGGAGTAACCACGTGGCAAGACGCCGTCGAATTTATGTTAGCGGGCGCATCCGTCGTGCAGATAGGCACCGCCATAGCCTTGCACGACCCAGCGGTGTTCCAAGCCGTAAACCGCGGCGTAACCGCGTACTTGAAAAAGAAAAAGTTTAGGAGCGTAAAAGAAATTGTCGGACAAGCTCACCGCAGCTAACACCCTGCGCACAGCGCTCATCGAGAGCGTGAAAACCGAAAACCCGACAACCAAAACTTATAGGTTCACGGACAAGCAGTGCGCCAAAGCAAAGCCAGGGCAGTTCCTCATGCTCTGGATACCAAGCATAGACGAGATTCCCCTCAGCATAATGAACGCCGAAGGCGCAAGCGTGTCCGTAACCGTCAAAGCAGTCGGCGACGCCACACGCCACCTGCACGGCATGAAGCGGGGCGACACCATAGGCGTGCGTGGACCCTTCGGAAACAGCTTCACCCCGAACAGCGGCAACGTTCTCCTTGTAGGCGGCGGAACAGGAACCGCGCCACTCCTCTTCCTCGCCAAACGGCTCGCCGTTAAAACCAAGCGCCTCTCATTCATCGTCGGCGCAAAAACCCGAAACGAACTTCTATTCCTAAACCAGCTTGATCCTCTCTGCACTGAGCAGCCAACCGCGACAACGGAAGACGGCACTTACGGCTTAAAATGCTTAGCCACTCAACCGCTAGAAACACTTCTCGCCATAGTGAAATTTGACATGGTTTACGCGTGCGGACCCGAACCCATGACCAGCCAAGTCTTCAACCTCACCGAAAAACATGGCGTCCCCCTGCAAGCCAGCCTGGAACGGCTGATGCGCTGCGGCATCGGCATATGTGGAAGCTGCATGATAGGCAAATATCGCGTGTGCAGAGACGGACCCGTATTCACGAGTCAGCAGCTACGCCAAGTAAAAGACGAGCTTGGCATATCCAAGCTGGGCTTCGACGGGAACCGCATACCACTGTAACGCTAAAGCTCTTCCTGCGGCATTCCAATCTTCCGCAGAAAATCCCGTGCGTACTTCGGGTTATACGACAACTCCTTGCTCCTCAGCAGGCGCTTGTCCAAGCGGTCCAACGCTACCCTGAACGTCGGCTCCACCCCAAACCCTTCGCTTGAGCTGAAAAAAGAACCATTCACCGTCCTCAACTGCAAACGGCAGTGAAGAAGCGGCACGCCCTTATGGTTCGTGCCATGAGTCTTCAAATAAACAAACAGCGTACCCGACTCAAGCGCATCACCGTACTTACGCGCAAAAGACGCAAACTCATCCATCATAAAACCCTGCTGATCAGGGTTAACCGCAATGCCCTTGACCCCAAACTGAACCGCAAGCTTCCGGTCAGGAACCTCCATCTGCGAAATCGGCTCAAGAAAATCCAACTTCGTCACAATACCCACCAATCTCTCTTTCGAAAGCACCACCAAACAAGAAATATCCTGATCATGCATCTTCTTCTCAGCCTCCTTAACACTTGTCTCAGGCACTACCGTAATCACCGGCTGCGCCATAATTCCCTTCGCTGGAATACTCAACACCGGAACCTTCTCGCCCACAATCTCGCCCCGCGTCTGCTTTTGTCGAGGCTGGAAAATCTGCTCGATAATGTCCTGTATGCTTATGATGCCCACAAGCTTTCCCTTGTCAGTAACCGGCACGTGTGAGACGCCATGCTCCCTGAAGAGGCTAAGCACCGCGCCCACAGACCTGCTTCCATCAATAACCTGAGGCGCCCTCGACATGATCAACTCAACAGCAGTATTACCCCACTCCTGCGTTACAGCGCCATGGATAATATCTTCGTCTGTTACAAACCCCACAAGCTTGCTCTTTTCAAAAACCGGAAGCTGCCTCACCCCACTTTCAATCATCAACTTGGCGGCTTTGCTCAGAGAAAAATCCGGCGAAACCTTAGGCGCAGGACGCATTAAGGTCTTAACCTTCGTCGTCGCAGGGTCAAGCCTCGACCTTATTATCCATCGCCTAGAGATAACTCCCGCGTATTTTCCCTTTTCATCCAAGACGGCTATAACCGGCGGCATTTCTCTCTTAAACAACTCTAAACACTTCGATATCGAATCGTTCTCGTTGACAGTGGAAAAACTATTCGTGAAAACATTCTTTACTGGAATGGAGCTCATCACTTTTTCCTCCACTTCGTTAAGGACAAAGTATAATTTAAACATTGCAAAGCCTGCGCAGCCAGCTTGTAAACGGAAACGGAACAACTGGGTGTTTGTCTATGGCAAAACTTGGCTGTTTTAGACGTTTAAAACGTGTTTTATAGAAAAGTATATTATTGTTCTAGATAAACTGTATAGATGTTTCATTCTGCACTGTTTAAATAGAACGGTTCGGAAGGAGAAAGAGAGCAGGGGGCGAGTCAAAATGAGAGTTAACCTGTTAAATACTCTCATCCGCTTCTGTCAGGAAGGATAACATAAACATGAGTCTATCCCAAAAAGAAATGGTTGAAGAACTCAAGATTCAATGGAAAAAACTGTGGCAGGAACGCGTCGAAGACAAAGTAAGAGCCGAAGGCGTGGCCACAGCCGATTACTGCGACCTCTTCGTTGAGAAAGGCACAATAATCCACGCCACACGCAACTTCAAAACTCCAACCTTCAAGGAGATCCTGGAAAAACACCAAGTGGCAAACCCAGCTAGATTCATTCCGCCAGATCCTCATGTCGGTGGATTAACAAAATTCATTAAAACGAACATCACAAACCAGCGACCGTTGAAAAAAAGGCGACTCCAAGTTTATTATGAAGAAAAAAAGCCTGAAAAACAGCAGCCTAAGAAAGGCGGCAGAGGCTGGCTTCATAAATAGATTCGTGTTACCTTGTATCTGTTGTGGAAAATCAGCTTCAAGATGCCAAAGAACAAATGTAAGTTGGCTGTTAACCTTTGACATTAGTGAAGAAACATGACGGCAGTGATGGTTGTTGCTGGCACTAGGCCAGAAATAATAAAGATGGCGCCTGTTGTTAGGGCACTGCAGAAACACAAGATACCGATGAAGTTTGTTCACTGCGGTCAGCACTACGATTATAACATGACGCAGCAGTTTATTGAAGACCTTGAGTTGCCGTCCCCTGATCACTCGTTTAAAATTGAAGCTGGTTCGCCGGGTGTGCAGACGGCACAGATAATGATGCACATGGATGGTTTGATCGAAAAAACGGCGCCTCAGATGGTTTTGGTTGAAGGCGACACGAACAGCGTGCTGGCAGCTGCTTTGGCAGCGAATAAACGAGGCATAGCCGCGGGTCACGTGGAAGCTGGCCTGAGAAGTTTTGATCTTCGCATGCCCGAAGAGCACAACAGGCGTTTAACAGACAATCTTTCCGATTACTTATTCGCCCCCACTGTGAGAGCAGAGATGAACCTGAAGCGCGAGAACGTTTGGGGTAAAATCTACGTGACTGGCAACACCGTCATAGATGCTGTTCTTCAGCATTTGCCAATAGCTGAGAAAAAATCCGAAGTGCTGAAAAACATTCGTTTCAAGGATTTTGCTTTAGCCACGGCTCACCGAGCCGAAAACGTTGATGACTTATCTGTTCTGAAAAGTTTTATAGCGGCTTTTGCAGAAGCAGCTCTGCCCGTGGTTTACCCGATGCATCCGCGCACACAAAAAAGACTGCGCCAGAACAGCCTGTATTCAAAAGTTGAAAAGCTTGAGAATCTCCAGATTCTTCCACCTCTTGGTTATCTGGATTTCTTGGTTTTGATGAAAGAAAGCAGGTTAATAATAACAGATTCTGGCGGAATTCAGGAGGAAGCCACCGCACCAAGCATCAGAAAAACGGTCCTTGTGATTCGTTTGTCCACCGAAAGACCCGAAGCGGTTGAAGCAGGATTCGCCAAAGTCGTAGGCACCAAAAAAAGCGACATTTTAACCGCTATTGAAGCCGCAATGGAGGATCAAAGGAAATTGCCTGAAACATCACCCTTTGGAGACGGGGATGCAGCGGAGAAAATCGTAGCCACGATTCAGGCGGATTTCTTCTCCGAATTAGAAAAGTGAATTATCCAGACTTCGCTCTTTTAACAGAGACTATTAAATTCTATTTCGAAAACAAAAACATTCAATACATGGTAGAAGTAGCAATAGTTCTTGGTACGGATATGTACCGAATTGCTTATCCCGGTTCTTAACGGAGGAAAACTCGAAAAAACGGTGTTGCTCTGATGTTAGCACTTCAAATGTAGAGAGACCTCCGCCTAGACAAGATTAAAGACTTCATATCAATAATGAGAAAGTTCCTAGAGCAATTTGGAGACTTCAAAGACCAAAGAGAACAGCAGCTGAAAATCTGAAAAAAGTGGAGGTGTTCCTTAAGGTTGCCAACGATAAGCTCTGAAATTTCTCCCCTTTTCGCAGGTAACCTTCAAAATGGTGCTGTACGCCCTTGGAGAAACGACGTTAATAATGAAGGCGCGTGGTATTTTGAGAAGTTAAACAAATAGGAAAAAGGTGATATTTGCTAAATTTTGAATTCAGATTGTTAATTCCTAACTTTTAAATCCAAAAAATAAGAAATTTACACGCCTAGGAGTCGGTCAAAAGTATGGAGCAAAAAGTAGCTCTTGCAATACTTCTTGTGGTCAGCATAATATTAGGCTTGATTGGGGGCGTAACAAGCTCTTTTCTTGCTGCTAAACCAGGTCCGCAAGGTGAGCAGGGACCGGAAGGACCGCAAGGTGAGCAGGGACCGCAGGGCGAGCAGGGTCTTCAGGGTGAACAGGGAACGACTGGAGAAACAGGACCGCAAGGGCCACAAGGCGAACCAGGAGCAACGGGGCCCATGGGACCTACTGGTGCAACCGGAGCTACAGGAGCAACTGGGCCGGAAGGACCACAGGGTATTCCTGGAACAGATGGAAGCAATTCCATAATACAGGCGATCCAAAGCAGAAACACCACAACATTTGAGACTGAAAACTATCCGAGTGATCAGTGGTTTAACATGTCAGAACTCGACTCTTCGATGATGATGAACATTAATGTCCAACAGAACTCTCGATTGTTAATTCAGTTCTCAGCCTCAGTATACATCAGTCCCCCTGGCTTTTTACAAACCCGAATAGTTGTGGACAACTACTACAACAGCACAGCCTCTATGAACTCGGTTGCCTCATCAAGCGCGGGAATAGCAAGGGCGCCAAATCATTTAGAATTCTTAACAGACCCATTGAACAGTGGCATACACACGATTAACCTGCAATTTCTTAGAGACTATGGCTCGCCTACAATATTGGATAGAAGTATCACAGTAATGGAAATTTCAGGTCCGTAAGATTTTCCCTTTTTCTAACTGCTTACTAAGAAAGTACTATTGTCCCTTTGCGTTGTCCGCAGATACCTTCAGTGCTGCACGCCCTCAGATAAAAGGTGTATTAGCTAGATAGTAATCAGCATCTTTACGTTTTTAATTAGCGCTAATGTTCTTAAAGCCCTATACGTATGCGCCCTTTTTTCTTAACTTTGAAGAAATAGGCTAACAGACCAATGCCTGCGACGGCTAATGATGCAACAGAGAAAGCGATTATTGATTTTGGAAAAGATTTCGTGTTATAGCCACCTCTTGGTTTGGCTTCATTGCTTAATCGCAGCAGATACGTCTCAAAGCCTTTATACTCGACTTTTATGGCGTTAACTTCGTCGCTTATCTTTTTTAGGTAAGAGTCATCCCCTTTGTATTTTCCTTGATAGGCCTCTTTGAGACCTTCATAATCCTCTAAGTGTATGCCCATAATCCACGCGCCTCCTAATGATTTAGTCAACCATGTATTATAAGACTTTGTTAACGCCGAAAAGATCCCTTCTTTTTTTAACTATGAAATCAAACAGACAATAGACAAAGACTTATGCGATATGTGTTTTTATAGACGAAATTAAGAGAAATAGCTCGCTTTGAATTGTTAGAGTTGCCCTGTGGTGTTGTCTTTAGTAAGTGGCTTCTTGTAGGATTCGTTTTAGAATGGTTGCTCCGTGTCTTAGTTTGAGTTTTTTTTCACCTAGTCTTTCACGATATTTGATTGGTACTTCGACTATCGTGTAACCTAGCCTTTTTACGTGGCGGTTAAGTTCAACTTCTATGTCAAAGCCCTGTGATTTCACGTTCCAGTTCCTCAGAAGTTTTGCCCGGATGACGCGTAGCCCTGTGAGAGGGTCGCTGAGAGAAACTCCGTTCAACAGTTCATGTGCGAATGCTAAGAGCTTGTTGCCGAAGTAGAAGGCGTTGGGAACGGTCTTTGGTTCCATGGCGCCGTTGAATCTGTTTCCGCAAACCATGCCCACCTGGGGGTTTTTCTGAATAACTTCGATCATTCTTGGCACGTATTCCGCGGGGTAAGTGTAATCAGCGTCGGTAAGAACCACGTACTTCACACTATCGTTGATGTGATCAAGTGCTTTTGCCACGGCGTTTCCTTTTCCTTTGCCGTCCTGAAAAACGATTTCTGCGCCCAAGTCCTTAGCGATTTCTACTGTCCTATCATTACTGTTGCCGTCGATGACAAGAACGTGGGTCATGTCTATGTTGTCAAGAAAATCCGTTAATGTTGGTCCTATGCCGTGTTCCTCGTTTAGGGCAGCTACTAATAGCTGCGTTGGGGGGGTTACCTCATTATATATGGTTATAACTTGCAAATGCTTTCATCCTTCTCCTAGTTTTATAGCCCTCAGTATTAGTTTAGAAGTTCTTATATTAAGTTGCTTGGACTTATATAAAACCATGTGTGGCTGTCAGGGTGTAATCACAATTTTTTTAAATTTCGTGTTTCTGGGGGTTTGACGGCTTTGTGTATTGATGTAGTGCACGTCGACAACAACGTTTATTAACACTTAAGACGCAAGACTTGCTTGGTGAGGGAAATAATGATGCGTGGAAAACTATCAAAAGGCGTGCTGATAGCCATCGTAACGGCAGGGATAATCTTGACATTCACTACCGCTGGTCTGCTCAGCATAAACCAGGTTGTGCCTTCTTCAGGCAGTATCAGCATCACAACAGTAAACGTGGGTGTCTTCTCCGACAGCTCTTGCACGCACAACCTGACGTCGATAAATTGGGGAACAATTTCACCTGGCGACTCGGTAACGAGAACGATATACGTCAAAAACACTGGCAGCACCCCGATAACGCTAAGCATGAATGCCATAAACTGGAATCCAAGTGGCGCGGATGGACCATTAACTCTTACATGGAATAGAGAAAGCACTCCACTAACCGCTGATCAGGTAACAACGGCCAGAATTACGCTGAGCGTGTCGGAAAGCATCAGCGGAATCAACGGCTTCAGCGTCGATATCGTCATAACTGGCACTGGGTAAATCAAACCTCCACTATTTTTTGTAACGTTTTTGCGATTAGCCGATTTGAGAGAATAAAGAGTGCGTTAAAGAAAAAAAAGAATCTGCTGAGATAGGAAAACGGGTCGATACGGCTCATCACTTACTTCTGCGTTATTCCAAGGTTTCTATGAGAATCCTCTTCAGGATGATGAGGCCGTCTCTTATTTTCAGTTTCTTTTCTCCGAGCCTTGGTCGATATCCTATTGGTACTTCAACTATTTCGTATCCTTTTCTTTCTACTTGCTTATTCAATTCGACCTCGATGTCGAATCCTTTTGACTTTATCGTCCAGTCGCGGAGAACCTCAGCGCGGATGACTCTGAGTCCTGTCAGTGGGTCAGCCAAAGCTACGCCGTTAAGCAGATTGTGCGCGAAACGCAGAAACCTGTTTCCGATGTGGAATTGACCAAGTAGTGCTTTCTTATCCGTCTTATCATGGATTCTGTTTCCGCAAACCATTCCAACACGTGGGTTCCTTTTCAGTATATCTATCATGCGTGGTAAATATTCTGCTGGATATGTGTAATCAGCATCGATGAAAACTATGTAATCTACAAACGAATCCAGATGCGCGAGTCCTTGTGTATAGGCGTCACCTTTGCCTATGCCTTCCTGAAAAACGATTTCTGCGCCGCAGTTTTTTGCGATTTCCACAGTCCTATCGTGGCTGTGGCCATCGACTACAAGAATTCGCAGATGGCTCAGGTTATCGCTTAGCTCTGCGATGGTAAGTCCTATCCCGGGTTCTTCGTTGCGCGCCGCGATGATCGCCTGCGACGTGTAGTAAGACTTGTCTCTAAGGTCTAACATGTAATATCCTCTCAGCCTTCTCCATTTCTTATCGGGTGTCTTAAAATGCAAGAAACAAGCTATAAACAAAATTTCCGAATAAACAATAAATCCATAATCGACATATCGCGCACGCGAAGCCCCACAGCAACCGTTAAGATATCTCAAACACTCATAAAGCATAAAATAACCAGGTTCTTTCGCATGCAGAAATCGTGAAAATGCTCTATTAAAGTTAAATGCATTAATCTCGACTCAGGCTAAACTCAAAAAAGTAAAAAAGACAAATAATTACTTTTTTGTCTGGAAAGCTTCCACTAAAAATTAATCAGAAATTCGATAAAATGTGGGTTTTGTTAGGAGTGGATATATAGCCACTTGCACCGAGGCTACCTCACTCCACATGCTTTTAAGCTACCAGGTCAAACTGAAAGGACTATTTTGTTTTTCTGAACAGTTTAACATGTTTACCAAACTTATTTTTTCTTTAATTCAGCCATTACCTTTAGTTTTTCTGACATTGGGTCAACTTATCATTTTGTAACAAAAATGGAAAATAAGGGGTGTTTTTTCCTATCTTTACTTTGGCAATAACACCTTGTCGATTACGTGGATTACGCCGTTATCTGTCATTATATCAGTTTTTAGAACGTTGGCATCGTTGATTTTTGGGTTTTTGTGTAGGTGCCATTTTGCCGCGTCGACTTTTACGTCTTGTCCTTGCAGAGTTGTTATGTTTTTATGTACAACAACCTCTGTAGCTGGAACCGCGCCGTTAACCACATGATATTTCAGAATCTCTGTTAGTTTTGGTATGTCTTTGAGCAAGCCTTCGACTGTGCCTTCTGGCAATTTTGCAAATGCGTCGTCGTTAGGAGCGAAAACTGTGAATGGTCCCTTGCTCTTTAATGTGTCGACTAATCCGGCTGCTTTGACAGCTGTGACAAGAGTTTTGAACGAACCTGCAGCAACCGCTGTATCTACTATATCCGCCATAATATTTCACCTCTGTTAAATTTTAAATTAATTTTTCTAACCTCATTCAATCTATTACATGAATCCCCGAAAAGGAAATCACATGTTGTTAGGGCTCATTTTGGATCGACTGGGTTACTTTTTTTGTTGCCGCCGTTTTATTCCGGCGCTGGAAAGCAGCTTTTTTAGAATCTATTCTTTCTTGGCGATCCACGTTCTTATTGCTTCTTTGACTGCTTTGGATAAATCGCCTTTTTTTCCGCCGAATCTCTCGATAGTTTTGAACCTGAGTTGCTTTTCCAGCTGATCCGAGATTTCCACGCATATTCGACCCGTTTTTAATCAACTCTTATCAGTTTTTGTGCACGGTTCGACGTGTCAGAAGTCTTTCCAATAAGCGAATTGCCCGACTCCAAGTTTCACGTTTGTTTTTGTTATCATTTTTCATTCACCTTTAACTCGCTTATCCACACAATATATTATATGTATACTCACTTATATGCTTATGGGTTTATTATGTTAAGTGTTTAATCGACGCAAATGCCGCCTTTAATAGCCTGATATTTATTCGCCCTACGCGGTAAATTCTGAGCCAACCTTTGCTTTGTCAGTGACTTTGCTCCTTGTACCCCGAAAATGCTTCCGTGAATCTAAGAATATGTCATAGAATTATCCGATAAAGCAGGAAAGAGTATTTTTTGCGCGCGCTAATCAGCGAGCTCTAATCTTGTTATTCTGCCTTCTGAGGCTGAGTATTGCATGCGCGTATTCTTGTTTCAACCTTTTAATTTCAGCTTCTGCATCTTTAATTGGAATCCAAGCGTCAAACATTGAGTAATTTCCAATTTTACCTTGTTCTATCTTTTGACAGAGGTTTTTAATTTGAAATGTTGATTTCTTGTGTTTTCTCCAATTGCTCATTTTTTCTCCTCGGCTTTCCTTGTCTTTCGCTTTTATTCACAAGGATTATGGCATGTATTAATAAAGCAATTATTTCGAGTGCTTACACATCACCGTATTTGGAATATCGTGACCAATCGATAAAATAAAATTTCACCCACTGCAATTTTGAAACTTGAAAAAAGCGTGCTCGTTGGAAGGAATTTGAAGACCTCGCCACTTGCACCTCGTCCTTAAACCTTGGG
>CAZJBY010000047.1:0-15471 GCA_964544495.1 uncultured Candidatus Bathyarchaeia archaeon
AGATGCACAAGGCAGTCTGCGCTGATTGCGGCCAAGAATGTGAAGTTCCATTCAAACCTGACGAAAGCAGGCCAGTATACTGCCGAGAATGCTTTTCAAAAAGAAGACCACCCCGAAGATATTAAGCTGGTCTAAAATAATGAGTTAGAAGTCATTTTTTTCCTTAATTTTTCCATTTTATATTTCTATGAAATCGGCTTCGAGACTTCGTTGTTATAAACGCTGTATAGCTTTTCCGCAAATGAAAATAAGGACAATGAGCAACTGTTACGGAATCACGGAAAGTCCATCAAATGTGGCCGGGGTGAGGTACACTCGCCTATCAGTGGAGACGTCTCCCACAACCAATTTTCCTTTTTAGTTGTGCCTACTGGTTTCTGCTGACGAAACCTTTATTGTTAGCTTGACCCTCTTCATTAAAAGAGAATTATGAATATCAAAGCTGATAAAACACTAGATTGCTTAGGTCTTTTTTGTCCCGAGCCAGTTTTTAAAACTCGAATGCAACTAGACGAGATGGAAATCGGAGAAACTCTTGAAATCACAGCTGATGACCCAGCGGCAAAATCAGACATTGAACATCTAGCTGAGAATTTGGGTCAAGAAATTGTGGAAAGCGTTCAAGAAGGAAATGTAACTCGGATAATAATTAAAAAAGTGAAGTAGACTTACTGAGGATAACTTGAAATGAACTCCCAAAGAGAGAGAAGAATTTGCATGGATTATTCAGCGGGGAAACCAGTTGACCCAAGAATAATTGATGAAATGCTGAGCTATATGAATTCATCATTTGGGAACCCTTCATCTCTTCATACTTTGGGACAAGAAGCAAAAAAAGCATTAGAAATAAGTAGAAAAGCAGTAGCTAAACTTGTCAACGCAGAAGAACCAGAGACTATTATCTTCACTTCTGGAGCTACAGAAAGTAACAACTTAGCCATCAAGGGCATAGCTAGTCGAAACAAAAACCGAGGGACAAAAATTCTAACATCTAGCGTAGAGCATATGTCAATCGTTAACCCCTGTAAACTAATGATGAAAAAAGGCTTTCAAGCAGTCTTTCTCCCCGTGGACAGATTTGGTCTCTTGGATTTAGATAAGCTTGAAACGGAGTTAGATGATAACACTACACTAGTTTCCGTTGTGTATGCAAACGGTGAAATAGGAACTATTGAACCCATTAAGGAAATCAGCAAAATAGTACACACAAAAAATGCTTATTTGCATGTTGACGCGACAGCAACGTGCGGTCAAATCCCAATAGATGTACAAGCTGAAAACATTGACCTATTAACAATATCCAGCAATGACATGTATGGACCCAAGGGAGTTGGGGCATTGTACATTAAAAGGGGTACATCAATAGAACCGATAATCCAAGGTGGGGGTCAAGAACGTGGATTGCGGTCAGGAACCGAAAATGTTGCGGGTATTCTTGGTTTTGCCAAAGCCGCAGAAATCGCTCAAAAAGAAATGCAACGACATAGCAAAAGAATAACTAAACTCAGAGACGACCTAATTAGAGGTCTGATTGACCCTATACCATATGCATATCTAAATGGTCATCCAACCCAAAGACTACCTGACAACGTATCAGTAAGATACAGCTTCATAGAAGGAGAATCAATCCTGCTAAGTCTAGATATTGTGGGAATATATGCGTCCTCTGGGTCAGCATGTGCAGCAAAAACCTTGCAACCTTCACATGTTTTGCTTGCCCTCGGACTTCGACCCGAAGAAGCGCATGGCTCATTGATGTTAACATTGGGAAGAGATAATACGCAAAAGGATGTAAATAAATTGAAGAGCGTTATGCCAGATATAGTAAAGAGATTGAGAGACATGTCCCCCTTGACACCTAAAGAGCTGAATAGTTAATGTATACGGATAAAGTGATGGAACATTTTAGAAATCCGAGAAATATGGGTGAAATCCCAAATGCAGACGGTATAGGCACAGTCGGTAACCCTGTCTGCGGAGATTTAATGACAATGTACATAAAAGTTAAAGACAATCGTATCGAGGACATAAAATTCAAGACATATGGGTGTGGAGCTGCCATAGCCACAAGCAGCATGACCACTGAACTTGCCAAGGGAAAAACGTTAGAAGAAGCAATGAAAATCACTCGTGCAAGTGTAGCTGACTCTTTGGGAGGTCTTCCAAAAGTGAAAATGCACTGTTCCAATTTGGCAGCTGATGCACTTCACGCAGCTATAGAAGATTATAGAGAAAAAACCAAGAACTGAAAGAGGTGTAATAATGAAGAAAGTAGAAACTAAGTGTAAAAGTTGTGATACAAAAACTGATGAATCTTGTGAGCTCGCAAATTATACCACTGAGATTGACGGAAAGACTTACACTTTTTGTTGTCAAACTCGTGCTAAACAATACAAAAAAGAAAAAGCCAAAGAAAAATAGGCCACTCTCCTACACTACTTCAACCTTCAATTTTTTTATGAGCAAGGCATAAGACCTTTATTCGTCTTTGTCATCGCTTTAATATCGTTTGTTCAATATTCAGTCTTTAGATGTCGTTTAATCTTAATCAACGTCGCCAATGGGAGGTGAAAAGCAAAATGAGTCAAACAAAGAAACTAGCCTTGGTAGTACAAAGTGGAACCATCGATAAGCTTTATTGCGCCTTCATTTTGGCGTCTACTTCTGTAGCCATGGGATGGGAAGCACATATGTATTTCACATTCTGGGGTTTGCAGAGCCTAGTGAAAGGAACTATGGAAAGAACAACGTTACCTGGAGATTATAAACATCTTGAAGAGACCATGCGCAAAAACCTTGAACGAATGAAATATCCATCTCCCTATGAGATGCTTAAACGCCTCAAGCAATCTGGTCAATGCAAGATTTATGCATGTACTCCAACGATGGAAATGTTCGGAGTTAAGAAAGAAGACCTTGTACCAGAAATTGACGACATGGTTGGTGCTGCCACATTCCTCAGCATTGCAGCAGATGCAGATGTAAACCTATTCATATAGTAGGATAAAAAAAATCGAATTTTCAGCCTGTTTTCTCTTTTTTACGTTTTCTTTTGGATGATGAGGAAAAAGCCAAAGCTAATCATAAAACAAAATCCTCCGAAAACGAAAATAAGGTGTTTGTCATGACAGTAACGAGACCATGCAAAGGTGGCCGAAATCATCCAAAAGCATGGAAATGTGGCCGGGGTGAGGTACACTCGCCTATCAGTGGAGACGTCTCCCACAACCAATCCTCTTTTTTCGCCAAGCGAAAACAAGGGTAGACAAAACAGATGCTATTACAAGTACTCCTGCTACAAGCGCGTATGGCAAGTAATTTGGGGCGGTATTTACTGACGCAATTGACCAAATCCGCATGTCAGGGTCACACAAGTTGCCCAGTGCTGTGCAGCCAACAGTTATAATTTCTAAAACACCATCTTTGTCAACATCACCATTGCCCACGTTCCAAGCGCACGCCCCATCGTCAAAAGTCCACTCTATACTTTGCTTTAAGCTCAGAGCTGAGCCGTTAAATTCCCAGACTGTGAGTTGTCCTCGGTCGTGGAGGGCATCGCTGTTTTTGAAGCTTGCTTCAACCGCTGTTATGCCGCTTGCTACAACTTCAGTTTTTCCATCGTTATCGACATCATCAAGCGATAAGGATTTCACTTCGGTTAGATAATCGGTTGCCCATTCTTGGCTATCCAACTCCGTTAAAAAACGTCCATCCCAGCGCCAAACTTTAATTTGAGCATTAATTTTTTCCCCATCAAAAGCAAACCCGCCAGAAACTATTTCGTTAAAGCCATCTCCATCTAAATCGGCTGCTTTCACGTTGTTTACAATTGTGTTCCCCTGAACGCCGCCTGCTATATTTTTAGCGTAAATTTCAGGAATAAGCTGCCAGTTTTTGTTTGCTTTTAAGGAGAATTTTTGCCCGTTCCATTGCCATATGCTAAGTTGCCCCTTACTATTGTTGAGGTTATCGGAGTACCCGCCCACAATAATCTCGATGTTTCCGTCGTTGTCCAAGTCGCTGGCGTATACGGAATTAGCGTTTGTTACATTAGCCATATCAAGTTCTAACTTTCCAGCCAAACTTAAAGCGTTATCTTCGAAGTGCCATAAACAAAGCTGGCCAGTATCTATGTTATTTTTGCGTAATGTGTTAATCGTAACAATTTCAGATATGTCATCTTTATCTACGTCGCTAACGACGATGGACCTAGCGGATGCTCCTTCGTAATGTGCTTTTAGGCTCAACTCCTGATTGTTTAAACCCCAAATTCTAAGACAAGACGATGTGTAATTACCAGTTTCATTTCTGCAAGATCCAGCCGTAATGATCTCAACTGTTTTGTCGCCATCGAAGTCGGCAGCATAAAGACACAAAATATTTCCCATCCAATTAGCACTTGCTTTGAGGGTGATATTTTGTCCGTTCCAATTCCATAACTTGAGCGGAGCTTCACTGGCAGTTCTAGAACCGTTAGAAGTGTTATACGCTAAGCCTCCAGTTAATATTTCCTTAATGTCATCGCCGTCAACGTCTCCTACGAAAATGTTATTGGTTCCATAGACGCATGTGCCGCCTATACTGTAAGTATCCCAGTTTTGTTCAGCTTCCAAGTTGAAGTCTCCGGTTTGTGCATTTACTCCCAATCCGATGGATGAACAAAGAATGGATATAGAAAGAATAATTGAGATTTGCCATCTGTATTGTTTGTTCATGCTTATCCCCACAGCATAGAGAGCTAACAAATAGTAAGGCGCTATGCAGTTTTAAATTTTCATACTGTTTAGTTCCAATCCCTGTCAGGGTCGCTGAAAAACCTGAAGAAGTCAAATCATTGTTGTAATCTGTTTTTGAATAAGTCTGCAAAAAAGACAACTTAATATTTCTCCGCAAACGTAAGTAAACACCAAAAAGGCGACGAAGCCTTCCAAATAGTGGCCGAGGTGAGGTAGCCTCGGTGCAAGTGGATATATCTCCACTCTCAACAAAAACCCTCATTTTATCTTGGAATGTTTGTGAAGTGAAAACTAGCACATCTGAAATGAGCTTATCATTCGATGGATATTATTCAGGGGCTTAAACTTATCGCCAAAAATATTATGTAAATAGCGATTAGAAGTGTTCCTTCACGTTTGCTTACCTTTGTATTCTGTAGTATGTACCCTAATACAATGTTAGATATTAATGAAAAAATTGCTAATTTTGAAAAAGCTGATATGTCTACGTTAAAAGGAGACAGCAGAAAACTCAATCCTAAAATTAAAGTGATATTTATAAAACAGCTTCCTATAACGTTTCCAAGAGCAAGATCCAGGAAACCTTTCCTGACAGAATCTAAACTTGTCGCGAGTTCTGGAACACTAGTTCCGAAAGCTACTACAGTAGCTCCAACAACTATTGGAGGAATACCTACACTTAATGCCAAGAAAGATGCTGACTCCACTATAAAATAGGCGCAGACTACAACTCCGATGATACCTAAGAAAGCTTTGGTAACGTATTTTTTAAGTTCATTTTTTTCTGCTGCATCAGAAATTTCCTCCACAATTTCTCTTTTTTTGGTAAGGTCATACATATTATAAACAAAGAGTGCTACTAGTAAGAATCCCGCAATTTGACTTGCATAGCCAACATAAAGCAAAATCAAAGGAACTATTGATGCAACAAAAAGTCCAAAATTAAGATTTCCCACTTCATTTCTAGCCATTCTAGTAAAAAACCCTGCGCTTTCAGGATACTTTGTAGCCATTATAAGAAAACTCACTCCCAGTATCAAGCATATATTTACTATGTTTGACCCTAGAACATTACCAACTGAAATCCCGATAGTCTTAGGATTCATGATAGAGAACGTGACAACAACAAGTTCTGGAAGAGAAGTGGAAAAAGCAACAAGCATGAATCCAATTTTGGTCTTTCCCAAGCCAGTTACGCTTGCTAGGTTAACTGAATTAGTGATTGTTAAGCTGCTGGCTTTGATTAAGACAGCCAGTGAGGCAATAAGAACAGCTATGTTTCCTATAATTCCTAGCTGTTCCAACATTTTTTTGGTTCCTCCCTTTATTCATTGGAAGCGTAATTCAACCAATATATCTGTTTATCTACTGCGTATTCATTTTCAGATGATTAAAGAAGTCAGGAAGTCATTTCACGCTGCAACTATGACAGTACCGATAGAATCCTGTCGCTTAATACGTTTGGAATTCAACTGTTAGTAAAATGGAGCTATTATTTCAGTTACTATTCCTTGAACATCTGAAACTTCCTCTTCTATTCTTTCAACAAGTTGCTTAAGCTCAATCTTGTTTCTCACTCTTACCGCACATATTACGTCGTAGGGTCCAAAAACCGTGTCAGCTGACAAAACTCCTGGTATGTTCTGAAGCGTTTCCTGCAATTTTTCGAGATTCCGGGGCTGAGTATTAAAGAATAAGAAAGCATACGGTTCCTCTTTGAATGGTCTGCCTTCTGAGATGACAATAAGAGTTTGCGTCTTTTCAACAAGCGGTTCTTCAGGAGTCAACGCTCTAATAGGATTGAACCAAATTGGTTAAAAACTGTATCTGAGCCTAGAGGCACGAATGTAAAGAGTTTTTTCATATTCACAGTTAGCCTTTTTCCCTTTTCTTTTTAGACTAAAATTAAGTCCAACCAACCAAACCACGGCCAACAAGAAACAGCGGGCCGTAAGTAAAAATATTAAGTCTTGAGATTTTTAATTGTAATTATGATTAATGGCGATGTAGTGTTAGCAGCGTTTTTTTCTGCAACGGTTTTTACCTTAATACATCTTCTTTCAAATAGAATTTACCGCTACTCTGAAAGGCACAGAAGCAAGATGCTTTCATTTTTTGGAGGGATAAGCGCTGCTTATGTTTTTCTCGATCTGCTGCCCAGACTTGAGACTACACGTGTCCATCTTAGAACGGTATTTGGTGAAATTCCCCCTTTTCTGGAGGTTCTAGCTGTTCCTGGATTGGCTTTCATCGGATTTATGGGATTTTTTATTTTGGAGCATTTTGCGTTGTACTCACGCAGAAGTGAGCACATAAAAGTAGGTATAGAAATTGAGCGTGTTTCCGCTTCAAAACGTGCCTTCGCTATCCACTTTGTCAGTATTGCGTTTTTGAATTTGATAATAGGATATATTTTAAGGTTTGAAGCCGAAGTTGGAGCGTTGTCCCTGCTATTCTATACGGCTGCGTTGTCTCTACATTTCATTATCTTGGATGACACCATGGAACAGCACTACAAACGCCTGTACATACGGTTTGGAAGATACCTTGCATGTATATTGCCCCTAGTAGGCTGGGGTATCTCCGTGTTTTTTCCAGAAAACCCCTCTGAGGGATATTTGTTGTTAGGCGTGATACTAGGCGTCATTCTTTTCAACGCTGTAAAAGATGAAGTTCCGAAAAGTGAAGGAAAAAATTATAGCCTATTCGTTGCTGGAGCCCTCATTTATTCAGCTCTCTTGATAATAGGTGCATGGTTAGGCGGATAATTACTAATACCGCAGAAGTCATTTGTAACTGCCAGATGAGTAAATATACATAATAATAGTAATTGACTACTAGCGTTTAGGAGAACCTTTGTCCTTCTGTTGTGTTTGTGTGCTTATTTGAAACCAAAATAGCCCTTCCGTTCGGCCTGGTAGCTTAAACACATGTGGAGTGAGGTAGCCTCGGTGCAAGTGGATATATCTCCACTCTCAACAAAGCCACATTTTTACGTGCGCGCATTTTAGTATTCAGCATTAAATTGCAGAGCATATCCTCGATTATCCCTTGCGTGTTTTCTGAGCAGAAACAAGGCTCTCGCAAACGTTTTTTACTAAAAAGGTGACACGAACATGACCGACTTTTTAGCGAGACCATGTGACGCGTGCGGGAAGCATATTGGCGGAGGCTACAAGCGCTGTCCGAAATGCAACATTTGGCTCTGTTGGTACTGCGGATACGTGTTGCAGACTATTTCAGAAGAATATCCGCCTAAATGTCCCATGTGCTGCGACGGCAAATTCGAAATGCAATGAACCAAATATTGTTTTTTTAAAGCCTTTTCTCCGTTTAATAAATTCGCGAATTGCCCCAAAAAAACACCAAACATAAAAGACCCTTATAACGCGGATGAATAAGCATGCTTTTTTCTTAAGATTTAAGGCTGCGTTGCAAGTGGCTATATCCTCACACTCAACGACTCCTCTTTTATTTAACAACAAGATTTTTGATAACAGGCATAAAACAAATAGAATTGTTGTCTGAAATTAGGATTCAATCTGTTGAAGTTAAAATTTCAGCTCTATCAATACCTTTTTTGGAAAATATATCTTACAAGACTTCCTGCTTGCATTTGCAACAATCACTAAAAAACAGTTGAAAATTCCGCAAAGCAAAAAAATAACCCCCCGCTCACAATAAGCGCGATGCAATTTCAACTTATCGCTCCATTCAAGCCGTCACTTGGGCAACAAATTGCAGTAAATCAACTAGTCGATGGGTTCTTCAAAAAAGAAAAACAGACATTGCTCGGCATTACGGGAAGCGGCAAAACTTTCGTTATGGCTAACCTAATTCAGAGATTGCAAAAGCCTACCCTTATCATAGCCCATAACAAAACTCTTGCTGCTCAACTTTACGCCGAACTCAAAGATTTTTTCCCTCACAATCGTGTGGAGTACTTCATCAGCTTCTACGATTACTACCAACCCGAATCATATTTGCCAACGACGAATTTGTATATAGAAAAAGATTCCAGCGTAAACGCCCAGATAGAGAAAATGCGGATGCACGCGGTCTCCAGTATCGTTAGCCGAAGGGATACAATAATAGTCGCTAGTATAAGCTGCATCTATAGCTTGGGTAACCCTGAAGACTTTAAAACAATGTCTCTTGGACTCAGAAATGGCAAACCATTGGCGCGAAAAGACCTTATTCACGCTCTAGTTGATATGCAATACAAACGAAACGACATGTTGCTAGAGCCTGGGAGGTTTCGTGTGCGAGGGGACGTTGTGGATGTGATACCTTCTTATGAAAACGATGTGCTGCGCGTCGAGCTGGGAGGAGACCAAGTCAAGAAAATCAAGGAAGTCGACCCAATCACCGGAAATTCGAAAGGAGTCATCGACGAAGTTGTCTTGTATCCAGCAAGGCAGTATGTAGTTCCAGAGGAAAAGCAAGATCGTGCTCTCCGCCAAATACGGCAAGAACTCGAAGACCGATTGCCTATGTTGCCTCCTCTTGAGGCTCAGAGGCTCAAACAGAGAACCAACTACGACTTGGAGATGATAAGGGAAGTGGGTTTCTGTAGCGGAATGGAAAACTATAGCAGACATTTCGACGGTCGCAGTTCCGGAGAACCCCCTTTCACTTTAATGGATTACTTTCCGAAGGATTACTTGCTAATAATTGATGAAAGCCATCAGACAATCCCGCAGGCGCGGGCTATGTATAACGGGGACTACGCTCGTAAAAAGAACCTTGTTGACTTTGGCTTCCGCTTGCCCAGCGCTTTCGACAATCGCCCCCTCAAATTCGAGGAGTTCGAGCAGAAAATGGGCAAAACCCTCTTTGTTTCGGCTACTCCTGCAGATTATGAGTTACAGTTAAGCGGAGCACCCGTAGAGGTGATTACAAGACCTACAGGTTTATTGGATCCTGCGGTCGAGCTACACCCCATTGAGGGGCAGATGCAACATCTCATGCAAGAAGCGAAAAAAGCGATTGATGAGGGCAACCGTATCTTAATAACGACTTTGACAAAGCGGATGGCAGAAGACTTAACTGACTATCTCGTCAAAGAAGGGTTTCGTGTGCGATATTTGCATTCTGAAGTGGATAGTTTAGATCGCATCGAACTTGTACGACAGTTGCGTGTCGGAGAATTTGACATTCTTGTGGGAATCAACCTTCTCCGCGAAGGATTAGATATACCAGAAGTTGCCAGAATATTCATATTGGATGCAGACAAGGAAGGTTTCCTGCGGGACGAACGCAGCCTTATCCAAACCATCGGGCGTGCGTCAAGGAATGTAGACGGCAAAGTAGTCCTCTATGCCGACGTTAAAACCCAGTCTATAAAGAAAGCAATGGAAATCACAAAATGCAGGCGCAAGTTCCAGATGCGATTTAACAGAATCCACGGAATTACTCCAAAGACTATTGTGAAAAAGGTTTCCCAGAAAGAGAGAATAATTAAAGGCATCAAACACATGGCTAAGTCGGATGTTCAAAGGCAGATAATTGAATTTGACGCTGAAATGCGAGAGGCTGCTGAGAGACTGGATTTTGAGAGGGCAATCCAACTCAGAGATACTATCAGGGATCTCTCGAGGTCATTGAAGACGAAGACGTGAGAAGTGATAGAAAATTACATTAAAATTACAATAAAGTTGAAATGGGTAAGGTTTTGGATTATTCTACCCATTGACAGTTAAGCATAGGTATGATATAATGAGAGATAGCATTTTCGTTAAAGGTGCTCGTGAACATAACTTAAAGAATATCGATGTGGCAATGCCCCGAAACAAGTTAATCGTGATTACTGGCTTATCTGGTTCGGGTAAGAGCACTCTAGCTTTTGATACAATATATGCTGAGGGGCAGCGCAGGTACGTGGAGAGCTTATCTGCTTATGCTCGGCAGTTTCTTGGTTTGATGAAAAAGCCAGACGTTGATTCGATAGAAGGGCTTTCGCCGGCGATTTCAATTGAGCAGAAGAGCACAAGCAAGAATCCCCGTTCTACGGTGGGAACAGTTACTGAGATTTACGATTACCTCCGTTTGCTTTTCGCCCGTATCGGCACTCATCACTGTCCCAGATGCGGAAGTTCGATCCGCCCTCAGAGTCCAGAGAACATCACCAGTTTAGTTATGACCGAGCAAGGTAAAAAATTGGTTTTCCTAGCGCCCGTAATCAGGGGTATGAAGGGCACACATGAGCAGGTTTTAGACGAGCTAAAAAAAGATGGTTACACCAAAATCCGCGTGGACCAGAAAATCTACGATAGCGATACGATCAAGGACGATGTACACCTGGTCCGCTATGAAAAACACTGGATAGAAGCAGTCATAGATACAGTCAAAACTGATGAGGAAGAGCGTTCCAGAATTGCAGAAGCAGTAGAACAGGCGTTACGACTAGGCAAAGGAACAATGATTGTGATCGACGCGAAAAACGTTGATGTATGCAAGACGCGGGAGTTGGAGCGATTTCGAGGTGAAACGATATACAGTACCTTTGGTGCTTGCCCAAATCATCCAGAGATAGTTTTTGAAAGCCTGGAACCACGTATGTTCTCATTTAATTCGCCCTATGGGGCTTGTCCTACCTGTCACGGATTGGGTGAAATCAAGGAGGTTTCAGCTGACCTCATAATTCCGGACAAAAACAAGTGTATTATGGATGGGGCACTGCGAGTTTATGGCAGGATGGATCTTACTTGGAGATCCCAACAACTGGCTCTTGTAGGTAAAAAACATGGGTTTGACCTTTTCACCCCGATTAGTCAATTCACTGAAAAACAACTTGAAGTGCTCTTGTATGGAGACAAAGAACCTTTAAGTGGAAACTGGTCGAACGGTGCTAACATGTGGATGCGTGACGGTTGGGAAGGTTTGATTCCCCAAACCAAGAGGTTGTATCAACAAACCGGGAGCGAATGGCGAAAAGAGGACATTGAAAAATTTATGAAATCTCGTGTATGTGATACCTGCAAGGGTAAACGTTTGCGCCCGGTGGTTCTCGCTGTGAGAATCTTGAATAAAAACATTATTGACATAACTGATCTTTCAATCGAAAAAGCTGTGGATTTTTTCAGGAATTTGCGGTTAAAGTTGAATGAGAGAGAAACCACTATTGCCAAGCAAGTGCTTAAGGAAATTAATGAGCGGTTGAGTTTCCTTAATAATGTTGGACTGAGTTATATTTCGCTCTCCAGAGCAGCCCGCACGCTTTCCGGTGGCGAAGCGCAGCGGATTCACTTAGCAACTCAGATTGGCAGCAATCTTATGGGTGTGTTGTATATCCTAGATGAGCCGAGCATTGGTTTGCATCAAAAGGATAACGCTAAACTGATAAGTACGCTGCGGCGGTTGCGAGACTTGGGAAACACATTGATCGTAGTGGAGCATGATGAAGAAACCATGCTGAGCGCAGACCATATCGTTGATATGGGTCCAGGCGCCGGTGTTCACGGTGGTCATGTTGTTTCTGAAGGTTCGCCATGTGAAATTATGACTAACAAGAAGAGCCTAACGGGGAAGTATCTCTCGGGAGAATTGAACATTGAGGTTCCGTCGAGGAGAAAAAAACCTGTTGGATACATAAAGGTCACAGGAGCCGAGGAGAACAATCTCAAAAAGCTTGAGGTATGGTTGCCTCTTGGAGTTTTATGTGGAATTACGGGGGTATCAGGTTCAGGAAAAAGCACGCTCATGAACCTAACAGTAATGCCCGCTTTGAAGCAGATGTTTGGTGAACGTGTTGAAAAAGTCGGAAAGCATAGTTCTATAGAGTTTCCTTCTTTCATTAAAAATGTTATAGTCATAGATCAGGATCCCATAGGAAGGACTCCCAGAAGCAATCCTGCTACTTACACTAAACTTTTTGATCAAGTGAGGAAGCTTTTTGCGTCCACTAAGGAGGCTAGGGCTCATGGGTACGCTCCGGGACGTTTCTCATTTAACGTGAAAGGGGGTCGATGTGAAACCTGCCATGGTGACGGAGTTTTGCGCATCAGTATGAACTTTTTACCCGACGTCTATGTCCAGTGTGATGAGTGCCATGGAAAACGATACAACAAAGAAACAATCAAAGTACTTTACAAGGGCAAGAACATAGCAGAAGTTTTGGATATGACAGTGGAAGAAGCATCAGCTTTCTTCAAAAATATTCCAATTATCTCACACAAGCTGCAGACATTGATGGATGTCGGTTTGGGGTATATCAAGTTAGGGCAAAGTTCTACTACGCTTTCTGGTGGAGAAAGCCAGCGAATCAAAATTACCCGTGAACTCAGCAAACGCAAGTCAGGTCATGTTATTTACATGCTAGACGAGCCTACAACCGGGTTGCATTTTGACGATACAAAACGACTTATCAGAGTCTTAAACAGGTTAGTGAAGAAGGGAAACACTGTCTTTGTTATCGAACACAACTTAGACGTGGTGAAGAGCTGCGATTATTTGATTGATTTAGGTCCAGAGGGTGGTGAGAATGGTGGGGAGATTATTGCCGAAGGCACTCCGGAAGAAATCTCGAAAAATGACAAGTCGTTCACAGGCAAATTCCTAAAAAGAATGCTTTCAAAGAATAATTCAAAGAGTTAGGTGGCGAATTATTTTCAATGATAACGATCACTGCTCCTTCTGATTTCAAGGCTTCAGATGTTCCCAGAGAACCCGGAGTCTACTTGTTTAAAGATGAAGCGGGAGATATTCTGTATATCGGAAAAGCCAGAAATCTTAGTCTGCGAGTTCAAAGTTACTTCACAAATAACGATAAACCACCTAAAACTCGAAAATTGATTACTCAAATAAGAAACATAGACTGGATTATAGTTAACAACGAAGTTGAAGCTCTTCTCCTAGAAAACAAGCTTGTTAAACAGCACACGCCCAAGTACAACATTAATCTAAAAGATGCCAAGACCTACGCCTACATTGCCCTCACTAGGGAGCCCTTTCCTAGAATCTTCACATCTAGAAAGACCTCGCATAAACTCGAGTCTTTTGGTCCATACACCGACGGTTTTGCGAGGCAGGACCTGCAAAGGCTCGCGGGGAGGTTATTCAAACTTAGAATCTGTAAACGCTTTCCTAAGCGAGCCTGCCTCAACTTCCACATCGGTTTGTGCACAGCACCGTGCATAGGTAACGCGTCAGCTGAGCAGTACGCGAGACAAGTCGAACAAGCACGTTCTTTTCTGAACGGAAACTACGAAAAAACGAGTGAGATGCTGGTCGCTAAGATGAAAGCTGCTTCTAAAGAAATGAATTATGAACTTGCTTTGGAGCTGCGGAATCAACTTGCTTCTATAAGAATACTTAGGGAGCGTCAAATTGTTGACAACGAGAGGCGTTTTGATCAAGATCTAATGGTGTTTAGACGTGCCAGTGAAAGGTTGTTTGTGGTTCAAATGGGAGTGCGGAAAGGAGTGTTGTTGGGTAAAAGAGATTTCTCGATGGACTATTCTCCTTTTGGAGAACAAGAATTTCTAAAAGCTTTTTATTCGATTAGTTTGATTCCGCGAGAGATTTTGCTAAATAAGTCCTGTTGGGCGAACATTTCAGAGAAAAAGGCTTTGGAAGCGTTCCTCGCCTCAAGAAGGGGGGCTCCAGTTACTCTGGTCACGCCGAGAAGAGGCGAAAAACTCAGTCTGATAAGGTTAGCAGAAAAAAATATCGAATACGCGTTCAACAAAGACAATGTACTCGGTGATTTACAGTGTGCTCTCAACCTGCCAACTTTTCCGCGTGTTATAGAGTGTTTTGATGTATCTAACCTGGGGCGAGAACACATTGTCTCTGGTATGGTTCGGTTCACGGATGCAAAGCCTGACAAGAGAAATTATCGAAGATTCAAACTTAACGTTGATAGTCAAGATGATTTTGCTGCAATTAAGGAAGTGGTAACGAGAAGGTACAAGCGGCTATTAGCGGAGAATAAACAGATGCCTGACTTAGTCGTTGTTGATGGAGGTCCCGGGCAGGTCAATGCAGCACTATCAGCCACTAGGTCGCTAGGATTGCAGCTTCCGCTAATAGGTTTAGCAAAGAAATATGAAGAGATTTTTCTGCCAAACAACTTGACACCGCTACGTTTCGCTAAGAATAGTCGCATAATGCTCCTGCTTAGGCAGATTCGAGATGCAACTCACAACTATTCAATCAGCTACAATCGCAAGAGACGACAAATGAAAATGAGAGAAGAATTTCAATAATAATAGGTTCTCCAGTGGCGCACGCTATTTTCTCCTTCAAGTCTATCGTCCAGAGCACTAGCAAAACTATCTTCATACATTCAAATCTCTGATATAGTTTGAATCAGCGAACCAATCCACCGATTCATAGGATTCGAACACCAGACCAGTGGAGATGTCATTTGTATATCCCCTTTTTATTTTGCAGAAATGGCCGATTCGTTTCGCGAATGCACCTTATTCATTACTTGTGACCAATTTTCTTCTATTTGCTAATCGTCGCAAATCCTGAACAGGTGAATCTTCAAAATTCTGATAAATCTTCTCCTTGTATTCTCTCTCAGATTCCCGAGCCTTGCTTTCCTTGGTGCTAAATTCAAAGCTGTTTTCAAGCGTTCTTATCGTTCTTCCAAACCTGAGCTGACCTTTCGTAACCATTCTCTTCAGCTAAAAAAAGGCAAGTGGCTAACTCGACGAAAAAAGCGTGCTTTACCCCAAGGTTTAAGGACGAGGTGCAAGTGGCGAGGTCTTCAAATTCCTTCCAACGA
>CAZJBY010000048.1:0-15263 GCA_964544495.1 uncultured Candidatus Bathyarchaeia archaeon
TACTCCGGCGGACTCGACACATCCGTGATGATCAAGTGGCTGCAAGAAAAATACATGGCAGAAGTCATAACCGTAACCGTCAACGTTGGCCAACCAGAAAACTTGGCGGAGGCAGAAGAAAAAGCCAACAACCTCGGCGTCTTAAAGCACTACTCAATCGACGCTAAAGACGAGTTTGCCAAGGATTACGTTTTTCCAGCCATAAAAGCCAATGCCCTCTACGAAGGCAAATACCCCATAAGCACCACACTCTCCAGACCCCTCATCGTCAAAAAAATGGTGGAAATCGCAGAAAAACACGGCGCTACAGCCTTAGCACACGGCTGCACAGGCAAAGGCAACGACCAAGTGCGCTTCGACATCTCAATCGGCTCTTTGGCGCCCGACCTTAAAATAATCGCGCCGGTCCGAGAATGGAGCATGACCCGCGCCGAAGAAATCGAGTACGCAAAAGCAAACGGCATCCCAGTTTCAACCGCCGCAAAGAAGTACAGCATAGATCAAAGCATCTGGGGCAGATCAATCGAATGCGGAGCTTTGGAAGACGCCAGCCAAGAACCGCCAGAAGACGCGTTTGAATGGACTCTTTCACCCGAAAAAGCGCCGAACACGCCTGAATACGTAACCATAAAATTTGAAGCAGGCGCACCCGTCGCCCTGAACAATGAAGCTTTGTCTCCTCTTGCACTTATTGAGAAATTGAATAAGACCGCGGGAAACCACGGTGTTGGCCGCATAGACCACATCGAAGACCGCTTAGTGGGCATTAAATCCCGAGAAGTTTACGAGTGCCCAGCCGCCACAGTCCTGTTGGAAGCACACAAAGACTTGGAAAAAATGGTCCTCACGCGGCACGAAGTGTTGTTTAAGCAGCAGATCGACGCGCAATGGACCTTTTTGGCATATGCAGGCTTATGGCTGGACCCGCTGAGAGAAGACCTTGAGGCTTTCATAAACAAAAGTCAGGAAAACGTCACTGGCGAAGTGCGCGTGAAGCTTTACAAGGGCAGCTGTCAGGTTGTCGGGCGCTCGTCGCCGATGTCGCTTTACGACCAAAACCTGGTGAATTACAACATCAAAACGGGCTTCAACCAAGCATACTCCAAAGGTTTCATAGAACTGTGGGGTCTCCAAACGCGAATGTCAAACGTTTTGAAGCGGAAAGCCAAGGAGCAAAAAACCGCAAAAGGCGAAGCGTAATGTCGAAACTGCTGCGTGGAGGACGCCTGTCAAAGGTGCGCGAGGATGTTGCCAAGTTCACTTCTTCAATGAAAGACGACGCGCGACTAGCGGACGCCGTGGTCGCCATTAACAAAGCTCACGTGGTAATGCTTACGGAGCAGAAAATCATCAAGCAGCAAGACGGCGCCAAGCTTCTGCAAGCCCTAGTCAAATGCTCCAGCGCCGCGCTGGATGCTTCGGCGGAAGACGTTCACATGGCAGTGGAAGAGGCAGTTCTCAATGAGGCAGGCGAGGCGGCAGGCGGAAACTTGCACATTGCCAAGAGCAGAAATGACCAAGTTGCCACCGCCATCCGCATGGAACTGCGAAACGAACTGCTCAGTCTGATCCGCGCGGTATCTCATGTGCAAGACCACTTAGCAGAGGTTGCAGAAGAGCACGTGAACACCGTCATTTTGGAGTACACTCACCTGCAGCCTGCGCAGCCAGTGACGTTCGCCCACTACCTTCTTTCGCACTACGCTGCGTTGGAACGAGACCTTGATAGACTCCAAAGCGCGTATGCAAGAGTTAACCTGTGCCCGCTCGGCGCAGGAGCCTTAGCTACAACAAGCTTCCCCATAAACCGCGACCGCACCGCCAAGCTCTTAGGCTTTGACGGGTTGGCGGAAAACTCGATTGACGCTGTAGGCAACCGAGACTTCATCACTGAAACCCTTGCCGTGCTCACGCTAATTGCAGTAAACCTGAGCCGGTTTGCCGAGGACCTCATAATCTGGAGCTCACCCAGTTTCGACGTAGTGGAGATTCCAGACGAGTTCGCCAGCACAAGCAGCATCATGCCGCAAAAAAAGAACCCTGAAATCCTGGAGATTATCCGTGCAAGAGCCAGCCATGTGCTGGGCGATTTTGTGGCTTCAGCAGCCGCGGTGAAGAGTTTGCCCTCCACGTACAATCTTGACTTCCAGGAAATCACACCCAAGCTGTGGGCATCCGTGGAAAACGTGCGCGCTTCGCTGAACATGTTCCACAAGCTTCTTCCTAAACTGAAAGTAAACGCAGACGTCTCGGGCAAAGCCAACGCAAGCTTTGTGGCTGCCACCGAGCTTGCTAACGTGCTTGTCCGCGAATATGATGTTCCATTTCGAACGGCACACAAGGTTGTCGGTGCTCTCGTCAAGTCTTTGATAGAGGCAAAGCTGACTTTCAAGGATGCCACGCCCGTGATGCTACAGAAAGCAGCTAAGGACGTTGGAGGCATCCAGTTAACAGTCAAGGCTGAAGACGTGGAAGCGCTTGCAGACCCGCTTGCGCTGGTGGAAGCATGCAACGTCAAGGGTGGACCCGCGCCGGCAGAGGTAAAAAAAGCATTAGAAGCATGGAAGAAAAAGTGGTTTTTAACAAAATCAAACATATTGCAGATGGACAAGAAGCTTGAAGATGCTGAAAGCAAATTGGAGAAGGCTGTCCAAGCATATTTTCCCGTGAATTCCAGCGAAAACGTAACACTTAAAAATTCAAACTTATAGGTAGTATAGGGCTTTGGTCCCAGAACTTAATTCCAGCAAAAACAAAAAAGCGGTTCTACTCTTAGAAGACGGCACCTTTTTCACCGGCAAGGGTTTTGGAGCACCAAAGAAGACTTCAGGCGAAGTAGTTTTCTCAACTTCCATGGTTGGATACCCTGAAGCGCTTACAGACCCCTCGTACAAGGGGCAAGTTCTCACCTTAACTTACCCGCTTGTGGGCAACTACGGCGTTCCGCCTTACGACCTTAAATTCGGCATCCCCCTCCACTTCGAGTCCGACCACATCCAAGTGCAAGGTCTCGTCATCCACGAACTGTGCCATAACCCGTATCACTGGGCGTCCACAAGAACCTTGGACAAGTGGCTGTCCGACGAGGGCATACCGGGAATCTACGGCGTAGACACCAGACGCCTCACCAAGAAACTTCGGACACACGGCGTAATGCTTGGAATCCTAAAGGTGTGCGAGGCTGGAGAAGACATAGACTTAGAAACGCTTTTGACGGAAGCAAAAAGCATACCTGACCCTAACCTGACCGATCTGGTGCGCCAAGTTTCTGTGAAGGAGCCCGTGACCTACAAGGTTGACGGCAAACACACCGTCGTTCTAATCGACTGCGGCGTTAAGTACAACATCATTCGGAACTTGCTGAAACGCGGGATCAGCGTGGTACGCGTTCCGTATGACTTTTCCGCTAAAGAAGTCATGGAGTACAAGCCAAGCGGCGTTTTCCTAAGTAACGGTCCTGGAGACCCAAAAACATGTGCCAAAACAATAGATTGCACTCGCGAACTCGTTGAAAAAGTCCCGTTGATGGGCATCTGCCTCGGCGCCCAAATAGTGACGTTAGCAATGGGCGGAGATACTTACAAGCTGAAGTATGGGCACCGTTCCCAGAACCAGCCTGCGCTTGACTTGAAGACCAATCGCTGCTATATTACTACTCAGAATCATGGTTACGCCATCGCAAACGAGTCCATAAAGAACACGCCGTTGGAAGCTTGGTTCATGAACCCCAACGACAAGACGGTTGAAGGCGTCAAACACAAGACGAAGCCCGTTTTTGCGGTGCAGTGGCATCCTGAAGCTTCGCCTGGACCCTATGACACTGAATTCCTCTTTGACACTTTCGCAAAAATGTTGGAGGATGCCTGAAAATGCCGAAGTTCGAGTGGATAAAGAAAGTGCTGGTGCTGGGAAGCGGCGCCATAAAAATCGGCGAAGCCGCCGAGTTTGATTATTCGGGCAGCCAATGCCTCAAGGCTTTGCGGGAAGAAGGCATCGAAACCGTTCTCATAAACCCGAACATCGCCACGATTCAAACTGACCCTCGGCTGTCAGGAAAAGTGTACCTTCTCCCCGTAACGCCCCGATACGTGGAAAAAGTAATCCAGAAAGAAAAGCCCGACGGCATCCTCTTGGGGTTCGGAGGGCAAACCGCGCTCAACTGCGGCATTGAACTCGCAAAAAGCGGCGTCTTGGAAAAGTATGGCGTGAAGGTGTTGGGAACACCTATTGAAGCGATAGAGGATACTGGTGACAGGGAGCGCTTCAGACAGGTGATGCTTAAGGCTAACGTTCTGCCGTTGAGAAGCAAGGCTGCTAACACGGTTGGGGAGGCTCTAGAAATTGCTAACCAGCTAGGCTATCCAGTTATAGTTCGCGTGGCGTATACTCTCGGCGGCAAAGGCGCCGGCGTAGCCCACAACGCTTGGGAACTACGAGACATAGTTACACGCGGCTTGGCGCAGAGCCGAATAACCCAAGTGCTGGTGGAGGAGTATGTGGGTCACTGGAAGGAACTCGAGTACGAAGTCATGCGCGACTACGCGGACAACTGCCTGATTGTCTGCAACATGGAAAACTTGGACCCTATGGGCGTTCACACGGGCGACTCAATCGTCATTGCGCCTTCGCAGACGCTGACAAACCGCGAATACCACCTCATGCGCTCCGCAGCGATAAACGCCATACGAAGTTTAGGCATAATCGGCGAATGCAACATACAGTGGGCTGCACACCCGAAGTCCGAGGAGTTCCGCGTTATAGAAGTTAACTCGCGCATGTCCAGAAGCTCTGCGCTTGCAAGCAAAGTCACAGGCTACCCGCTGGCGTACATCGCCACCAAGCTGTCTATCGGCTATCTTCTCCCAGAGCTCATAAACAAGGTAACCGAAGTCACCACCGCCTGCTTCGAACCCGCCTTGGATTACGTTACAATCAAGATTCCTCGCTGGGACCTGCAGAAGTTCACGAAGGCAGACCGCCACATAGGACCCCAAATGCGCTCCGTAGGCGAAGTAATGGCCATCGGCCGCTGCTTGGAAGAGGCGCTGCAAAAGGCGGTGCGGATGCTGGACATCGGCAGGATAGGTGTGGTGTGCAACGAAGATGATTCGGAGGCTGAATCAGCAGAGAAAATTAAGGATGTGCTGGCAAACCCGACTGACGAGCGGCTTTACAAGCTAGTTAAAGCCTTGAAAATGGGCATGTCAATTGATGAAATTTATCACTTGAGCGGTGTTGACCCGTTCTTCCTCTACAAAATCAAGAACATCATTGACATGGAACAGCAGCTTTGCGCTCTGGACCTTGCCGATAGCGGCGCAGCCGAGATATTGCGGGAAGCAAAACGCATCGGATTCTCTGACGAGCAAATTGCGGTCTGCCAAAAGACCAGTGAGTCGGCGATAAGAAAATTCAGAAAAGACGCTGGCATTATTCCAGTGATTAAGCAGATTGACACTTTGGCGGCTGAGTGGCCAGCCAAAACCAACTACTTGTACTTGACGTACGGCGGCGACGAGGACGACATAGAACTGAGCAACGACAAGAGCAAGGTTGTGGTGTTAGGTTCGGGCGTGTTCCGGATCGGCTCAAGCGTTGAGTTTGACTGGTGCGGTGTCAACACGATTTGGGCGCTTAAGAAAAACGGCATCCAAGAAGCCATAATGGTGAACTATAATCCTGAAACTGTCAGCACGGACTACGACGTCTCTGATAAGCTGTACTTTGAAGAGTTAACCACCGAGCGTATTTTGGACATTTACGAGAAAGAAAATCCGATGGGCGTCGTTGCCAGCGTGGGCGGTCAGATTCCAAACAATTTGGCGTTGAAACTGGCGGATTCTGGCGTGAAGCTGCTTGGCACCACGGCGGAGAATATCGACGTAGCCGAGGACCGATCCAAGTTCAGCGCACTGTTGGATGACTTGGGTATTCCTCAGCCTGGCTGGAGCAAGCTGAAATCAATAAACGCGGCTAAACGGTTCGCGGAGTCAATCGGATACCCTGTTATTGTGCGTCCCAGCTATGTGCTATCAGGCTCTGCGATGCGCGTGGCGTATAACGAGACGGCGCTGGAGAACTTTCTTAAGTTGGCGGCGAAGGTATCCCGTGACCAGCCAGTAGTAATCTCAAAGTTTGTGAACAAAGCCAAGGAGGTTGAGGTGGACGGCGTCTACGACGGCGAAACCTGCTTTATCGGCTCAATAATGGAGCATGTTGAAAACGCGGGCGTCCACAGCGGCGATGCCACCATGAGTATTCCGCCTCACACGTTGCCCAGTGAAGTTCAGCGGAAAATTGAGAATGCCACTCAGAAAATCGTGAAAGCCCTGAAAATCAAAGGACCCTACAACATCCAGTATCTTGTGAAAGAAGGCGAAGTGTACGTTATCGAATGCAACCTGCGGGCTTCGCGGTCGATGCCTTTTGTGAGCAAGACGCGGGGCATAAACCTGATTGAGCTCGCCACGTTGGCTATGCTTGGCAAGAAGTTTGAAGAAGTGCTCAAGACCTGTGGATTGCCGCCTACACATCATTTCGGCGTGAAAGTGCCCCAGTTCAGCTTCATGCGTTTAAGCGGAGCTGACCCCGTGTTAGGCGTTGAAATGCTCAGCACGGGCGAAGTCGCTTGTTTAGGCGAGAACTTCGATGACGCGTTTTCCAAGGCGTTGCAGTCTGCGGAGTTTCGTATTCCACCCAAGGGCGGCTCAGTGCTCATAACGGTGGGCGGTGAAGAACCGAAACGACGGGTTGTGCCTTTGGCGAAGGCTTTTGAGGAGATGGGCTTCCAAATTTACGCTACTGAGCACACGGCTGAAGTGCTTCAAGCCTTTGGAATAGACAGCATATCAGTGCTGAGCAAAGTTAAGGAGTCTGGGGGCGCAAACCCGAACATTCTTGATTACCTCCAAAACCAAAAGATAGATTTGGTCATAAACGTTCCAGTGGCGAACAAGCAGAGAAACTACTCAGATGTCTTGACAGATGGTTACATCATTCGACGACAGGCGGTAGAGTTCAATGTTCCGGTAATCACGAATTTAGAGTTGGCTTCTGCGCTTGTGCGGGTTCTGAAGAAGAGAGACCAGAACGGAAACAGTATTCGTTCGTTGAATGAGTACATGAATGAGCTTCCGTGGAAGCTTTGGTGAAACTTGCTATACGTATAAGCTATACGTATAGTCTAAACGTATAGAAACTTCCAAAAGACTTTAATACGCGTTTGCCCATTTCGGTTGGTTACTGGTTGGAGGTAAACGAAACTAAAACCCAAACAAAATACCCGAACAATCGACGAGATAAATGAGAAAATTAGAAAGGGAGATGCCCAAGTTTTAACCGCCGAAGAAATGAAAAAACTCGTAGAAAGCAGCGGCGTCGAGGTTGCTTTCCGAGAAGTAGACGTTGTAACAACAGGAACTTTTGGAGCGATGTGTTCTTCAGGCGCCATCATAAACGTTGGGCACTCGGACCCGCCAATAAAAATTGAAAAAGCATGGATCAATGACGTCCCGATTTGCCATCCCGGCGCTGCGGTGGACCTGTACATAGGCGCCACCATCATGGCGGAGCGGCAGTCTTTCGAGTACGGTGGCGGACACGTTATCGAGGACCTTGTGGGCGGAAAAGAAGTTGAATTCAAAGCCACGGCTTACGGCACCGACTGCTACCCACGCACGCAAGCTAACACCCGCTTGACGAAGGATGACTTGAACCAGTTTTACTTGCTTAACTTCCGCAACTGCTATCAACGTTATAACTGCGCCGTGAACGGTCGTGACGAGACGATTTACACGTACATGGGCAAGCTGCTGCCTCGACTTAAGAACGCCACTTTTTCAGGCGCTGGCGAACTGAATCCGTTGATGAATGACCCTGACTACGAGACCATAGGCATCGGCACCCGCATCTTTCTGGGTGGAACGCAGGGCTACGTGATCGGCGAGGGAACGCAGCATGACCCGAAGAACCGTTTCGGCACCATCATGGTCCGCGGAGACGCCAAAAAGATGAGCCCAGAGTTTCTGCGGGGCGCAGCTTTCACGCGGTACGGCACCACGCTTTACGTTGGACTCGGCATCCCCATCCCCATCCTGAACGAGGGCTTGGCGAAAAAAACCGCCATAAGAGACGAAGAAATCTTCACAAGCGTCGTGGATTACGGTGTTCCGCGCATGGGTCGCCCGAAACTGGCACAGGTCAGCTACAAGGAACTGAAGTCTGGCAAGATAACCGTAGGCGACAGGCGAATCAGGGTCAGCTCGCTTTCCAGTTTGAAGACCGCACGTAAAATCGCTGGGACACTGAAGTCGTGGATTACACAGGGCGAGTTCTTCTTGACTGCACCTGTGGAGCGTTTACCCGTTGACAGCGTGTTCAAGCCGATGCGGCAGACTGAGGAGACGCCTTTTGTGGCTAACGTGATGCAGGAAGCTGTCACGTGCAACGAGAGCGAAGAGGTGCAGGCCATAGCGGAACGCATAGTGACGCGATCTGTTAACCACATCGTGGTGGTCGACGGCGACGGCAAGCTTACTGGCATTGTGACTTCGTGGGATATTACTCGTGCGTTAGCTCAAGGCAAAACAGCGCTGGCGGACATTGTCACTCGCCGCGTGGTAACGGCGAAGTTTAATGAGCCGTTGGAGACCGCGTCAAAGCGGATGGCGCAGCATAACATCTCTGCTTTGCCCGTGATAAATAACGAAAAGAAAGTGTTGGGCATTGTCACGGCTGAGGACGTGTCCAAGCTTCTGGGAAGGTGAATGATGAATGGTACGAATACTGCTTAGGTTCCCGGAGAACATCGTTGAGGCGCCGATAACGTCGCAGATAATCCTCGAGTTGAAAGTGCCCATCAACATAATCACGGCGCATGTAGACGCGAAGGGCGGTGAGGTCTTGGTTGAAGTTCCCGATGAATCGCTTAAAAAAGTGGTCAAGGCTTTCCGCAAACGAGGCGCCACCGTTAACATACCGAAACTCATCGAAATCGACAGCGAAAAATGCATCAGCTGCGGAGCCTGCATCACACTATGCCCCGTCGAAGCAATCACCAAGGATGAAGACGCCACTGTGGTTTTCAACCAAGAAAAATGCCTCGGCAGCACCTGCAGCGCCTGCGTGGACGCTTGCCCAGCCCGAGCCATAAAATCAGTGAAACAGAATAGCACCGAACTCACAAACAACAACGCGCACTAAAAACGGCGCTCGGAGCACAATAATGAAGCTTTTCAAAGAAGCCTTCACCCTCAAGGAGTCGCAGTGCACCGTAATCGCCGACAAGCAAGAAGGCATTCAAACAGCCAAAGACTCAATCACGCGCCACAGACGCAGACTCCAAGCGCACATCAAAACCAACCCCATTTTTCTTAGCACACTCGAACCAATTCCAGTGCCATCCAAACCGTTAGTCGCCAAGCTGATGGCTGAAGAAGCAGAAAAAGCCCATGTTGGACCCATGGCAGCCGTCGCAGGCGTCTTAGCCGACTTAGCGGTAAAAGATATGCTCCGCGCCGGCTGTGAGGTGGCGGTGGTGGAAGACGGCGGCGAAATCTCCGCAGTGTCAAACGTGCCCATCGACGTGGCGGTTGCCGCGGGAGACGAGCCCCTGTCAAAACGCTTCGGCTTCAGGCTCACGGAGTTCCCCATAGGAGTCGCCACCAGTTCGGGAAGGTTCAGCCACGCCTTAAGCTTCGGCGACGCAGAAGCAGCAACAGTATTCTGCAAAAACGCGGGGTTAGCCGACGCCGCCGCGACGGCGGTGTGCAACGTAGTGAAAGGCGAGGACTGCCAAGCCGCAATCCAAATGGGAATAAGCAAAGCCCTATCCATTCAAGGCGTCGAAGGAGTACTCATCATCTACAAGGGATTCACGGGAACAGCAGGCAAAATTCCGCAAATAATAAAAGTAGAGCCTTAATCCCGCCTTTACATTGGAAAGCGAACACGCTACGTGCCACATTATTTCACAAAACTCAACTATACATGGTTTCTTTAAATAAGGGGGGGTATAGACTGTTCCAAGCGCTAGAGAGAATTGGGCAACAGTTAACCTTTAATCTCCTTTCACAGTTAGGTTTTCTTTATTGCGGTTTATCTTGGACGCATAAAATCATGAAAGGATACCAACATGAAAAAATCCAACAGTTCGCTGCTGGCAACCGCGAAAACTTTAAATCCAAATCACGAAGGGAACTAGCCAAATGCACAAGAAATTATTGATTCCAGGCCCAACAGAGGTAAGCCAAGAAATCCTTCGTGAGCAAACTCACCCTCTCATAAGCCACAGAGGCAAAGAGTTTTCTGAACTTTACGGCGGAATAACCGCAAAACTCACAGAGTTCTTCGAGTTACCAGACACCTGTAAACCCACTGTAACAACTTCCTCAGGCACGTTATGGTTCGACATAGTCGGCAGAAGCATCGTAAAAGAAAAAGCCCTCGCATGCGTCAATGGTGCTTTCTCGGAGCGATTCGGCAAAACAATCCGCGCCTGCGGCAAAAAAGCCGACTTCATAGAAGTTGAATGGGGTAAAGCAGTCAAACCCGAAATGGTCGCCGAAAAACTCGACACAGGCGAATACGACACACTAACCATCTGCCACAACGAATCCTCCACAGGCGTGCGCAACCCAATCCAGCAAATCGGAAAACTCGTACGAGAAAACTACCCCGACATCATACTTGCAATCGACAGCGTCTCAGCAATGGCAGGCGACAAAACACTACCCAAAGAAATCGGCTGCGACATCATCTTCGCATCAACCCAAAAATGCTTCGCGCTACCACCAGGACTTGCCGTTGCACTTGTCACTGACCGAGCAATCGAAAGAGCAAAAGAAATCCCCAACCGAGGAAGCTACACAGATCTGGTTACAGTCTTCGAGTCCGATAAAAAACATCAGACACCCTTCACCCCCAACATTCCACTTCTCTACGCTTTGAACAAACGCATGAACCTTCTGCTGGAGGAAACCTACGACCACGTTTACCAGAGACACCAAGAAATGGCAGAGTACACGCAGCAGTGGGCAAAGAACCACTTCGCTTTGTTCGCCGAACCAGGATACGAATCCATAACCGTGACATGCGCCCAAAACACCCAAGGAAAAAGCGTGCAGGAACTCAACCAGCACCTCGCCGAAAAAGGCTACGTGATCTCAAACGGCTACGGCAAACTAAAAGAAAAAACATTCCGCATCGGACACATGGGCGAATGGACTCCAGCTGGAATAAAAGAAGCCATAGCCGCCATCAACGACATCTGGGAGCTAAAAAATTGACATACAAAATTCTCATATGCGACAAAATCGCAGACGAAGGCATAAAACTCATGGAAAACAAAGGCTACCAAATCACAAAAGCCTGGAACACACCCAAACCCCAACTCCCCAAACTAGCAGCCGACTACCACGCACTCATCGTACGATCCGCAACCAAAGTCAACACCGAAATGCTCACCAACGCCAAAAAACTCCGCGTAATAGGCAGAGCAGGTGAAGGCTTGGACAACATAAACCTGAAAAAAGCCCAGGAACTGGACATAACGGTGGTAAACACCCCGCACGTATCCTACATGAGCGTCGCCGAACTAACCATAGGCTACATACTAGCCCTCGCAAGAAACATAGTAGAAGCCACACTATCCCTCCGCCAAGGACAATGGAAAAAAAACGAACTCATCGGCGCAGAAGTCAACGGAAAAACCCTCGGCATAATCGGCTGCGGCTACATCGGAAAAACCGTTGAACGCTTAGCCATATCCCTTGGCATGAAAGTACTCGTGGTTGAAGAATGCGTCTTCGACCGCTTCGTCCCTCTAGACGAAATGCTGCCCAAAGCCGACTTTATCACAATTCACGTACCCCTCACACTGCACACGCGCCACATGATATCAACAAAAGAGTTCAACATGATGAAAAACGGCGTAATTATAATTGACTGCTCCCGCGGTGGAGTGATTGATCAAGAATCGCTGTATCAAGCGTTAGTTTCAGGCAAGGTGAAAGCGGCAGCCGTGGATGTTTTTGAAGAGGAGCCTCCGAAAAACAGCAAGTTACTCACGCTCAAGAACGTGATTGCCACGCCTCACATCGGCGCCCAAACCCAAGAAGCCCAATTGAAAGCAGGCATCCAAATAGCCAACAAAGTAATCGAAGTGTTAGAAAAATCTGTGAGCTGAAACTGTTTGGTTGACATCAGACCATTTAGAGCCATACGATATACTAAACAGGCTGGTGACCCAGAAAATCTGATAACTCAGCCTTACGACAAAATTGACCCTGCCCTGCAAAGGGAGTACTACGAGAAGTCAGCTTACAACTACTGCCGTCTGATTCTGCCAATGGAAAACAACAGGTACGAAGCAGCGCAACAGCGACTTCAAAAGTGGTTAAGCGAAGGCTTCTTAGCCAAAGACGAAAAACCAGCAGTTTTCGTTTCCAGACAAGAATTCATGCTGTCAGGAAAAAAGTGCACGCGCACTGGGTTAATTGCTGCAATGCGCCTTTACGCTTACGGCGAAAACATGGTTTTCCCCCACGAAGTCACGTACAACGAACCGAAAACCGACCGATTGAACATGCTGCGTGCGGTGCAGAAAGACCTTGAACCCGTTTTTCTAATTTACTCAGACCCTGAGAACGTAACTGTCGACTTTTTCAGTGAAATCACAAAGACAAAACCCGCAATAGAAGTTGAGGATTCCTTTGGGGTGAAGCACGCTATTTGGGTTGTAACTGACACGCAAAGGATTAAACTCGTACAGGAAGCTATGGAAAACAAGAAACTTGTAATCACTGATGGGCATCACAGATACGAAAGTGCTCTTGCTTATAGAGATGAAATGCGCAGAAAGGAAAAGTGGACAGAATATTCCGGCTTCAACTTTCACATGTGTTACATGGTTCCCGTTCAAGATGAAGGGCTTGTTGTTTTGCCCACTCACAGACTGCTAAGAGAATGCGAGTTAAACAACGAGATTATGCAGGCGCTCAAAGATTTCTTCACAGTTTCAGAAATCACCCCAACAGTTGAAGCTTTAGAAAGTTTTCTGGAAAGTCATAACACGGAGCATGCTTTCTGCGTTTATGATGGTTCAAAAGCTTATAGTTTGCTCTTGCATAGTTACAAAACTGCGTATGAACTTGTTAACGCCAGTTGTCCCAAAGAAGCGTGCTTTCTAGACGTTGTACTACTGCGCGATGTTGTTTTCAAGCATATAATGAAGGTGAGCAAGCTGAAAATGGATGAGAACATACTCTACGCGGAATCAACCAGAAACGCCCTGAAAAAAGTCGACACTGGGCAAGCCAAGCTGGCGTTTTTGGTTAATCCGATAAACCCCGAAACCGTTTGGCAGATAGCGCAAAAAAACTGGAGACTGCCCGAAAAATCCACGGATTTTTATCCGAAACCAGTTTCTGGCTTAACGATTATGGACATTTCACCCGAAGAAAAGCTCTAATCTGCACTATTACTTTATGAACTTGGTCTTGCGTCTCTTGAATTTTTTCTTACACGCCACACTGCAAAAATGGTAAGTTTCGCCTTGATAGGTAATTTTGTATTTAGCCGTGTTTTCATTTAGAACCATGCCGCAAACTGGGTCTCTGTACATTTTCTTTCGTCTTAACCTCTGTGTAAGATTGGGGTTTTCCGCTTATTATGGTTAATGGTTTAGCAGAAGCCCTGAATGGGTGAATCCTGCTCAAACTGCATTTCTTCTATGGTGGTCTTGGTTAAGGCTTTGATGTCGTTGAAGTAGGAGAGTTCGCCGTAACCAACAAGTGTTATGGCGGTTCCTTCCTGTCCCATTCTAGCGGTTCTGCCGATTCTATGGAAGTAAACAGGCGCTTCCAGCGGCACATCATAGTTTATTATGTGAGTTATTCCTTGAATGTCTAAGCCTCTTGCCGCAACATCTGTTGCTACTAGCAGCTTTAGTTTTCCGTCTCGGAACGAGTTGATTACGCGGTCTCTTTGGGGCTGAGTGAATCCTGCGTGCAGGGCTTGGACGTTGTAGCCTTTTCTTCTGAGTTTGTCTGATAACGTGCTTGTGCCTCTGCGTGTTTTGCAGAATATTATGGCTCTGTCCACCTGGTTTTCTTTGAGAATGTCGCAGAGTGCGCCGTATTTTCTGTTGTGGTTCACGACCATGTAGTACTGTTTCATTTGAGTGAGCGCGATTTCGTCTTTGCTTACGAGGATTTTTTCAGGGTTTTTCATGTACTTGTTGCAGACTTTCATTACTGTTTGGTCTATTGTCGCTGAGAAGAGGCTTGTCTGCCTGTTGGATGGCGTTCTTCCGATGATGTATTCTATGTCTTCGATGAATCCCATGTCTAACATTCTGTCTGCTTCGTCGAGAACTAACGTGTTTACTGAGGACAAGTTTAGTATGCGTCTTTTTATCAGGTCTATTATTCGACCTGGTGTTCCCACGACGATGTGGATTCCGTTTGCCAAAGCGTGTATTTGTCTGTGGATTGGTTCTCCACCGTATACTGGTAAGACTTTGAGTTTTTTGTGTTTTGCGAATAGTTTGATGTTATCGGCAACTTGCACCGCTAGTTCGCGGGTTGGCACCAAAACCAAGCCTTGAACTTGCCTGATTTGTGGGTTTAGTTTTTCTACCATGGGAACTCCGAAGGCTGCGGTTTTGCCTGTTCCCGTTCGCGCTTGCCCGATGACATCTTTGCCTTCGAGCAAGGGTATTATCGCTTGAGCTTGAATCGGAAAAAGACTTTCAAACCCAAGGGCTTCAACACTTCTTAAGACTTCCATACTCAATGGTAAGTCTTTGAATGATTGCATTTCCATTGTTTTCTATTTTCTCCTGCCACAAAATTTTTCATGATTCCTTTTCTTAAGCTTTCAAAAGCTCTTGGTGATGACATGATTAATGTGACATAACCAACACCACTAGTTCTTCTATAAAAGGGTTTAGTACGTTTTCAGACAAAAAAATCACATTTCAGGCTGATTTCCCACAAACAACAGAAAAACAAAGGCTTTAGCTGCGGTTAGAATCCCACAGAATGCTTGCGCACAAGAGTGTACCTGTTTTGCGATTTTTTGTCTATACCCCCCTCTATATATGGAAAAGCGGTTTTAAACAGCACTCTCTTTAGGGACTATAGATTTTGTCGTTCTAATTGTTCAGGTATAGGGTTAAGAAAAGCATGTGCCGATGTTGCTTATAAAACAGAGGTAAATCTCTCCGAATCCACGAAATCGTTTTGCAATTCGCAAAAAGCATA
>CAZJBY010000049.1:0-15146 GCA_964544495.1 uncultured Candidatus Bathyarchaeia archaeon
TAGATAAGCGACGTTTTTCAAATTAAAATACACCTTCCTCTTAAAGGTTTACCGCGCTTCAGAAACTGCGAGGAAAACATGCATGATTTCCGAAAATCCCTTCGCTGAGTTCCGAAAAGAATGTGAAACCACGTTAGCTTGCGCCCTGAAGAAAGCTCTGCCTGAGGTTAGAGTTGAGACTTTAGCGTTCAATAAACCGCCGAACACAGAGTTTGGGCAGCTTGCCTCTTCGTTGTGTTTTGAGCTATCAAAAAAACTTAATCAGAAACCCAGCGACCTGGCTGCGCACATCGTTAAAGCCGTTGGCAAACCGAAGCTCTCGCTGCTTGAGAAGGTTACGGCTGCAGGCGGTTACGTCAATTTTCACGTTAACTTCCCCAAGTTTTCCGCCTTAACTCTCGAAGCAATCAGGAAAACAGGTTCGGCTTACGGTTTCGTCAAAACGGAAAAACCCGCGAAGATAATCGTTGAACACACCAGCGTTAACCCACTTCACCCCATCCACATAGGGCAAGCGAGAAACCCGATGATTGGCGACTCTTTAGCCCGCATTTTAACTTGCCGAGGGCACAAGGTGTCTCGCCATTACTACATTGACGATGTGGGACGTCAATCTTCTGTTGTCGCCTATGGATACGCTAAGCTTGGTGAGCCTAAGCCGGACGAGAAGGCGGATCATTTTGTGGGTAAGATATACACTATCACGAGTTGTCTGGTGGAGCTTAACCGTTTGAGAAGGGAGCTTGAGCTTGTAAAGGCTGTTTCGCCTTCTGACGAAGTGGTGAAGGTCACTAAGCAAATTGATGAGTGGATGTCAATCGCTGCCGAGCTTGAGGAGAAATTTCCAGCGCTCTTTGAAAAGCTTCTGGCAAAGATAGGTGAAGAGAAAAATCCTGAGGAAGAAATTAACAGGCTTAATCGTGCTTATGAGGATGGAGATCCTGAAGCTAAAAGGCTAGTCAGAGAGGTGAGTGAGCTGTGTCTTCGGGGTTTCAGGGAAACACAGGAGCGCGTGGAGATCAGCTATGACTCGTGGGATTGGGAAAGCGATTTCGTGTGGAGCAGCCAGGTTTCTGAGGTTCTTCAAAAACTGAAAACTTCGCCGTTCGTTTACGCTGAAGGTGGAGTGTTGGAGTTTGACGCTGAAAAAGCAGCGCGCATTTTGAAGCTAAAAGCCAAGTTGGGTTTGAGGGAGGATTATGAGGTTCCGCCGTTGACGCTTGTTCGAGGTGATGGTACGACGCTTTACACCACGCGCGATGTTGCTTACACCTTGTGGAAGTTTGGTCGAGCGGAAAGGGTGGTGAACGTTATTGGTATGGAGCAGTCGTTGGCGCAGTTGCAGTTGAAAATAGCTTTGTATGCGTTGGGCTACGGCAAGTACGCTGATGATTTTGTGCACTTCGCTTACAATTTGGTCACTCTTCCTGGTTATAAAATGTCCAGTCGTCGAGGACGCTACATCACTTTTGATGAGGTTCTCAACGAAGCGGTTGAACGGGCTTACGAAGAGGTTTCGAAGCGTTCTCCTCAGTTGTCGGAAGAGGAAAAACGGGATATTGCCAATTTTGTGGGTCTTGGCGCCGTGCGCTTTGCTCTTGTTGATGTTGACACGTCTAAACCTGTCGTTTTTACGTGGGACAGGGTGCTGAACTTCGAAACTAACAGTGCTCCTTACGTGCAGTACACGCACGCTAGGGCATGCAGTATCCTGCGCAAAGCCGCAAGAGAACCTGAAAACGCGGATTTCGCGCTCTTGACGGAAAAAATGGAACGCAACCTGATTCTGTCTTTAGCGAGTTTCCCAGATGCTTTCGTCGAAGCCACAGAGTATCTTAAACCCAACTTGATTTCGGGCTTCGCAAATGCGCTTGCGGACAAGTTTAACACGTTCTACAACGCATTGCCAGTAATAAAAGCAGAATCTCAAGAACTTAGTGACGCAAGACTGGCTTTAACGGATGCTATACGAATAGTGCTTCACAACGCGCTGAATCTGATTGGGATTGTTGCGCCGGAGAGAATGTAGGATTTGAGGGGTGGGAATAAGCGCTTGGGAAAGCTTATACCCCCCTTATATATAGCTTGAACGTTGTCTTCTACTTTGCAGTTTAACCTGACTTTTACGAGTTGGTTCCAAAATTTTTTAAGCAAATCCTGAATGAATTAACATTACGATGCCTGTGTCGAGACTGATAAAACCTGAGTTCCTGGCAAACATAGTGTTAGGCTTGTCTTTTCTTGCTTCCAATTACTTTATTTGGGGACTGTTTGACAATGGCCATTTCATGCGTAATATGAACCCTTTAACCATAACCATGGACACCGTGGAACCTGTCCCGATACTGCCCTTAGTGTTTTTTTAACTTTCCTTTTTGGTTATTCTGGCTTTCAACAGCAGTGAACCTGTTTTTCATTATCAAACTTCTGAGAAAAGAGAAGGCAACTGTTCTAACGCGAAGGTCTCTCAAATTCGCAGTTTTGGCGAATGTTATGGCGAGTGTAGCTTTCCTTGCGGTAAACATCGTAATCTGGAGATACTTTGGGATATCCTGCAAATCCATACGGGTACATGTCCAGCATGACTCCCTTCTGGATAATTATGAACATATGGAATGTTAATGGACAGTTTCCGTTTCCAAATTTTTCCTTTTGGATATTTTGGGTCATGTTCGCAGTGAATATTTACTTCATTGCACTGGAACGCAAAGCAGAAGCCTCTGGATAACTTAGCTTGTTTTGAATGCTAATCCTGAAAAGAATGCGATTTTCTTGTCTTCTTTGGAGATTGTTATGTGGTACAGTCCAAGCGTTTTTCCATCCGACACTCTGACTGCTTCTGCCGTGAGCGTGTCGCCTTCAAACGCGGGTTTCAGGAAGTTTATGTTCACGTGAACTGCGACAGCAACTTTTTCCCCGTAATTGGAAGCTTCTGCAAAGGCGCAATCCCCCAGTGCGAAAATGACTCCGCCGTGAGCGACGCCTAAAGAGTTTGTGTGTTCTTTCGCTATTTTCAGCGTCACTTTTGCGTAGCCGTCTTTGAAGTCAAGAACTTTGACGCCTAAGTGTTCCCTGAAATGGTCAGTTCCCTTCATTTTTCTTCGCCTTTTTTCGGTGGTTCTCCTTCGCGCAAATAATCATACAACTTATGGAGCAGAGATGTAATTCCTTTTGGGAGGAATATAACAACTACGATAAGGAAAATTCCCAAGCCTACGAATGTTAAGGGTGGTCCAACGTTTGTGACTCCCGGAAAAAGCGGATTCAGCGGTTGCAAAATTGGATATGTGACATAAGCGAATTTTTCAATTGATTCTATGATGACTGCACCTATTATTGGTCCCTCAAGCGTGCCGAGTCCGCCGATTACTGCCATGATAAGCGGAAGAAAAGAGTTGTCTATTTTGAAAATGTCTGTTGAAATGAAAAGTTGGGATTCTGTTAAAAGGCAGCCTGCTACACCGGCAAAGAAAGTGCTAATGACGAATGCTAACAGCCTGTATTTTGCCGTGTTGATGCCAATCATCTTTGCTTCCAACTCGTTTTCGTGTATGGCTTTGAAGGCTAAACCCCATTTAGACTTCATCACAAGGAAAATTGTTGCAATCGAGAGGGTGGTTATCGCCAACGTGGCGTAAAAGAAGGGGACGCCTCGGGGAACGATGCTTGGTGTGGCAAAGCCTATCGTGCCTCCGAATATGTCGTCAAATTGGCTGACTATGGTCTCGGAAATTACTGCGAAACCGAAGGTAACCATAGCCAAAAACCACGCTTTTAACCTAACACATGCGAGACCAACAAGAAATCCAATGCCTGCGGACATCAAGCCGCCTACGAAAAGCCCCGCGATAGGAGGAAACCCTAACTTAGTGGCTAACAGGGCTGAAGCAAAGCCGCCTATGCCTAAGAACGCCGCGTGCCCCAGAGAACCCTGCCCTGAATACGCCAGAAGGTTCCAGCTTGAAGCGTAAAGCGCAAAAATAATCATAACCGTGAAAACTTGTCCTATTAAGTACTCGCTTCTTACGAAAAGCGGTAGAACAGCCATGAAAGCCAAGGCGGCAATAGCGAACTGAAACTTTCTCAACCGAAAAGACTTCACGAATGTCGCCAAGGCTGCTTTGAAGTCCATTTACTCACCTTTCTCGCCGAAAAGCCCCGTTGGCCTGATTATCAGCACCGCTATTAACAAGGCGAAAGCAACGGCGTTTTGCCATGTTCCGTTCGTCAAATAGGCTGTGGCGTTCTCAGCAATGCCGTAAAGCAACCCGCCAATTACTGCGCCTGGTATGCTACCTAGTCCGCCTAGTATGATGATTGCGAAGGCTTTGATGGTCGGAAGTGCTCCCATGGCTGGATTGAATGGGAAAAGTATGCCGTAAATTGCGCCTGCGGCACCTGCCAACGCGGCGCCAACCGCAAATGTGAAGAGGTACACTCGGTTGATGTTTATGCCCATTAGCATTGCTGCATCGCTTTTTTGGCTGGTTGCCCTCATGGCTAAGCCAATCTTGGTTTTCTTAGTTAAGAACAACAATCCCACAAGTATTACAACCACGATAAGCATTGCGAGAATCAGGTCGTAACCTAATGCCACTCCGCCTAGGGGAACGCTTAAGCCTACAAGAGGACTCGGAATTCGGATAGTGTAACTGTTCTCCCACAATAAAGTCGCGGAATACTGAAAAACATAGATTAATCCAAGACTGATGAAAATTTCGTTCAATTTATCCGTTCCTCGAATCTTGCGGAAAGCGAACTTCTCAAGCACCATTCCAATCAAAGCCACCGAACACATAGACACAAGAATAGAAACGTACGGGTTAAGACCTACCACCGTAGTTACTTCGTAGGCAACGAACGCACCCACCATAAGCAATTGACCATGCGCAAAATTGACCAGCTTCATGACGCCGAATATTAGGTTGAGCCCCGTCGCTAAAAGAATGTAAATACAGCCGTTCGCGACTCCAAAGAGCAGAGCCTGAGCAAGTCCAGCGGGTGTAATCATGTGGAATCAACTTCCCGTATTTTCTCAAGTTACCTATTTAAAATATACGTGATAAATCAAAAAGAAAAGAAAAAAGTGAAGCTGAGAAGCCCTATGGGCTTCCAGGCTCATAGTCTGGTGGCAGAGCGAAATCTTGTTGCTTGAACGAGCTTATACCCGGCATCGAATCGGGGTAAACCACGTAAGGTAACAGTTTTCCAGAATCTGACATCCAAATCATCTGTTCAATGAAAGTCTTTGGCAAAATCTCATGATAGTTTGTGCCTGTGCTGAACGTGATTTTCTGGTTCTCCATTATAAGCAGGCTCTGAGGCATATCGGTGGCTTCCAGTGCGTCTCTAATGCTTGCTTTGTTTAACGTTCCTGCTTGCTCAATAGCGTTTTTGTAGATGTAAACTGCGTCGTAAGTGTCAGCGCCCAACATTCCAGGAATCTTTCCCTCAAACTTTGCCATGTAGTTCTCAACGTAAGTTCCGACTTTAGGCAGATACCACGTGTCTCCTTGCCACTGTGTCGCGATTTTTGACTCTAAGATTTGGTAATTGCCAGTTTCGCCTAAGAGGTCATAGTATTGCGGGTCTTCGCATATTTCGACGCCTATGTAAAGCGAGTGTAATCCTACATCATTTATGCCTTCTTTGATTACTTCGGATGTATCGGCGATGAATCCTGCAACGTAGACAGCATCAGGTTTGCTCTCTTTGACGGAGATGAGTGGCGACTGGAAGGTTGTGGCGTCGGTTGCGTATGATACGTTTGCAACCATGTCGATGGGCAAATCGTCACTTGCTATTATGCTTGCGGTCACATCTTTGACGCCTCTTCCGTATCCGTCGTCACGGTAAAGAACGGCGAGGCGAAGGTTTCTGTTTGAATTAACGAGGGGTCTTACGCTGTCTGCTAAGAAGTGGGCAACGGTTGAGCTGTAATCGGAAATTGTTGTGCAATAGTGGAACATGTAACTCATTCCTTCAGCATCATCAATGTACAACGCGTTGTCCGACGGCAAACTGCCACGTCTAGTCACAAGATTCAATGATGCGCCTGTGATAATGTATGGAACGCGATGATCAATTGCTGGAATTTGACCATTGAGAGTTCCACCAGTCGTAGCTCCACCAACGAGAACGTCTACCCCTTTGTCTGTAATCGCCTGAGTTACTGGACCAGCCGTGTTATCGGTGCCATCGTTACCTGTGTCGGCTAGTACCAACTCCATGTTCAGGTTTTTGCCCAAGTCTGCAACGTAGACGCCTCCTGCAGCGTTGATTTCGTCAATCGCTAGCTTTGCTGCGCGGTCAATGTCTTGTCCTTCTGCTGTTTGCATGCCCGCAACGACCCCGATTTTGATTGTTTGGGCCGGTGCAAACACGTTTAGTTGCCATAATGCGACAAATGCTGCTACTACGATTATAACAATTGCAACTGCGGCGAGTATTCGTTTATTCATTCATATTCTCCTCTATTTCAATTTGTGTTTTCTACTGTTGTTTAGAAATTGTTTATAAGATTATCCTAACGTCCCACTTTCCCTGCCCAGTTGAAACGCTTTCAGATTCAAATCAACATATTTTTCTTTGAGCCGCGTGGCCATAGCTTTCTTATAAGAATCAGGCTTCACGGGGTTTTCTGGAAGAGCTGACAAAGCCCCAAGAAGAACGGTGTTCACGACCAGCACGTTTCCAAGTTTGGTAGCAATGCCTACTCCATCAACCTCGTGAACCACATGCACCTTCGCCTTTATCATGCTCAAAAGCTGTTCTTGAGTCAATGGTTTGGAAGCACCTGTAAACGTGATATTAGGCGGAATGTATTTCGTGTTCACAATCACCGTCCCATCAGCCTTAAGCATCGGCAAAACCCGGGCAGTCTCAAGCATTTCAAACCCCAATATCACATCGGCTCTTCCCCGCTCAATCAAAGGAGCCTCAACCTTCTCCCCCAGCCTAGCGTACGCCACAATTGAACCACCTCTCTGGGCCATGCCATGCACCTCTGCCTTTGCCACATCAAACCCGTCCAGCAAGGCGGCTTCACAGAAAATGTCGCTTAAAACAACCACTCCCTGTCCTCCGATGCCAGAGAAAACCAAGTCCCACTTCATTCTATTCCGTGCTCCTTATCGCTTCGAAGGGGCAAACCTGCTCGCAGACACCGCATCCCCAACATAGGGTCGGGTCTATCTCTGCACGCTCCGCAGTTAACGAGATGGCGGGACAACCAAAAACGTTTACGCACTCGCCGCATAAGTTGCATTTCTCCAAAACCTCTCGCGCTGGGCCTCTTTTAATCTTAAGGGGACAAGGCCTCTCAGAAATTATCACCGACGGACCCTGATATTCAAGCATCTCCTGTATCACCTTTGTTGTTTCCTTAACGTCGTATGGATCAACAACTTTCACATTGTCAATTCCAAGACCCCTCACAACATCTCGAATCCCAATCATCTTGGCATCCGTGCCCATGGCAGTTTTGCCAGAACCAGGCGTCGGCTGATGCCCCGTCATAGCCACCACATGATTATCCAAAATAATCACACACACATTCGCCCTGTTGTACGCAATGTTAAGCAACCCAGGCATCCCAGCATGGAAAAACGTGGAGTCACCTATAACCGCAAACACCTTATCTTTTACTCCAGCGTGAAACATGCCCGCAGCCTGCGAAACCCCCGCGCCCATACAAAGGCAAGTTTGAACACTGTTTACGGGTGGAAGAACACCCAAAGTGTAGCAGCCTATATCCCCCGTGACGATCTTGTCAGTAGTTTTCCCTGAAAGACTCAAAGCGCCTTCCGGGCAAAACTGAACACATTCAGGTTCACCGCTGCACAGGTCACAGACGATAACCTTCTGCTTATTCGGATGCAGCGTAATAGCACCATACTCGCAAGCTTCAATACACCAGCCACAACCATTACACTTGTTCTCATCCACCGTGACAACGCCAGTTTCAGATGACTGCGTCAACGCTTTTTCAGGACAAGCAGCCACACAAGGCGCTTCCTTGCAGGATCTGCAAGCTATAGCCGCGTTGGAAAACGGATCAAGCCTTATGGCGCGTATGCGCGACTTTAATGGGTTGAAAACTTTTTCTTTCTCCATTGAGCAGGCGTACTCGCAGATAACACAGCCTGTGCATTTCTGCGGGTCACAATTGACAAACTGGTTAACCATGTTTAAAGCATAATAGAAAGCCCTGTGAGGGCATCCAGGACACAATGCGGGAGGTCGAGGAGGCAGGTCCAAGACTTCTGGCTCTTCAGGTTTATCACATAACCCCAACCTTACAAACGCTTCTCTTATCGCGTCTGGGGTGAATTCGCCGACTTCTTCCAAACCCAGCTGTTCTTTGCCTAAAACCGCAATGCCCAAGCGCTGCATGTTTTCCTCGATGTAAGGTCTCAACTCTTCAATCACAATTATCTTCTTCACTTTAGACGCAAAATCCTTAACCAAATCCGCGGGAAACGGGTACACAAATCCCAGCTTCAACCACGAAAATTTGCCCGTGTCCAAAATGGACCTCGCGTAGTAATATCCTACTCCGCTTCCGATTATTCCCACTTCTTTTCCGTTATCTCCAATTACATTAAACTTTGAGCGGTCAACAAGTTTTTTTGCTTCGCTCAGTCTGCGCTGCAGTATTCGATGTTGCCTAATAGCGTTGGAGGGCACCATTACCCACCGTGCCCCATTCTTGTCAAACTCGGCTTTCCGCGAACTTCGCTGAATTTCCCTCAGCATCACCCGTGCTTTTCCATGAGCAACCCGAGTGGTTAATCGTACAATCACAGGCAACTGCAACTTTTCACTTATCGTAAAGGCGTCTCGCGTCATGTCTAAGGCTTCTTGGGGGCTGCCTGCGTCCAGCAGAGGAAGATTTGAGTGAATCGAAAAAAATCTGGTGTCCTGCTCGTTCTGGCTGCTGTGCATGGCTGGGTCGTCGCAGACCGCGATAACCATTCCGCCCTCAACACCCGTGTACGCCAGCGTCATAGCCGCATCGGCAGCCACATTTAACCCAACATGCTTCATGGAGACGATTGATCTTACGCCTGCCATTGAGGCGCCTGCAGCGACTTCCGTGGCAACTATTTCGTTTACGCTCCATTCCGCGTAGATCCCGAAATGCTTTGCGACTTCTGCGATGGCTTCCAAAATCTCTGTGGACGGCGTGCCAGGGTAAGAGGCAGCAAGCTTGATGCCTGCTTCTACTGCGCCTCTGGCAACTGCTTCGTCGCCGTTGAGTAGTACAAAACTTCGGGGTTTGTCTAGCGCAATCTTTGACGTCATCTGGTTAGATCCTTTACATTTTGCCCTTGCGTAAGTCTAAGACGTGTTTTGCTTTTCCTTCGCTCCGGGGGAGTTCTCCACACTTCACGATTTCAATATCCGCAGACAAGCCGGTGATGCTGTGAATCTTTCCTTGGATGTCGCGTTTCAAGGCATTTGCATCTAGTTTTTTGCTTTTTGAGGCTTTCTCCGTTAACTCCAGTTTTACAGCAAAAGTGTCTAACGCGCCTGGTCTGTCAACAACTATTTGATAATGGGGCGCCAGTTCGGGGAAACTCATCACGGCGACTTCTATTTGGGAAGGAAAGACGTTGACTCCTCTTATGATTAGCATGTCGTCGGATCTTCCTCTGACGCGTATCATTCGTGCGTGGGTGCGGCCGCAAGCGCATTTTTCAGGGTCTATTACCGAGATGTCTCTTGTTCTGAACCGTAACATTGGGATGCCTGTTTTGGTTAGGGTTGTGAAAACCAGTTCGCCTTCTTCGCCTGGAGATAATACTTCACCAGTTTCAGGGTCAATCGTTTCCACAAGGAAATGGTCTTCCCAGATGTGCAGCCCTTTATGCTCGTTGCATTCGATTGAAACGCCTGGACCGCAGAGTTCAGTTAATCCGTACACGTCAAACGCTTCGATTCCTAAGTTCGCTTCGATGCGTTCGCGTATTTTGTCAGACCAGGGTTCTGCTCCGAAGAGACCGATTCTCAGTTTAAGGTCTTTCTTCGGGTCAACTCCTTCCTTGATCATGGTTTCGGAGAGGTAAACTGCGAAGCTCGGTGTGCAGCACAGCACTGTGGCGTCTAGGTCTTTCATGAGTTTTATCTGTCTCTGTGTCATTCCTCCGCTTACGGGAACTATCATGGAGCCGATTTTTTGGGCGCCGTAGTGGAAGCCTATTCCGCCTGTGAATAAGCCGTAGCCATAAGCTATGTGGATTACGTCTTCTCTTCTTCCGCCTGTTGTGTATATGGATCGTGCCATGAGTTCTTGCCATACGTCTACGTCGTTTTTGGTGTAGGCTCCGATGATGGGGTTGCCGGTTGTTCCGCTTGAGGCGTGGATTTCGACTATGTCTGCAGGGTTAACTGTGACCATGCCGAAGGGGTAGTTGTCTCTGAGGTCGTTTTTTACTGTGAAGGGGATTTTTTGGATGTCTTCTAACGTTTTTATGTCGTCGGGTTTCAGTCCAACGTCCTTGAATTTGGTGCGGTAAAAAGTGCTGTTGTCGTAGCAGTGTTTGACTTGTTCTTTGAGTTTACGAAGTTGGTGCTTTCTTAATTCTGAAATGGGCATTGTTTCGATTTTTTCGTTCCAGTATTTGCCATTAGTCATGTTTTCTCGTTCTCCTATAGACCCATGTATACCTCTTTTATGTGGTTGTTACATAAGAGTTCTCTACTTTTGCCTTCGAGGATGATTTTTCCTTGTTCAAGAACGTATCCTCTGTCGGCGATGTCGAGAGAATCGCGAATGCTCTGCTCAACTAGGAGTATGGTTACTCCTTCTTCGTTGATTTTGCGCACGGTGTCCAAGACTTTCTCTACAAGTAAGGGTGCTAACCCCAGAGAAGGCTCATCCAAAATTAAAAGTTCGGGGTTCGACATTAGGCTTCTGCATATTACAAGCATTTGTTGCTCACCGCCGCTGAGAGTTTGCGCTAATGCTTTTTCTTTCTTTTTAAGCACAGGAAAGATTTGATAAACCCTTTCTTTGGCTTCTTTTACTGTGCCCTTGCCATTAGTTGTGTACGCTCCTAACTTGAGGTTTTCTTCAACGCTCATTCTGGGAAAGATATCTCTGCCTTCAGGAATCAGAGTGATCCCTTTTTTTGCTATTTCGTATGGGGGCAGTTTTTCTATGTTTTCTCCTCTAAAACGAATTATGCCACTTCTTGGGTGCAGCAATCCACTGATTGTTCGGACAAGGGTTGTTTTTCCAGCGCCGTTAGGACCGATGATGCTGATGATTTCTTTTTCTTCTACGTGAAAGGATATGTCTCGAAGTATCTGAACCATGCCGTACGCTGCAGATACGTTTTCGATGTCTAACATGGCTAGTCCTCGCAGAGTGAGAATCTTTTTCCGAGGTACACCTTCACTACGTGTTCATCGTTGACTACTTCTTTGGGGGTTCCCTCGAATATCTTCTCGCCGTGATGCAGAACCGTCACGTGGTCACATAAGCCCATGATTACTCTCATGACGTGTTCTACGATGAGCACGGTTACGCCTTGTTTGTTGATGAGTCTTATCAACTCGATGGCTTCGTCACTTTCCCGTGGAGTTAAGCCTGTTAGGAGTTCATCCAACAGGAGTAACTTGGGCGAAGTCGCCAGAGCCTTGGCGAGTTGAATTCGCCGCAGTTCAACAACGTTCAGGTTTTTGGCAGGTAAATCAAATTTTTCTTCGTTCAGACCTACAAATCCTAAAAGTTCTTTTGCTCTGAGTTGCGGCTCAGTTTCCGTTTTCTTTTTACCGTTGAAGAGTACTGCTGTGAACACGTTTTCTATTGCAGTCATGTCTGGGAATGACTGAACAGTTTGAGAAGTTTTTGTTATGCCCTTGGAGCAGATGGCATAGGGCGGAAGCTTGGAGACATCTTCGTTTAAGAAAAAAATTTTTCCCGAATCTGGCTTGTATACTCCGCTGATGAGGTTCAGCAGTGTTGATTTTCCAGAGCCGTTTGGTCCGACAAGCCCAGCGATTTCGTTATCTTTAACTGTCAAGTCGACTTTTTTTAATGCTTGAAGCCCTCCAAAACGCTTCGAGACTTCAGTACACTTCAGCAAATGCGCTGTCTCCCATTAGCGAATCGTTAACTATACCTTACGTGAAAATATAAATATTGTCTGAAGCTAATTGAATCGTGATGCCGCTATGCCTATACCTCAAGTGAGCGTTTACCTTGATAACAGACCAGGTTCTCTTTCTGAAGCCATGGGTCAGCTGGACAAAAATCAAATCAAAATATTTGCGCTGTCAATTGCGGATGCTGGCGAATTCGGCTTAGTCCGTATGATAACGGAGGACCCTGAAAAAGCCACCAAAGTCCTTGAGGATGTTGACTATAACCTTGCGAAGTCGCGGAAAAACACGGAAGTGACGGCGGTTTTCATAACGGAGGAAAATAAACTTTCGAAGATAACCGAGATTCTCGCTGACGGCAGCATAAACATTGAGTACGCTTATTCGTCTGCAGTGCATGTAGACGGCAAAATCGCTTTGATACTGCGCGCCAGCGACGTGGAAAACGCCGAAAAAGTTTTGAAAGCAAACGGCGTAACTGTTCTGTCGCTGGCGGAAATCAAAAAATACTTCAAGTAGAGTCAGGGCTCTAGCTGCTCTCTAGCGCGTGGAAAAAACTATACCCCCTTATATAAACTAAACTGCATGAAACTCTGCAGCCGCTATTTTCTACATTCTTTTGGGCGGTTTCCGCGCCAATACGGACCTACTCTCGTCGTTTTTGCGCAGAACAACTATTAGCGTATACCTTGTCAATAATTTTGTTTGATGCTGCAATCAACACAAAGCCGGTAATTACGAGGATAAAGAACTCAAGAGAGTAGATTCCTTCAGATGGGTGCTCAACTCTTAAACTCAGCGTTAACCACATGAGTGGACCCATAACTGCGAGAATTAGAAACCCAACGGCGACTTTTAAATGACCAATTTTTCGAACTCGCGCCTCATCTTTTACAGCCATGATGGTCAAAATGTATGTTATTAACAAAAGATAAAGCTTCAGTGGTTTTCGAAAATCCTGATTGCGGTCAGCGTCAAATTTATAATCCGCCTCCATTCCACTCTGTTGATGAAAAAGGAAGCGACAAGACGTTGACAAACCCCCTCATGGTGCCAACTGAGAACCTTAGGAATGAACCCTATGCATCAGTCCTATGCTACCCGAAAGCAAGCGAAGCTAAACTCCAGACGCGACTTGTGGAGCTGCAAGGGCACGGCGTTAAGGCAGTGGAGTTCGCTGGAGATGCAAGCGCTTTCAACGTGCCTGTTCTGGGCAAAGGCTTCGTAGGCATCGTCGTAACCGCCCATGTGGATGGGAAAAGAGCGGCGTTGAAAATCCGCAGAGTAGACGCTGGCCGCGCGGGACTGGAGCATGAAGCGCAGATGCTTGCCAAAGCCAACTCCGTGCAGGTTGGGCCGAGGCTCATGGGCGTGAGCAGGAACTTTCTCTTGATGCAGCTTATTGACGGCGATTTGCTGCCTCGCTGGCTTGACGCACACAACGAGAAGGCGCAGGTGCGCGGTGTTTTAGGTGAAGTGCTGGAGCAGTGTTGGCGGCTGGACAGCATTGGCTTGGACCATGGGGAACTCAGTAAGGCTCCCAAGCACATAATCATCGACAAGCAGCAGAAGCCGTGGATTGTGGATTTCGAAACCGCCAGCGTCAACAGGAAACCTGCAAATGTAACCTCTGTTTGCCAGTATCTCTTCACAAGCTGCGGCGCAGTGGCAAGAGCAGTGGCTGAAGTGCTCGGCGAAAGAAACCGACAAGAAATTATCAGTGCTTTAAGGCTTTACAAGAAGGATAAAACCCGCGAAAACTTCGACCGCGTAGTGCAAGCGTGCCTCGTTTAGATGACGTAGCTCATCGGCGCGTTTGTGCCAGCGTTGCTGTTTTCTGATTTTTGAATGTTCAATTCCCTTGTGATCTGGTACAGGTCCAGCCAGGTCTCTATTTTACTCTGGCGCTCAATTTTCTTCTCCTCATACAGTAACGGAACGGTGTTCACGAATAACCAACTGTAAAGCTCTTCTTTTGCTGCCAACCCTTCTCCCCGAAAGTAGAGTCAGGGCTTTCTCCTTTTATTTCCTATGGAAAAAAATACTAGAGAAAACTTCTATAACTCTGCAGGCAGTTGTCTACCCGCTTACGCTAGCACTTCTGTGAGTCTGCCTTGTTCGCGGGCTTCTTTCAGCTCCACTGCTATGCGCCTTCCCATGTACATGTCTGCACCATACCGCAAGTAAGCGTAAGGGGAAGTGCCGATGCCAACGTTCGTGCCAGCCACTATGCGAGCGGAAATCTCAAACGTGTAAATCTTCAAGTCATCCGTTATCACTGTCTCCAAACAGAATGGGCCAATAATTCCCGGCGGTGCCAGTTCCCGCGCTTTTTTGTGGACGTTGTCGCCCATCCGAATGAGTTCAGGAAGCAGGGATTCGCGGAGCACTATGGGGAAATTGCCCACGATGGTGTAGGTTGGGTTTACGCCGATTTCAAGCTGCTCTCTTGCAGGTATCTTGCCGATGGCGTCCACGGCGGATTCGTAGCGCCGGTCCACTGCCAACAACTCTACGTCGTCTTTGATTATGCTGCTGAAGTAGCTGGGGTAAACGTTCACGCCCAACGCGTACTCCTGCAGATGCACCTTATCCACGTCCTCTTCGCGAAGCAAGCCGCGGTCCACCATCTCCTTGGACTTCCTGCGGAAAGACGACGGCGAATTAGCCAAAAAGTAGCCTCTGCCACCCTTCGCGCCAGGCAACTTGGCGATTACCAAGCGGTCAATCTCATCAGGCGATTTGAAGGTTGCAGGCAACCTGAGCCCGGCTTTGCGCAGCCATTCCGCTTGCGCTTCTCGGTTGGCTTCCCAATGGAGCAGCTGACGGTTCCCGAACATCGGCACGTAGAGGCTGTTGGTGAGCTGCTCGGTGTTCAGATAAGCCGTGAACGAGCCATGGGGAATAAGCACCACGTTTAGGCGGCGCAGTTTCTCCTGTAGCTCCTCGCTCAACAGTTCGGCGAAGCCTTTAACGATGATTATTTCGTCCGCCAACGGGAACTTCTTGTAGAGTATGGCGTTTTGTTCGGTGCA
>CAZJBY010000050.1:0-14632 GCA_964544495.1 uncultured Candidatus Bathyarchaeia archaeon
AAGTAAGTGAAAGGAAGCAAGTTAGCACGTAAGTACGAGAGAGAGAAAGATTAAATTTTAATCCCAAAACCCAAAACCCAAAAATTAAATTTTAATGCTGCTGCTGGGACTGATTGGCTGGCGAATGCGCTGATAATTCATTGAATGCTTGGGCAAAGTCAGTTTTTTGGCACTGGAAAATCATATAGATTGTAACGAATTTGCTAATTCTCAGAACATTGGAAACTGCAGAAACGTTTCAAGGTCACCCTTGACCTTCTCAAAAACCGCAAGCGGCTCAACAGCTTGGAAAAGCAGCGGCACTCCAGAGTACACGCGAACCCAGCCCTTATGCTTCAGCGTCTCCAGCACAGAGTAAATCTTGGTTCGGGGAACACCTGACTTCTCAGAAACCTGTGTAGCCGTGTTCAGATGCGTGTTCAACAGCGCCACGTACGCTTTTGCCTCGTACTGGGTCAACCCCACGCGTTGCAGCTTCTCAACGACGCTTTCCATGACGCATCCACTGCACCAATAGGGGTGCGGAAAAAATAAATGGTTACTGTAACCCGCCGCGGTTACTCTGCGTCGCTCACCAGCACGGGTTGTGACTGTGCTGTAGCAATCACATTTCCTTTTTAATCCAAAAATAGAACTCTTCTTAGACTTATACGCGATTTTGAGGCAGCCCACGTACGAATTTTCCAATATAAAAATTTACTCGATGTACCAATGTGCCCAAAATCCACATTATGCTTGGCGAGGAGGTGAAAATGCAAATTGGATAAAAATAAATTCTGTGCTAAAGGGTTGATTTTCACACTTCTGATGAGTATAATTGCGGTCGTTTCAATGAGCATAAGCAGCGTACACGCTGTACCAACTCCTGTGCAAGGAGCATCCGTCGAAGCATCTGGCGCCGACGGTTACGGATATTCAACAAGTGACGTTCAGGGAGTTTATAACATCACCAGTTTCTTAGACACAGGCAACTATTCTATCACGGTGTCTGCCCTTGGGTTTATTGACACTACAGTTGACGATATTATGGTCACCGCTGGCTCAGAAACCACCAACGTTGACGTACTGCTCCCAGTTTCAGGTGGTATTTCAGGAACTATAACTGACGCAGTATCGAGTACGCCATTGCAGAGCGCCTTTGTTACAGCTGCTAACGAAACAGGAAGCATGTACTACAGTGCATCTGATTTCACCGATGCAGATGGCAACTATGAAGTCTTCACAAACCTCGCTACAGGCATCTACAACGTCACCGCCAGTGCAGAAGGATACATCATGAAAGAGATAACAGGTGTTTCCGTGACGGCTGGAAACATGACAAATAACATAGACATCGCCTTAAACAGATCAGCAACCATTAGCGGGACTATAACTGACTCAGCGTCTTCAGCAGTTTTGCCAGGTGTACTGGTTTACGCTTTGGATTCGAACGGAGACTACGTTACTTTTGATGTGACAAACGCAAGTGGACAATACACTTTGAACACCAATCTGGCCACTGGCACATACAACATTACTGCTCCATTCCCTGCCAATCATTTTGCAAACATGGTAGGTGGAGTTGCTGTTGTTGCAGGGTCTCAATACACCGTTGACATGGAGCTTGACCCGTCTGGGATTATTTCAGGAAGGATAACGAACGCGGCGAACGGACAGCCGGTCGTTGGCGCTTCTGTAAGCGCATCCTCAAATGGGTTCGGCGGATTCGACTCAACCAACGAGACTGGCTATTATCAAATAACTGAAGGACTTGGAACAGGAAACTACACAGTCATCGCATTCTACGGGGCAGGTTTCAACCAAACAATGGACGTCGCTGTTACTCAGGGTTCAGAAACGTCTGGCGTGGATATGGAACTGGACATAGTTGTTATACCTTCTGGAATTATAACTGGGCAAGTTACAGATACCGCAACGGGTTATCCTATTCCAGATGCATATGTGAGTGCTGAAAGCTTGACGGGATTTGGATCAGCCTTCACAGACAATGATGGCAACTACGTCATAGATACTGGACTATCAACTGGAACTTATAATGTAACAGTGACAGCGTCAGGCTATGTCTCCCAAGAAATAACTGGAGTAAACGTGATTGAAGATCAAGTGACGCCTAACGTTGATTTCCAGCTGATAGCTGCGCCGACAGGAAGAATTTCAGGCACGATAACGACGGAGGGCACAGTCATTCCAGACTTCCCCAGTAGCTTATACATGCTGGGAGGAATACTTGCAATAGCTACCATAGCAGTTGTGGCGGGAAAAATTAGCGTTTCCAAACCAAAACCCCCTAAGCCAATGTGAAAGAACATCAGCAGGCAATTGGCGATTCGACCAGTTGCCTCCAAACTTTTTTCGTTTCTTGCATGAGATAATAGTTTTCTACGAGCCGCTGAAGCCGAAAACACTGCAAACTCTAAACACAGGTTCTACACTAAAGTTGAAGCTTTATATAAGGGGGGTATAGACTGCTCCGAGCAAACCAGTTCTCTGAAAGTTCAGCGCTCCAATTGCTTCTTGATTAATTTCTCCGCTGCCTTAACCGCATCTTCCAACTTTTCTGGTTTCGTTCCGCCGCCTTGAGCAAAATTTGGCTTTCCACCGCCTCCACCACCGATTATGGGTGAAACCTCTCGCACCACTTCACCTGCGTTGACGCCCTTTTTCACCGCTACCGCACCAGCCATTACAAGCACTCTGGCGTTTTTTCCATCCGCGCCGTAGAAAAGGGTAAGCGTTGCCTCGCTCCGCTTTATCATCTCGTTTGCGGTTTGCACCATGCGATTGATGTCAATTTCTTCATGGAAGTCGCGTTTCACAAGCGTTACCCCATTGATTTCCTGCGCCACACCTGCCACATCGGTCACGCCAACCGCGCTTTCTTTGGCAGCCAACTCTTTGATGAGTTTTCGCTTCTCCGAGTTCGCTTCCTTCAACTCCTTCACAAGCTTCTCAGCGGTCTTATCCAGCTTCTCCACCGGCGCATTCAACGTCTCTGACACCTGCCACAACAAGCTCTCCTGCCGCTGCACAGCCTTCAACGCCGCAAGCCCAACCGCATACCCAAGCCGCTCCACGCCATCCTGAATACGCTCCGTGTAAACAATCTTAAGAAAACCAATCTCGCCAGTACGCCTCAGATGCGTTCCCGCACAAGCCTCCACATCCCAATCACCCGTCTTCACCACACGAATATCCTTTCCAGGAACAGCACCACCCTGATACAGCCTAAAGCCATAACGCGATTCCGCTTCGCCTCTCGGCATCCACTCCGTCGTAACAGGCATGTCCGCCAAAACCGCCCGATTCGCCAACGCCTCAATCTTATGTATCTCTTCAGGCGTCAACCTGCGATAATGCGAAATATCCAGCCTTGTGCTTTCCACGCCCTTCTGCGTGCCATGCTGCCACACATGCTCACCCAACACACGCCTTGCAGCACCGTTGACCAAGTGAGTAGCCGTATGCGCCTTCATCAACGCATAACGTTTATCCCAGTCAAGAAAGCCCCTAACCGCAACGCCAGCTTTCGGCGCAACCGAACCTTTAATTTTATGCACGATGACTCTGCCCACCTTCTGCACATCCACAACCTCAGCTTTTACATCGCCGAAAACCAGAAAACCATGGTCTGCAGGTTGCCCTCCACCTTCAGGATAAAAACACGTACGATCCAACACCACGTAATTGCCATTTACCACTTTGAGGATTTTAGCGTCAAACTCCTTAACGTACGCATCAGAATAGTACATCTGCTCCGTTGACGGAAGCCCCGCAACGGCAGCTTCCAGCGTTGCCTCCGCTTTGGTTTCTTCCTCTTCAATGGGCTTGTCGGCTTGCATGTGCCTACCTGCGATTAACGCGTAAAAGTTCTCGGGAACCTCCACTGCTACGCCTTCGGCTTCCGCAGCCTCCTTCACGATTTCGGGTGGAAGCCCATGCGAATCATATAGCTCAGACAGCGTGGCTTCGGGTAAGCGCTTGACACGTTTCGCCTTAAGCTCAGCCGCGATCCGCTTCACCATGCCTTCGCCTCGTTTCAGCGTGTCCTCGAACTTTTCCTCTTCAACCTTAAGCATCTCCATGATCTCGTTCCGCATGGTTTTGATGTGCGGGTAATCTCCCGACCACAAGTCAACCTGCATGTCCAGTATGTCGTAGAGCCGTTCAACAGGCATGTCAAGGCTTCTCAGTAAGCGGTAGACCTTGCGGAACAGGAGCCTAGCCAAGTAACCCTCGTGGATGTTGGATGGCACGATGCCCTCTGAAAGCATAAAGCACAGGCATTTGGTGTGGTCTGCGACCGCGAACGCGTTTTCAACGGGTATGAGCACTTTATCCAGTTCGTCCACGTCCATGCCGACGAATTTGGCTACTTTCCGCCTTGCGTTTAGGCGGTTTGCGTTTTTATCCATGCTCACCAGGCCGGAATGCTTCGCCACGGAATACAGCAGGGTGTTGTCCACTTTTAGTCCTGCCATGTTGAAGACTTTGTCCAGCAGTCTGCCGTAGATGGCGTGGAAGCAGCTGGGTGCTCCTTGGGAGAGCCACGCGAAGCGGTCTAAACCGTAGCCTGTGTCCACGGTGCGTATGGGCAGCTTCACGAATTCGCCGTTCACGACTTTGTACTGCATGAAAACGAGCGTGGTGACTTCCAGTCCGCCGACGATGCATTCCACGTCTGGTCCTGCGTTTCCGCCGCCAACCCAGACGTCTTCTTTGTAGGTGATTTCGTCTGACTTTACGCCTAGTGTGTCGGTGATGAATTGGTGGTTGTAGCGTACGGTTTGGTCTTTCCAGTAAATTTCTTTGTTTGAGTAGTTGAAGGCGTGGTGTCCGCCCATTTCGAAGATGGTGAGGTGTCTGCCGAAGGTGGGTCCTGTGTTGCCGATGTCCACTAGGCGGATGCATGGTTGCGCTATGACAAGCGGGTTTGCGGGTGGTGGTGCGGTGCCGTCGGTGACGTAGGGTTGGAAGTCGATTATGCTTGCGTGGGTTAGGTAGATGTCGCTTCGCCATCTGGCTACGACTGGGTAGGGTTTGATGCGTTTGTGTCCGTGTTTTTGGAAGTAGTTGAGGAATGTTTCGCGTATTTGTGGGAGGCTGTAGCAGGTTTTTGTGGGTGGGTTTTTGAGGAAGGTGTAGCATGTGCAGCCGTCTGAGGTGGATTCTCCGCAGTTTTCTTGTTTGGGGTTTTGGGTCCAGAAGTGTTCTCCGCATGTGGGGCAGCGTTTTCTGGTGAAGCCTTGTTCTTTGAAGAAGGGAAGCTGGTATTCTTCGGGTGGAAATCGCTTCAAACTTTTCAGACACTCCGTGGCAGTTGTGGCTTATCCTATCGTTTAGAAGGGGTTACGGGATTCACTGATTTAAATAATTTCGCTTTGAAGCGTTTGGCGGGTTGCTGGTCTGTTGCGTTTTTTTGTCTATACCCCCCTTATATAAACTAAACTGCATGGTTTTCTGCGGGAGCGTTTGCATATGTTGTTTCCTACATGCTATTGGGCGGTTTCCGCGCCAATACGAGTAGACCCCCTCCTCGTTTTCTGCATGCATCCGTTGTTAGGCTCCGAATAGGCTGTCTATGGCTTGGTCAAGAAATGTTGACTAAGAAAAACGCGTTTGAGGCTTAGTTAGTCAAGAAACCTTGATAAAAACGCTTTAATAACGTAAACAACCCCGTTTCTTTGTCAGATTCGCCTTAGACGCAAAACGGGATAAAGACATTTCCCACTTTTTGGCCAGCGTCTTTGAAAAAGCAGGTAAGAAAGTAAGCATCTTCACGCGGGGTAGCGTTCTGACGGTTAAAGTATCTTCAAAAGATTTGGTTGAATATCTACAAAAACATCTCGATTATGATTGCAAAACAAAGGAGAAGGTTATCGTGCATGCTGAAATTCCATCACGAGCTTTTCAATATGGGATTCTAGCGGGAATTATTGACAGCGATGGACATGTGCACGAACACTTGGGCACGGAGATAAAAACAGTTTCTGGCAGGATTTTCAAGAGTATGACAGCAATTTTGAGCGCGTTGGAAATATCTGCGAAAACAAAATTACGTGATTCACCGAGTAACAGTTTTTCGAAGAAGCCTCGCTACGAAATCTATATTCCATCGGCAGAAATGAAGCGGAACAAAAGCAAAATTCCGTCCGTAAAGATTGCTCGTTACCTGCCCAAATCGGTTTTTTCCGAGAAAGATTAATTAGCTAAAATATCATGTATTGTTGCGGCGCTTAGGCCATCTAATAGACAGCCCAGGTAGTATAGTTCGGTCTAGTATAAGCGGCTGTCGCCCGCTAGACATCGCAGAGAAAATAACTACTCTGTGACCAGAGCCGGGTTCGAATCCCGGCCTGGGCGCCAAAACCCCACATTTCACCTTATTCTTAAAAACGAGGCTGGAATTAAGCCTATTTAATGCAACGCAGAAAAATTAGAGATGGACAAGTGGAAGATCAGTCCTCAGCTCACCGCTTTCTTCACGAGCGCGCCGACCCTTGCCTCTTCGGCGGCAGTCAACTCCTTCAGCGCAAAGGCAATCGGCCACATGGCACCTTCGTCGAGGTTCGCCACATCGTTGAAGCCGAACGTCATGTACCTCTCTTTGAACTTCTTCCCGCTGCGGAAGAAGCAGACGACCTTGCCGTCCTTGTTTGCGTACGCGGGCATCCCATACCAGAGCCTCGACGAGAGGGTTGGTGCATTGGCTTTGATGATTGCATGGATTCGCTCGCCCATGGCGCGGTACGGCTCCTCCATTGCGGCAATTGCCGCGAGCACGGTGCTTTCCACGTCCGCCTTCTCCGCGGCTTCTTTCTGAGTTACCGTCAATTTTTCGTCCTGGTTTGTCATAATTGCGTCTCCTCTAGACCTTGATGGCATAATTTGGAGACTTTAATATTTCAGGGTTTGTGACTGTTCAGTAACAGTAACAAACGATTTTACGGCCGAATACGAAAATTGTTTGAAGTGTGGATACTTTTTTACGTCAAACAAGTAACTATCAAGTGGTGTGGCGGTTATGGGTGATTGGAAATCTGTGCTGAACGCGGATCCTGTGGATTGGCTTTTGGAAAAAGATAACCCTTCGGTGCGCTACTTTGCGCTGTCCCAGATTTTGGACAAGCCTCAAAGCAGTTCCGAGGTGCAGGAAGCCAAAAAGGACATTATGCTTGCGGGCGTGGTGCCGAAGATTCTGGCCAACCAGCACGAGGGCGGCTTCTGGGAGTCTCCTGAAAAGTTTTACACCGCCAAATATCGAGGGACGGTTTGGCAGCTCATTATTCTAGCTGAGTTTGGAGCCGACGGAAACGACATGCGCGTCAAGAAGGCATGTGAGTTCATCCTGAAGAATTCTCAGGACCGAAAGAGCGGCGGCTTCTCTGCATGGTTAAGCGTTAAGGTGGGCGGTGGCAGGTACAGTGGTGTGTTGCCGTGTTTGACGGGTAACATGGTGTGGAGTTTGATTCGCCTGGGTTTTCTGGATGAGCCGCGGGTTCAGCGTGGTGTGGACTGGATTGTGAGGTATCAGCGGTTTGATGACGGGGAAGCGTGGCCGCCTAAGGTTTGGCCTTATGAGAAGGCGACAAGCTGTTTTGGGAAGCATTCTTGTCACATGGGCGTGGTTAAATCTCTTAAGGCGCTGGCGGAGATTCCTGCTGAGGCACGGTCTGTGGGTGTGGTTGACACTGTTGAAAGCGGCGTTGAGTACTTGCTGAAGCATCATATTTACAAGAGAAGCCACGATCTGAGCAGGGTGTCGAAGCCTGGTTGGTTGCGGTTTGGTTTTCCGTTGATGTACCAGACGGATGTGCTAGAAATCTTGGGCATACTGACGAAGCTTAGCGTTAAGGATGAGCGGATGCAGGAGGCTGTTAACTTGGTTTTGTCGAAGCAGGATGAGCATGGCAGGTGGAAATTGGAAAACACCTTTAATGTGCATTTTCAAACGAACATTGAGCAGAAAGGCGACAGTAGCAAATGGATTACGCTGAATGCGTTGACGATGCTGAAACGGTTCTATGGTTGATTCGCTGTGGCTTTTGGGGTAAGTTTAAATGTGAGTTTTCGCAAATATACTACGTTATGTTTGGGCGTTCATAACGTAACGTGTTACGGTGAGATTTACCCGCTCTCCACAAAAAACGCCCCTTTAGCCTTCTCCGACGCACTCAGGATTTTCAAGAAGCACTTTAGTTTTCAACACATTAACGCTTAAATAGTACATGTTATGTTTATCTAACATAAAGTTAGAAATAAATAATGAGGTGTGAAAACTGAACAAAACCCGAACATTACGATATGCCCTATTCATCTCAGGCATAGCCCTATGCTTAACAGGCGCAGTCCTAATGCTTCACGGCGGCGTTTTCGGCGACAGAACCACAGGCATCGCCGCCATAACGGGCATAGTTGGAATCGGCTTGATAAGCACTTCCAACCTTACGTCAGGAGTGAAAAGCATTAACAAGTCGCAGAGCAAAACTGCAAACGTCAAAGATGGCGGGAGGTGATTATGTGGCTGACTTCCTCCCATGGTCAATTGTTAGCATCGCAATACCCGTTCTAATTGTGTTAATCGGCGTTCTAATGGTGTGGAGAATCTTCAAGGACCGCAAATCAGGGTTCCCATCAGCCGACGAGCGAACCCAAAGAATTACAGGCAAAGCCGCAATCGCCGCATTGCTCATAGGCTCATACTTCACCTTAGCGCTTATGTTCATGCTTATCTTCGGAAGAGAACTCTACAACCTTCAGAACGTTGACGCTGGCTACCTGCTAATAGCTACACTCCTTGTATCCAACGTATCCTTCATAATACTGCGTTGGATCTTCGGCAGAAAAGGCGACTAATCATGCAGTTCAAAACCAGAATCAAAGAACTAAGAGCCCGATACGACATGACGCAGGATGACCTCGCAAGAAAAGTAAACGTGAGAAGAGAAACCATACTCTATCTGGAAAAAGGCAAATACAACCCGTCGCTTATGTTGGCGCACGAAATAGCCAAAGCGTTGAAAAAGACAATAGACGAATTATTCATCTTCGAAGACAAATAAGCCTTAAACGCCGTCTGTTCACTCTTTGCTCCATTTCTTCAAGAACTGCTTAGCCTTCCGCCGTGTTTTCGGACTCTCGGAGTTCAGCTGCGCTTTAACAAATTCGATTATCTTTTGTTGGTCTTTGCTTTTCTCGAAGTAAGCGTCAAACGCTTCTATGGCGCTGGCTTTGACAAGTTCCCTGTGCCGCTGCACAGTAGCATCAATGTTCAGCAGCCTGCTGGTTATCTCTGTCTCCAGTTCAGGTTCTGCCAAAGCGATTTTTCCCGAGTTAACCGCCACATGTGCAGGCGGAATTACGCTTTTGTCACCTAGCAACCCGTAATAAGCGTCAAAGAGCTTTTCAAACTTGTTTTCAGCGTCAGCTTTCGTGAGGTTCGCAATAATGTAGATGGCGATGTACTTGTGATGGGTGTTGTCGCTGCGCATCAGGTTGGCGAAGAAATCCCACCTGCTATACAGCTTTTCAGGATATTTCTCGCTTAGAACGTTTAACGCCTTAAAACTGCCGTACCTAACAGCGTCTTCCTTAGACAAAACGCCGTCCAACAGCTTCTGAAGCACTTTTTCATCCTTTAACGCCATCTCGGCCGCTGCTTCGGGCGTGGCATTTTTATCCTCTATAGAGTTCACTCAAGTCACCTTTCGGGAGGTTTCCTTTACAGAAGATGTTCTCTATCCAGTTTTTTATTTCGTCTCGGACGACTCGGACTTTCCGCATTATTTCCTCTTCCGTGCCCGTAAACGACGCTGGGTCGGGAAAGCTCTGGTCAATCTGGATTTCTCCGGGAAAGAACGGGCAGTTTTCGCGTGCCGAGTCGCAGACCGTAACCACGTAGTCAAAGGTTTTTCCTTCAAATTCCGTTATGCTCTTGGACCTGTGCGTTGAAAGGTCAACGCCAGCCTCCGCCATCGCTTTAGCCACGTAAGGGTTGATTTCGGTGGGCGTGACGCCGGCGCTTTTTGCTTCGTACTTGTCTCCGCAAAGGGCGTTCAGGAAAGCTTCTGCCATCTGGGAACGCGCAGAATTATGTGTACAAATGAACAAAGCCGTCTTCAAAGCTGCACCTGACACGTATTTCTTTTTTGGACGCCTAATAAGGCTTCTGAAGAACGGGTAGAAAAGAGAAAAAAAGGTACGGGAAGCTACTACTTTATTTTCTGGTTTTTCAGGTGCCCGCCTTTCTTCCAGAACATGAAAGCAAAAGCGCACACCACGCCAGCGGTTAAGGTTCCAAGAGGAACTTCCGGAACCACTAAGATTGACGCTAAAACGCACACGTTGGTTGACACTGTCAACTCAAAGCAGGTTCTCATTCCAATCAGGTCCTGTCTTTTTTCGTCGCTCAGGTCTAAGTACAGTTGGGGCCACACGCTCTTGGTTGATGCTTTAACTTCGATGCTTTGTCCGTTCTTGATGTCGTCTGGAACTGTCACGGTAACCATGGCTATTCCATCGTCGTCAGTGTACGTTACCATCGGGTTCAAGTTGGATGCTCCCAATTCAACGTCGTCAGGTCTCAGCACTGCGGTGAACAACACTTTCACATTCGGTCTCGGCGTTCCAGATGAATCTGTAAGCTTCGCCTTGAAGGTGATTTCCTCGCCTGGGTTGCCCATCACTGCTGACTGGTTGGTGGTTACGGGTTCAATCCACTGAAACACGTCGCCTTCCCTAATAACATCCTTGCCTTCGACTTCACTTGCCAGAGCGCTGCCTGCGTTGTCAATGCTTGTAGAGAGCCAACTGGGTTTCGCGTATGTATCGTCCAGAATTCTCCAGATTGCCACCTGATTAGCTGCCGCATCATTGTCGTCTGCAGGAGGAGTATACCACGTCAGAAGGTAACTAACAGCTCTCCATTTCGCGTTATCCGTTACAAGCGCTGTTCCCGCCGCGTAAGTGCTGCCGACATAGATTGTTTTGTCATAGTTCATGCAGTACGCTGTTGTGCCGCATTCTGCGCCGTCACCGCTCACAGTTACGGGGATTTCTCCCACCCAGCAACCGCCAGAAGAAACGCCTTTAACGTCGCTGCTCAGCGGGTTTCTTATGTAAACTTGCACGTCAGCATAAACAGCTGCACTTAAAGACGCAAACATTAAGCTTAGAACCACAATTACGCCTATTTTTGAAGCTTTACGCAAATTCTCCTTCAACTCATTTTCCACTCAGGAGTTTTATAAACTCCTATGGTGTTAAACTCAAGAAGAAACTGGCTGATTTTCTATAGTTTTCTTATAGATAAAAACCAAGTGCGCTTACAACGCAGCATTTTGACAACTTGGCGTCTGAACTTGCCTGATTTTTCGCCGGGAACGCCTTGAATTTTGAGCTTTTCCCATACGGAAAACATAAGAAGCCGTTGCATCCATCATCAGAGAAGACCATGACTCTGCAAACTAAACCTCGCAGTACAAGTGCCACAGACAATTGGCTACTTGACCACATAAAACGCAGCAGCTCAGTTGCCGCAGAAAGCCAGATTACCGCGCGAGCGTCGGGAAGCAGCCTCTGCGTCCTCTGCAAAGGTTCACGGTTTCTCTGCGGAAAAACCCGCTGTCCCATCATGGTTAAAGTCAACTATTTCCTGAAAAGCGTGCCCTTAATGGCAAGCGAGGATGTTTCAGGTGTTTCGCCGCCCAGCGTGTTCATCGGAAGAATCGGCTACCCAAACGTGTACGTGGGACCGCTGGTGCCTCCTGTCCACGAAGATACAGGCATCTACGACCTGCCTGAGCAGTGGTTCGGAAGGTCAATTGACGAAATCGTGGGCTTCCGCTCGCTGCTTATCCGCGGCAAACACCGCGTTCACGTGCAGAAGTTCAATGAGGCAGGCAAGATAATGGAGCAAACCCGCGAGTTAGCGCTTGCCGAAAACAGCGTGGACACTGAACTTAACCTTACGAAAAAGCCCCGAGGCTCCATATTCATGGACGACAGCGTCCAGCCTTTCGGTCCATCCGCGCCCATACGAGACCTGCACGTTGGCAACGCGCGATATGAACAACATATAGAGAAAGCCTATTACGACACGGATTTGCGTGCTCAGCAGGCGGTTCTGGAGCTTTACGACCGCGGCGTCGTGGTCACGAAGATCCAGAAGGCTTTCAGCGTCGGCGCCTTCGGCATAGAGAAAAACAGGCGCTTGGTGCCCACGCGCTGGAGCATAACAGCCGTGGACGACATGGTCTCCAAAAACTTGGCTGAGACCGTGAAAACGTTTCCCGAGATAAACGAGTACCGCGTCTACGAGTCCGTTTATCTGGACAACATCTTCGAGGTTTTGATGATTCCAGCCCATTGGAGCTACGAGTCCATGGAAGCATGGTACCCTGGCACCGTTTGGAATCCGCACGGCAGAAACACCGCCATATTTTCAGACTACGAAGGCAACAACGGGCGGACAACTTACGCGGAGATAGGCGGCTGCTACTACTCGGCGCGGTTAGCGGTTTGCGAGCAGCTCATTAAAGAGCGCCGTCAAGCCACGGTGGTTGTGCTGCGTGAAGCCCGTCCAGGCTACATCATGCCAGTAGGCGTGTGGCAAGTTCGAGAAAACGTACGCAATGCAGTGAGGAACGTGCCATACAAATGCAACACGCTAAACGAAGCATTAAACCGAATTGCCAGCCGACTTCAAATTCCATTGAAAAGATGGATAGCTCAAAGCGAACTTTTGAAAAACGCTCGGTTCCAGAAGAAAATCACAGACTACTTCAAGAAATCTTAGTCAACTTTATGCTCGATTGCAAACGCAGAGGAATGAAAGACAGCACTATCAAAACCAAAACTAACCGCATAAAACTGAGCGCCAAAAAAGGCGCAGACATCTTAAACCCCGAGTCAGTAAAAGACACAATCGCCAAACAATCTTGGAAAGACAGCACAAAACGAGAAACCGTTAGAGACTTCTCCGCGCTCTACCACTTCTTAAAAATCGAATGGGAAAAACCCAAATACAGACCACAAGAACGAATACCCTTCATACCAACGGAAGAAGAACTTGACACGCTAATATCAGCATCAAGCCGACTACACGCGCCACTACTCCAATTCCTCAAAGAGTCAGGAGCAAGAATAGGAGAAGCCTCACAAGTCGAATGGGAAGAGGTTGACCTTGAACGGAAAATCGTAGCAATCAACAAACCCGAGAAAGGAAGCAGAGCAAGACTATGCCCTATCTCAGAAAAACTACGAACCATGTTAGGACAACTACTGCGACCAAACAACCTTGTCTTCAGACTCAAAAAAGAGAGCCTAAGAAAAATCTTTGAAGCCATGCGAAAACGCACAGCCAAAAAACTCGGCAACCCGCGATTAGCCAAAATCACCTTCCACACCTTCAGACATTGGAAAGGCACAACCGAATACCACAAAACCAAAGACATTATGCACGTTGCATCAATCTTAGGACATAAAGACATCCATTCAACCCAAAAGTACATAGTAACAGAAAACGCGCTTTACTCAAACACCTTCGATGACGAATGGACTCACAAAGTATGCTACTCAATCGAAGAAGAAGGAAAACTAATCAACGCAGGATTTGAACTCGTAAGAGCAGTAAACGAAACAACCACAATATACAGAAAACGCAAATAACCCTTCTTTTTTTACGCGCTCTTTTGGAATTTTCTCAAGATATGACAGTATATCTTAACGTTAAGGCAAAACATTTAATAGTTAGATATACATAACTTTATGTTAGATAAAATCAATAAAATGTTAGATATAATTAAATGGGGGCCGAGAAACACGAAAACATATAAAAAAATATTATTCGGTTCAGGAATTTTGATTTGCCTAGCTGGAGCGGGACTGATGTTTGACGGAGCAATCTTGGGCGAAACAACAACAAACGTCGCAACCGTACTTGGAATAGCAGGAATAGGTCTAATCGCAACCCAAAGAAGGGCAATGAATAGAGGAGGTGAATAGATATAGCTACATTCGGATGGCCAATAATTCTAATCCTAAACGCCGTGATAATTATTCTAGTGGCAATATTTGTGATCTGGACGGTGCAAAAAAACAAGAAAGCAGGATATCCAATGCAAGATGAACGAACATCAAAGATTCAAGGTAAAGCAGCACTCGGGACCTATTATATTAGCTTAGCCTTCATGGTATCAATAATGCTGTGGAACATTTTCGGAAACGAGTTTCTAACCTTCTTGCCTGAACTGGACACAGGATATACTGTAATCGCCATAATGCTAGTATCTGGATTCTCGTTCGGCTTACTGAGCTGGTACTACGCCAAAAAAGGAGGATTCTGATGAAATTCAAAACCCGAATCAAAGAACTCAGAGCACGATACGATTTAACCCAAGACGATCTTGCAAAAATGGTGGGTGTAAGGAGAGAAACCATCCTCTACTTGGAAAAAGGCAAATACAATCCATCGCTAATCTTGGCACATCAAATAGCTCAAGCCCTTAAAACAACCCTTGAAGACCTTTTCCTCTTCGAGGACTCGGAAGTTTCTACAGGAACTGAGCGCGCGCTAGGATAAGGAGGTGATTCAATTGGCAGTAGCAGCTTATGCAGCATGGGTATTGGAGCGTAC
>CAZJBY010000051.1:0-14150 GCA_964544495.1 uncultured Candidatus Bathyarchaeia archaeon
TCCTAAGTTGGATTTCTGTGAAAAGACCTTCGCGACCCATAAGATTGAGAGTCTCCGCAAGGGGATTGAGGCGCCCCTCAGCGTCTCTACCACTTTCTTCACTTCTAAATGTGACCAAAACAAGTATCTTTTCGTAAACTATAGCGCGGGAAATGTAGTGAAGAAGTGCAAGTGATGCAGAATCAGCCCAGTGCATATCCTCCAAAACAAGAATCAAAGGCTTCACCGATGATAAATATAAAAGCTCCTTAGTCACAGCTGTGAAAGCTTGATCTTTCCAGAACTGAGGACCAATCGTCCTGTCTTTCTCACTTCTCTCAATCGGGTAACTCTCCGACAGCCAAGGCTTCAAACCTATTGGCTGACTCAAGATCGTTTCGCCCCCTCTGCTCGTTATTTCGGAATTAAAGGCTTCAATAAAAGGAAAATACGGCAATGTAGTATTATTCAAGCACCATCCAAACAGTATTGTCATATCTCTTCTTCTTGCAATGTTTAGAAATTCGTTAGTGAGCCTTGTTTTTCCACTTCCAGCTTCACCAGCAATGAAAATAGTTCTTCCTTTTCCCGAAAGAACTGAATCTAAGCTGCGTTGTAGTTCTTCAAGTTCCTCTTCTCTACCTACCAGAACCGGCTTAGACAAAACCACTAATTTGACCTCCAACTGCACATCGCATCAAGGTGAATCTCTATTTATAGTATATTTCCTATGCAATAAACCAAAAAAAGTTTTTGGCAATTCGTATCAAAAAGTAATCTACAAAATATTTGCATGAAGAGCACTATCACATGCGCATTATCAGGTAAATCCCCCGCATCATGTTATGATAGCTGCAAAAGCTCTTTTGGGTATGCAACAATATTTAATCCGGCTGGAAAAAATATATGCCCAATCACTTCATAAACGTAAGAAATATGTACTTTCTTACACTGATTAACAACTTTAATTTTTCTATGTCAAGGGGGATTATGAATGAAAAACAGTAGAGATATCGCATTGATTATTATGTTTGCCGCCTTAAGTTTTGTGTTCAACGTGTTAATAGGTCAGGTGCCACGTTTGATTACAGGAATTACGGGAATTGAATATTTCTTTACTATAGTCTACTCTATAATTCAGTCTGTTGCCTACTTAATGTATGGGGGAAGACGGTGGAGAATTCTTGCACAAGCTTTGCTACTCAGCTCACTCTACTTCCTGTTTATACCAAGTTGGACGCCACTCGTCGCAATGGCTACAATTACGAACATGTTCATTGTCGATCTAATTTTCAACAGTCTTCACGGGAAATTCAAAAGAGATAACAGATTATTTCGGTGGATATTAGCTCTTCAAGTTTACTCTTGGACAACCCACGGTTTCATGGTTCTGGCTTTCACATTGATATTTGTTCCAATGGATGCTGTTATCGCGCTTTTTGGTCCCTTAACGTTTGTAATGCTTCTCATAACAATCATTGAAGCCATAGCCGGTAGCTATATTGGATATAGCATCTATGGAAGAGTACGCTTCCTTTACACCGATAAATCGTAAAGTATTTTCCATCTTTGATTTCTTCTCCACACAATCCACATTTCTTCAATTTCCTACCCGTATTTTTCTCTACATTCTACGATTTAAGCTTGTGATAGCGCGATCTTCTGCTCTATTTGCCAACCTTTGCATCATGTTTTTTCTTTTTTTGTTTGTTCTTCTTTTTAAACGAAGGCATAATTCATCCTCCAACAAAAACAGCGAGTGCTGTATGAATGTTCTGAGCCTAATGCCTTATAATTCACATTGAACGTTTAAAGCAATCGCTAACAAAAAAAGGGAAATGTTGGGATAAAATTGATGGAGAGTGGAGTTAACTACACCTTAGCCAAGGATACCTCACCTTGGTCACAATTGAATTGAGTTGGGTTTCTCCGCAGTTGGAATTTTTTGTGAGGGCTCCCCGGAAGCAATGCTTGGATAGACATATCAGTATTTGAGAAGAAGAATAGCCGATTTTTGAAGCTATTAAAAAGGTATAAAGTTACTATGCGCGCTATTTTTAAATAGCAACTCGTACAAATAATCTCAGGTATATCAATTATTGCATAGATCCAAATAAATATTGGGTTTGCGGGTGATATCTCCACTTGCTCTGGGTTCAATTCCCACATGTGTATGTTTTCTAGGGGGATTCGCCCCCAATCGTGCACAAAAGACTGTACTTTCTAGACAATTACTTCCTGCCGCCCTGAACTATTTATTACCTATTTATCAACGCAGTTGTTTCCAAGCGGGCATTTAGCGCTCCTATGCGTCTTGCAGTAATCCAGGTTTAAACGCACAAGCTGGGATTCGAAGCGTTCAACATCTTCTGAATCTAAGCCTATTCTTTGCGCGGTTAGCGCAGCCATCGGAGATGGAGTTGGCTTTGCTTTATCCCAAATCCCCCTAAGTTCCCTCAAGAATATGTTCACGCCCACTGGGCCAACGCCCTTGAACTCTTGAAGACGTTTTTCCAGGTCGCTCGGGCTACTGGATTCCGCGTGAAGCCTTTCCAGACTGCCGTACTTTTCCTTCAGCGTTTTCGCAATTCCAAGAAGTTTTGTGGCTGTTGAGAAGTCGTATCTAGTGTAGCCACCCGAGTCTAACACTTTAACGAGACGGTCCCAACCGGCTCTCAATATGGCGTCTGGGCTCGTAAGTTCTTCCTGTTCAAAATAGAGGTAAGTCTCTTTGGCGGTCTCAGCCGAGATTCTTTTGGCAAACAGCACGGAGGCCAAGAACCATTTGAACCTATCCTCCGGTTTGGTTAGGTCAAGACCGAGTTCGCCTGAATAACTTTGAAGTTTCAAAAGGGCTCGTTTCACACTCATTCCGAATACCCCTGTTCAACAGAGGTTTTCCTGCTTAAAGCCTAATCGGGAAATCAAAACTGACTGAACTTAGGAAAACATAAAGAGCGCTCTAGGAATGAGCCCTTACTCTTCTCCAGTAAACTCCTTAAGCTGTTTTTTGCTTAGACCAACTCCCGGTTCCGCGTCTAAACGCCTGTAAACCTTTCCTTTCTTAAACATTATCACCGTGGGGTAATATTCTATAGCATACTCCTCACAGACACCAGGCTCTTCGTCCGCAATAACCCTGAGGCACTCCTTCGGGTTCTTTTTTGAATACTCTTCAAAGATCGGCAAAAACAAACGGGAAAACGGACACCAGGTTGCGTAAAAGAGAACGAAAGCTTTGTCCGCGTTTCTTATGTTTTCTTGAAAAGGACTTTTTCCTTTGGTTTTCGATTCGTGCCTTTCAGCTTTGCTCATAAATCCTTCCTTCTCTAACCAAAGTTACAACGCGCTAATTTAACGTTAGAGTTCAGTAAGTCTATTCAAAACAAATTAACCATGATGCTATACGCGCTCCGTTTCTCGCTTATCATTGTGTTAAAGGGAAACTTTACGGAAGAAAGGGGGTTATGCGGTGACGTCTCCACTTTGGTTAGGGTTCGAATCCCACCCCCAACTCTTTTACCGAATACTAAGCTTTGTGGAGATAATCTTTTTGTTACTTGCGTTTCCTGAATAGTTTAGCGTCTTCAACGGCACAGACGTACTCGAAGCCGTTTTCAATTAGCGCGCTGGTTTCTCGTACTGTTTTGGCTACTTTGAGTAATAACAGACATTCTAGCAGGACCCTGTGATGCTTGCGGAAAGCCTATTGGCGAGACTACAAGCGAGGCCCCCAAACGCAACAGCTACTTTTGCTTCTATTGCGGTTTCATGTTAACAGAGAAAGAACAAGAAAAATGAACCAATATGAGGTTATGTATGCTATCTTATTCACCTGTAGGCGGGTAACCAAAACAATTGTCTTGGACCCTGTGTTATTCCGTTTTCTTTGGCTTTCTTGTCTTCAAATTCCATTTCGATGAAGTAGTAAGGGGCGAGTATATCAATTCCTCCAGCGTACTCATCTGCAAAGTAGGCTAACCTTGTTGATATTACGTCATAACGAGCCTGATTACACCCCTCCCTTGCCACAAGCTTCTCTTTTACAGCCTTCGCAACATCATGTATTCGAAGCAGCTCTTTCTCTTCATAAACCTCAATAGCGTCCCAAAGACCTCTATGTATCAGAATTGGCTTCTCATCTTCTTTAAACACCATCCTTACTTTTGCTCTAGGACCTACAACAGGAATTTCATTGAGTTTTATATCGGACCGGATTTCGGTCTTATTCTTAACCAGTTTTCGCTCCTTTCCATCAAAAACGACAGCGTCAGTCTGCGTACTAGACAAATTTACTTGTAGATTCACTCGTTTGTCATCAACTTTGCGGGGGACGAGATTAAATTCTTTCAAGAAAGCATTTGCCCATCGCTTTGCTCTTTCAGGATCCAGCAAATTTTCAGATGAATCAGCAAGTCCTCTAGACTGGTCTGTGTAAAAAAGAAGCCCAGCAAATTTCGCGCAGGGTTGAGCATAGACTAAAGCCCTTTCAGCGTCTCTTACCGCAATAGCATTGTCCGTTTCCATCGGTTTACCCTTGACTTTAAGTGTTTCCGCCATTCTTAGGAAACTTTCAGGCTTCATCTTCTGAGTGTTTCTTTTAAAAATCAATATTCTTGACATTCTCTCACCACTCCATTAGCAATTATGAGGGATCCACGTCCAACTGAACCAACTGGCATCCCCAGGGATCGGGTCGGGACTTACGTGACCATGACCATGTATGTGATCGTTTTGAGTGTCAGTTCCTTTTGTGTTTGCAAATAGAACAGCGCTAGTTGCCCAGTCTGGCTGAATTAGGCTAGTCATTTCAAACCAAGCATCTATTATTCTCAATGGGAACCTTCCAATCATCCATTCGGGTATACCATAGATCACACTAAGCCATCTTCCGTCACAGAGGGACGCAAAATACCTACCTGGTTCTTTCTTATCCAAACTCGTTGTGACGAAACTGCACATTATATGCAATCCTTGAAATGCCTTCTTCCAGCGATCGAAAACATCGTATATTGTGCCTGATTTGTTAGCGTCGAGTTGCAGAGTATTGCAGACTTCTAAAGCTAACCACTCTAAGTCTTTTTTTCCAAGCCTTAGGTCTCCGTTTTCTGGTCCCGAGTAGTGATCTGCTTCTAAGCGGTCGTCATCTGGCACGTCGCATCTGAAATAAGCTGCTACAAAAGGGCTTCCGTGACCAGTAAAATACGCGAAGTCGGCAGCGTCGACCCAGTAGTCAGCTGTTCCACCTTTATCGGAGCGCTTAAAATCTTGTTCGAAAGCGTTTTTATCACCCCAGTTGAAATTGCCTATCCAACCATCATGATTAACTAGTTCATCATAGAATCCGCCGGCGTCCTCGTGTTCATGCGTTAGTGTGTTATGACAGTCATAGTTATTTACCCATTCTACACCTACTTCTTTCATTTCTTCCACCTTTGTTCATTTTTTCCCCAAAATGTTATGGTCCGGGAGGACCCGATGATTTTGATGGAGGTGCTAATACGAATGCCCGAATAGCGTGAGCATCGTATTCATGCAGTTGTCTCCAGCCTGAAGTTGCCTTTGCCGTTACGTAGAGATGTTCTGCGAAACCTGCAGTATCACAAACGCCTAGGAGCTCGGCCACTGAACGCGTTATTGACAGCGTTGTTGGGGGCAATGGTGTTCGACCTGAATCGGGAATGGGCGGCAGTGGAGATGGACTTGTCAACGAGTTCTCACCACGTATTAGAGAGAAGTTATACGTGGCGAAGCCTTTTGTTCCAACTCCTGATGGATGCTCTGGGTTATACTTCAAGGCCACAGTACCCTGTGGTTCTTTACCTGGACCGTATGAGTATCTCAGTATTCCACACCCTGAACTTGCCGGCATTCCGTCGAGCGTAGGCGCTGGGAACTCCGCTTTGCAACGGCTGTTATCGATGTACAAAGCGATTATCATGCTCTTTTTGCCGTCGCCGTCATCATCCCAAACCAATCCTGTAGCGGAGGGTGTGCCATCGCTTGTAAGAGATGGATCTGCAGCGTTTTCGGTGTAAATTGTACTTGAAAGGTCAGTTGATGTCGGCACACAGAATTTGATTCCTAACGCTTCTACGTTAACGATATTTCCGTTTTCATCGAACAGATCAACTTTTAGCTGGTACATTCCGCTCTCAGGCCATAGTACACCAGGCGACTCTAGTGGCGCTAGAGTGGTAGTCTGGAATTTTGCGCTAGCTGTGTCCTCAACTGCATTTGGAATGCTCCATTGTCCCACGGGCGGCAGAGATGGAGGAATCTCGAATAAATTGGGTTTTCCATTTATCACTTTTGGTCCAAGGTTATAGGCTTCAAGCACTAAGTCGTCTCCAATTTTCTGGGCGTAATGTCGGTTGATTGAGCTAGTTAACGGTGTGAAGGGACCAGATGTGCCTTTGCGATAAGATACTCTGTAGTATTTTACACCTAGATCCTCGCGTAGACTGTTGTCGAACTCGATTCGTGGTCTCAGTAGTTCACCAAAAGGCGCTTCTGAAGTCGTTAAACCCAAATTGCTTACGTTCGTAGTTCCAGCAAGAGGAATACTTGTACCTCGAATTTTGCTTAACGGAAGGTTGCCGATTGCCATAAAAAGAACCCAGTTTGATGGCGCATCAATCGGTGGACAAGGTGAACACGTTATTGCTAGCGGATGTGTTACATGTAATATGATTTCTTGTGTGCCGCATTGATAGTTCCAGTACGTGTGGCAGGGTACGGGGGCAGGAGCAAAGATTGTTATCGGGGGGAAAAACGCAAATATCTTCTGTTTTACTTTGAAGTACAGATCAGGAGTGTCAACATTTTTGCAACCACGGAAGAACAATGCTTTGAATTTTCCACACTCCGCGGTCTTGGTGGTTGCTACCAGATCCATATGGATTAGACCAAAGGGCAACCAACAGAGCACATATTTGACAATTGAAGCCTGATCAATGAGAGCCTTTCTAAACTGCTCCGTTGTCGTGAAGCTGGCTAGGACACGGAGTGATTTGAGCCCTTCTTCTGCGGTTACTGATGACGAAACGGCAGATGTGTCTAATATCATCTTTTCTTCTTGAGTGATGGAAATTTGCTTGATCGATTTGAGCTTACTTGCTTTTGCCATTAGTTCAGTTATTGGTTTTTCTCCGTACACTAATGATGGCGGTGGAAGGGGAAAAGGATCAACTGTTTCTCTGGGGGGAAATGGGGGTTGGACAGGTGGAGGAGGATCTATAATTACTTCTCTAATTCGTTCAATAATATCGTCAGGTAATTTTGGTATCAGTATTGGGATAGGATCTACCTCGTAAACTTCTACTGTGGCATCGCAAATTGGTAAATCCATTGTGACGCCTCCGCTTACGGCCTTCTTCAGCACTTTTCCCTGAACAACACAGGCACTCAACAACCAGCATAAGATTTGTTTGGGAACAACTTGGATGACTACATCTTTTTGAGCGATGTCAGGGTCAATTCTAGCAAAGACTTCTTCGCCTCCACGACGGAGAAGTTCAGATACAGATGGTTCTTCTTCAATGTTGGGTCCTAATATGACCCGCAAGGATTGAGGTGATTGCACTGCAGGCAAAAGCAATTCAAGTTTTGACATGCCTTTAGCGTTCAAACTTGTTTTTCCAAGGAGTTTTCCTCCTTTTGTGAAGGCATATACAACCCCCTTTGAGAGCTCTTCGGGTTTTGCCTCAGCCAACGCTTTTGCTGTGACTGCTAAACTTAATTTTTTAACTTGCAACCGTTTTTCTTTGGTTTTCACGACTCTTTCTTTAGCTACACGGGTAGGTTTTTTTTCAGAAGGATAGTCGTTCGGATTAAAACTCGCCATAATAAGTCACAAGCTTATATTGAATCTTTAGTCTTAATAAACATTTGCGTCGTTGTGTTTTACATGAATACACATGGCCGAAAAGTGAAGCCGCTAAACTAAGTTAGCGCGCGCTTAAAGAACAACGCAGCTAGAAAAAGCAGTCCCTTTATTATAATATAATATACTAATAGTCACACACAAAAACAGAAACACTTTCAAAACCTATAGAAAAACCAGAAGAGAAACAATTTTAGTCTTAATGGGCAGTCAACGAAGTCATCAAGTAACTTAAACGCGCTGAGGAAACTTGCTCACTTCTGGACAAATCATGAGGTAACTAAGAGGCTTAAACGCTTTTCAGAAGCTTACCCTTCCTAAGAGTCAAATTAATTTTTTTATAGCGTGTGCTATTCATGAGTCTCTTGCTTTTCTGAGGAATCGAGGCTCTATCTTCAGATTGTTACCAACCTTTGTGGCGACGATGTAGGCAAAAGGAACCGTGTAGAGTGGTACTGTCACGTTGTAAAGAATAAAAGCAGGTATCAATCCTGCAATGAATGCTTCAGGAAGACTAACTCCCAAAACCAGCGGCACTAAAACATGATAGAGTACTCCATAATCCACAAAAGGCATTAAACATCCCCTTAATACAACCGCAGATAACGTTAAAACAATGGCAGTGTGATGTGATTTCCCATTGCTCTTTATAAATTTGCTTCCTACATACAAGCCTGCAAATACAACCAGCACAGATACAAGACCCATTGGATAAGCAATGATGCTAGACGGTCCAGTAGAGAATAGCAACAGTCCGCCTGCCATGTTTAAGATCCCTACCAAGAAGCCGATTCTGGCACCGAAAAGCAGGAACGCCACGATAATCGGTATTTCACTGAAATGGTAAGAAGCGCCTGGGTCGAAGACCGAAGGTATTCTGACCGCATTGAGAGCTATGGCAACGGCGGAGAAAGTAATTATCAACGCAATTGACTTAGTGTTCATTAACGACTCTGGTAATTAAGTATAAGGCATTTCTATATTTAAATTCAGCAAAAGAACAAAATCTATTTGAATGGTAGCAAACTAATTCTCCTTTCTGTTTGTAGCCACTTATATTCGTGCTTTTACTGGTTTTGTATAGTGTGGCTCTTTCTTATTTTGTCAATCTTTTAGATACACGAACAACTAACACTGCTAAAGCCACCCCTACAATAATCAGCATTAGAGACTCAATCGCGCGCGTGAGTTTAGAAAGGTAAACCTCGATCTTGTTTTTCTCATGTAGCTTCTGGAACAGATTCAATAAATATCATTTTTCCTACACATATGCTGTTCCAGTTCCTGAGCGCGCTATGACGTGTTAACATGATTTGTTGACACTGAATAGCCATCCCATTCCGTTCCCATGACCTAATCAGAGGGATAAGCATTATCAAAAACCTTTTTTTGTCTATCACATTAAAATCTACTATGCATCTTAATATAATTTGTAATAAGAGGTCAAATTAGTGGTTTTGTCTGAGCCAGCTCTGATAGGCAGAAAAGAGGAACTTGAAGAACTACAGAGCAGCCTAGATTCAGTTCTTTTGGGAAAAGGAAAAACTATTTTCATTGCTGGTAAAGCTGGGAGCGGAAAAACAAGGCTCACTAACGAATTCCTTAATATCACAAGAAAAAGAGATGTAACGATACTGTCGGGATGGTGTCTGAGTAACACTACATTGCCTTATTTTCCTTTCATCGAAGCCTTTAGTTCCGACATAACGAGCAAAGGGGGCGGGGCGGTCTTGAGTATGCCATTAGGTTTGAAGTCTTGGCTTTCGGAGAATTCCCCCATTAAGAAAACGGATAAAAGCAGAAATATTGTTCCCCAGGTTTGGAAAGATCAAGCCTTCATAGCCATAACTGGAGAACTTCTTTATTTATCATCGGTGAAACCCTTAATTCTTGTTTTGGAGGATATGCACTGGGCTGATTCTGCATCACTTGCACTTCTTCACTACATTTCCCGCGCTATACTAAACGAAAAGATTCTTGTTTTGGTCACATTTAGAAGCGAAGAACTTAGCATAGACGCTGAAGGGCACCTTCATCCCCTTGTTGAGACTATCAATCTCATGAATCGAGAAGGCCTTCTCAAAGAAATACAACTTGCGAACCTTAGCCAGAAACATGTAAGAGAAATTGCTGAAAGCATGTTACATGGCAAAGTTGATCCAAAGCTTGTTGAAAGACTAATGAAAGAAAGCCGAGGTAACCCTCTTTTCGCAGTTGAATTTTTGAGGATGTTGTTTGACCGTGGGAACCTGATTTGCGAGAAAGATCAATGGCAGCTTTCAGTTGAGCAACTAGGTTTACCCTCCAAAATAAAAGGGGTAATTATGCAAAGAATAGGTACATTGGAACCGGATCAGAGAAGAGTTCTCGATGTTGCCTCAGTCATAGGGGAAAAATTTAATCCAGATTTGATTGCTGGCGTGCTTTCCGAAGACCCTATGGAAATTCTTGAAGTGTTAAACACGGTCCTGAAATCTACATCTCTGGTTAGCGTCATCGAAAACTTGTATGTGTTTGATCACCCAAAATTTCATGAAGTTCTTTACGAAGAGATGTCCCCTCCTTTGAAACGGATATATCATGAAAGAGTTGCTGAACAAATTGAAAATGCAAGCAAGAATGCCAAGGAGATTCCGTTTAGCGATTTAGCTTATCATTATACGCATGCTGGGAACAGAGCGAAATCGGTAGAATATTCCTTGGCGGCTGGCCAAGATGCTCTGGCAAGATTCAGTAACAAAGAAGCCATTAAACACTTCAAATATGTGTTGGAATTAGTTGCCAAATTTGATGAATTGACTGCTGAAAGAAATATTGCTTTGGAAGGATTGGGAGATGCTTATTACGCAATTTGTTTGTTTGAGGATGCGATAAAGACATTTGAGGGGCTTGCTAAATTTACGACAGGGGCCATTATGCTGCGAGCCTACAGGAAAGCTATGGATGCAACATGGTTTATTGAAGAAGATACATCTCGAATGCTCCAACTAGTGAAGAAGACTGAGAAGTACGCGGCTTTAGATCGTCTAGAAAGAGCACGAGTCCTAAGGAATAAAGGTCGAGCAAATTTCAAGTTGGGTAACTTTGAAGCATCTTTGAAAGCACATGAAAAAGGTCTGCAAATTTCAAAGGAGGAATACTCTCTTCCAGATTTGGCTGGGTTTCTCGCAACAACCGGTGCAACACGCATTCACTGTGGTCAAGATCCTAAGAAGGGGCTTGGGGAAATACAACGAGGAATATCTTTAAGCCGGGAATTAGGTGATATTCGATCAGAACTAATAGAGAGAGTCTATAAAAACATCTATTTTGTCTCCTTTAGACTGTTTCAAGAGTTGGATGACGAATTCAATAACATGCTTGACATTGGTGAAAAGATAGGTGATTTTCATAGTTTAACCGAAATAAGTATGCTCATGAGTGGACGATTTGAAGACTCGGGAAATTTTCAAGAGGCAATAGCTCTAACCTTAAAGGCTTTGGAATATTCTCGCAAAATGGATATTGAAAGTCTGGAACCACAGATTTACGCTAGATTAGCGTGGCAATACGCTAGAATTGGAGATTTAGAAAAAGCAGATCATTATTTCGATATACTCATAAAAAAACCTCCGAAAATTCTCTCTTCCCCAAGAAATGCTCCTTGGGTTGCTTTAGCTGAAGCGGTATTATTTGCTGCCAAAAACCAATGGAAAGAAGCAGATGAAAGTTTCCAAAAGGCTTTCGAAATATCTACGAGAGGAATCTGGCAACATCTAGACCTTGCATCTTCTTTCACTTTCAGAAAAAATTACATTTGGGCTCTTGAATTGCAAGGACAAACTCAGGAAGCAGAAATTCAACGTAAACGATTTCAGGAAACAACAGCAAAAATCGTTGAAAGGTTTGCTCATGCAGATTTGCAAGCTGATTTGATCATGAAAATGAGAATTTTGGTGGATGAGGAGAATGAACTGCGTCTTGATTTAGTTAATGTTGGAAGAGGATCCGTTTCAATCATCAAGATTAATGGATTGGTTCCTTCTAACGAGCTTGAAGTCATTGCTTTTCCTTCTTACTGCTGCTTGCAGAATGGCGATCTTGAAATGAACGGAAGAGAGATCGGCGCTTTTCAGGTTGAAACGGTTAAGCTTAATGTTAAAGCCCAGAAGATTGGTGTTTACAGTTTGGATCCTGGTGTGGTTTTCGTTGATGATTTGGGAGAGACTAAAACCTGCAAGCCCAGGCCAATCAGCGTAATAGTTAATCCAGGGCCTTCTGGACATGGGGAAAGAGGGGTTGTTGAAACTGAACCTGCTAAGCTGGAATTTAGGTCTGAAGCTGCTCAGAAAGCTTTTGATTTTCTTGTTAAGGCTTTTGTGGAGGATTATTTCCGAAGGAGACTGCCTAAATGGAGGTCTGGCTGGAGAACATTAATGGACATTGTGAAACAAGCGAATGTTTCCCGATATAGCATGTATGGTTCAAGTGATCATGCTGGGTTCGCAACGAAGGAGTTGGAAAACTTGGGTGTGGTTGAAGTTAGATTCTTTTTTGGAGAAAGGGGTCGCGGAGGCAGAATTCTCAAACTTAGAGTCTACGCAGAAAAAGATAATATAAAACGGTACATTGATCAGCGCATCTGAACGATTGCAAAAATCAGGAGACTCACCGTCTAATTTGTATAAAGTGATTTTTTGGTATTTTCCATACAAGAAATGTACTTTCTAAGTAGAAAAGTTGGGTTTTCCTTGTTTATATTATGCTCTGTCTCTTGAAAACTTTCTTTTTCATAAAAATTGAGAAAAATCAGTAAAAATAGTTTCATAATTTTCCGATCATTGTCATATCATGATCAGAACAATAGAATTTGGAAGGAGGTGAAAGAATGAATAAGAAAATTTTTGGAGCTGCAATAATATTCATAATTGTAGCTATATTAGCAACTCCGGTAATGGCAGAACCTACGAAAGGACAAAAAGTTTCAGTTAGACTACGTGTATTAGGCTATTATTCATATGAAGGTGAGGATTATAGTGATTACACTAATGATGGCGGTATACAAATTACGAAAAATTTGATAGTAGTCTATGATCCACTTCAACTTGTCATTGATGGCGGACCTACATTAGTTGGAAATGCAACAAGCAATGTTGACAGTATAAAAAACCTTGATGAAAAGACCGAGGTAGCACATTATGATACTGTAATGTTATTTGAAACACCAGAAGGAGGATTTAAAGGTGAAATGCAAGCACACCACAAGAACATGCATACTCCAGAATGGACTCTTAACTGGCATTTTGTGTTACAAGGTTTTGGTGCATTTGAAGGACAAACCTTACAAATAAGTCTAAACGGACCATATCCTGGCTCACCAGCCACAGGATACCTCCTTAAACGATAAAGCTGACTGCATAATATCCCTCTTTTTCTATCTCATTTTTTATTAACACAGAATATTTCTAACAGAAGATCTAATAAAACATAATTCTATGGTGCGGTCGCCGGGATTTGAATCCTACCTCCGCTCCTTTAAATTGGGAACAGGTGAATTTAGGTCTCTATTTCCATACTTGTATTTAGCGCGCTAGAAAAGCTGAATAGAATAAAATAGCGCGCGCTTCTGCAAATGCATTAATAGAAAGTTTTGTGGAGCATGATAATTCAGCTTTAATTAGTTGCCTAATACAGTTCTTTCATTATAGCAAGTTCCATATAGAAAGTTTAATAGTTGCCACAACTATAACACAGTGTTCCATTTTATCGGGACGAGTTAATCCAACTCGAGTTTGGCTTGGGAGAAGAAAATAGTCTGGTTTTCATTCACCAAGATAGAAAGCAAATTTAACGGAAGATACGCAAAAATGGTAACAGGTCATCGAACATCTAAAAAAGTATGCTTACTTAGCACTTTCCCACCTAGGAAGTGCGGGATAGCTGTCTTCGCCGAAGATTTAGCCAATGCTATGGATCTTTATAGTGATTCTGTTTCTTCCACCGTGATTGCTGTAAATGAAAAAAACGCTTCCTACCGTTATGATGAACGAGTGGAATGGCAAATACAGCAGGACAACGAAGAGGATTACATCAAGGTCGCCGAAGAAGTGAATTCTTCGGATGTGGATGTAGTTAATATTCAACATGAGTTCGGCATTTTTGGCGGAGAATGGGGTAGCCATATCCTTTCGTTTCTAGAGGCACTGAGGAAGCCAGTGGTAACAACTCTGCATACGTTGCAGCCAGACCTTAACCCGCAGGGGCAAAGAGTCCTGAAGGAAATTTTATCTCGAAGCAACGCAATCGT
>CAZJBY010000052.1:0-13817 GCA_964544495.1 uncultured Candidatus Bathyarchaeia archaeon
GTGGGTTAAGGAAGCCTTCGGAGAACATTGGGGCTTTACTGCTAGCTGGTTGCAGTGGTTTCAGATGACCATTGCCTTTGTCACAATACTGGCATTCATTGCAGGCGTATTAGCGTACATATTTAATCCAACCTTAGCGGATAACAAACTCTTCATTTTCTTAATAATCATAGTCGTTTGGTGGAGCGTAACTTTTGTAGACTTCCGTGGACTAAAGACATCCAGTTTTATCAGTTCAATATTTCTTATATTCGGCGTTTTTCTACCCATTACAATACTGATAGTCGGAGGAGCAACGTACATCGCAAGTGGCGCGCCAATAAGCTTAACGGTGTATCCGACATGGAACGACCTCATTCCAAATCTGACAGATTTAAGAAATCTAGTTTTGCTGGTAACTTTTACATTCACTTACACTGGGATAGAAATAACTTCAGCTCACGCTGAGGACATGAAGAATGTGCATCGGGACTATCCGTTAGGTATATTCGTAATTGGTATAATAGCAGCTGTAAGTTCCATAATCGGCTCGCTCATTGTGGGGATGATTCTTCCCGTGCAAAACCTGGTTCTCACAGCTGGTTTGATGCAGACGTATGAAACCATGTTTAGCTGGTTCGGACTTGGTTGGATGGTGCCTGTAATTGCTGTTCTAATTGCAATAGGCTCTATTGGAAAGATAACAACATGGGTGCTTGGTCCTGTGCGAGGTCTCGGCAGAGCTGCTCGCGAAGGATTGCTCCCACCTATTTTGCAGAAGCACAACAAAGCTGGTGTACCCGTAAGCATGTTAATTCTTCAAGCAGTTTTTGTCTCGATATGGGGCGTGATTTTTGTGTTGTTGCCCGGAGGAGTAAACAGCGCCTTCTGGATGCTGCTGGCTTTAACCACAACCGTTTACATAGTTATGTATATACTCATGTATTTAGCCGCCATAAAACTGCGGTATTCTCAGCCAAATGTAAAAAGAGCGTTCAAAATCATAGGTGGAAAGGTGGGCGTGTGGGCTATCAGTGGATGGGGAATAGTTTCTATGCTTATCATTTTTGTTTTGGCTTTGTTTCCCCCTACTCAGGCAAATGTGGAGACAATCAGTTTGGTAGCGTTTGAAGCATTAATGATTGTTGGAACTATAGGCGTTGTTTTAGTCCCACAGTTAATATATTGGAAACGCAAGCCAAGTTGGGCGAGTAAGACGCAGCTAAAGCGGGAAAAAGGGCAAACCAATTGAGCCGGGATTCTGGAGCTAAAGCCAAAATGACCTAAATAAAAAGGCTTAATTGTAAAAAGGAGTTAAGCGCGTGGTGTTAGGTTTACACCTACGTTCAAATTTCACGCGAAAAGCAAGTGCTGAGGTAAACTGCACGTGCCTTTCACGCGTTTCCTTTTGGTCTTTTAAGATAGGCAACCGTGAACCTTCGACCATCTGGGAGACTGACATCTTGGACGCTGACAAGTTCCCACCCTTTCTTGCCCAAGCTGTTTAGGTCGTTTTGAACGTCTTCCATTACAGGCTTGCTGCTTCCTTCAAAGTGGTTTGAATGAATCCGCGTCTTTACTGGGATAACCGTGTATTCCCATTCCACCATTTCAACAACCACCTTTTGCGCTTCTTCTATTATAGCAGTTCTCCGAAGTCTTCGCCTTCATAGACGAATTTTTCCAATTGGACTTTTCCATCTTTTACGACTACCTTATATCTGCTTCACATATAGGACAAGTAACTAGCTCGACATCGTTAACAGTTTCAAGTTTAAATGTGTTTCCGCAATTTACACATTTTAAAATCATAACTTTCGCCGCTAACGTCTACATATAATGCGGGTCTCACTTATACTGCTGTCTGTTAGTTAGCGCAAGAAAAAAATGTACAAGCAATTAATGGTGAACGGAAGATATGTCGCACAGAAAGAACATGACACTTAAACATAAAAAAACTCTACAAAAATACACATGGGCGTCATTATAGGGTAAGAACCAAGAGGCACACATAATAGCCTGTTTCTTAATGCAATTTCTGACTCTGACCAAAATAACTCATAAAAGCTTTAAAAAAGAGCGGAACTTTAGTCCTGAACTTATGCTACATGTATTAGCTTAGAATTCTCCTAGTTGTCTTCTTTTCCAGTAACATTCTTGGCAGTATATTGGTTTGCTTGCATCGTGTTTGGCTGAAATTTGCCATTCTTGACCGCATTCAGAGCATGATATTTTGTATTTTTCTTTGTACTTGAACATTCAGTATCTCAACTCCTTAAATTGACTTTGCAAAAAACACTTCTTGCAAGCTCCAATAGACATTAACCCGACACTAATAAACCAATGTGTGCGCTTCAGCTAAAGCTTGCTTAGCTCATTAGCAAAATCCTTCTCATGAAGTTCGGGGTATAATCTTGCAAGTAACTATCAAGTGAAATTGTGCAGCGCAAGTTAGTCTTTCCGCATTTTTTTAAATGATATAGCCCCTGCTGCCTTTTCGCTTTGTAAGAGTTTAGTCTTCTTCGTATTCTTCCTCAGCGAGTTCAACAGACACGGTGTCTTTATGTGTGGGGCGTTTTTTCTTATCTGGCTGCATCTCTCTCCCTTGCATGAACGCGTTTTCGGCAGCAGTGATTTCATCCTCATCCAACATTTTTTCTCTCTGTTTTTCGTCATAGATGTCTTCGGTTGCTGTCTCTTTCTCGCCCGTGCGTGTGTGACTCTTCTTTCTTCTTGTTTTGCTCATTTACTCCCTCAACATAGTCAAAGGGTCTTTGCACAATATAAAGAGAGCGCGCTAAACTCGAATCGCATTTTTCCTGAACTTATGGTAGGCAAGCAAAAGTAGCTTATGCAAGAAATTAAAGAATAACAAAATAATAACCGTTATAGAAGGAGGTGGAAAGTATGGGCGATAGGAAGTTGGAGCTTGTATTCGTCGATAAGGATGGAAAATGGTATCCATTAGATGAAGTCAGTCGTCTGGAGTTAGCTGAGGGGCTTGAGAAGATTTCTAAGGAAATTTCGAAGAGATTGTTATTGCAGAAAGAACAAAGATAGAACCTATTAAAAAACTCAATTTTTGACGTTTTTACAAAAACAACTTCGCACCAATCTAAAATGAGGCTCTATGTGGGCCGAGCAGAACTTCCTCCTAAACGGATACGCGTTCACCGCTTCTTTTTCTTCATACCACAAAATAATAATTGTATCTTTTCTGGAAGGTTTCTGGGTCTTTCTGTCATAATATGTGTTTGGGTCAGTGTACCGCGTCTAATTTAAATGTGATCTCGTAGGGGGTACAGCAAAATTTTTGAGCAGAAATCGGAGCGAAAGTCAAAAATAACCGCTATAATAGGTTTTTTTGGTAAAAGAAGCTAAGCGCGGGGTGTGGGATTCGAACCCACGCGGCCTTTCGACCACAGACTTAGCAGGCCTGCCCCATACCAGGCTTGGGGAACCCCGCCGATTTCGCTCAACCTCGCACGTTTGCGGGTGTTGAGGTGTTTGCTGCCTACCAGCTATAGCGTATAGTGTGTGTACGGTCTTGTTTATTTGCGTTTTCTAAAGGCGACGATGTTCAGTGTCGCATCGGGGCGCTTCCCCTGGTCTAACTGTGCAGAAAACTGTTTTCATGTGCTTCTTCAGCTTTACGTGGGTCACGCTTTTTCTTAAAGACCACAATCAGCAGGGTTGCTGATGCAAATAAGGTAAAGAAAACAACGCTTGAGAATTCGGGTATCGGCGTTAGCGAAACAGCAGCGTAAGCATCTACTAATCCCCATCCATAAAACTGGTCCCACCCCTCTGCGCCAAGGTCCTCGGCTTCCGCACGAAGCGTGGCAGTAACGTTTTCAGGGTCTAAAGACGGCTCTTTAGATAACATGAGCGCAACAACGCCGGTGACGAAAGGGGCAGCAAACGAAGTGCCGTCCCCATAAGCGTAAGTTCCATTCTTCCATGTTGTGAGAACATGAACTCCAGGAGCACAAAAATCTATGTAGTCACCATAATTGCTGAAAGACGCTTTTTGGTCCACTTCGTTAATGGCTGAAACAGCTATGACCTGATCAAAAGCCGCAGGGTAAAACGGTTCGTTGCTGCCGTCGTTACCCGCGGCAGCCACCAAGATGCACCCTTTCTGGTACGCATACTCCACCGCATCTTGCATCAGCAATGGAAACCTCGAGAAGTTTCCTCCGAGACTCATCCCAATCACCTGGGCTCCTTGGTCAGCGGCATACCTGATTGCCAAATCAATGTCGAACATGTTTCCACCGGTCTCGGATAGCACCTTCAATGGCATGATGCTCACATTGGACGCAACGCCTGCGATACCCAAGCCGTTGTTAGCCACGGCTGCGATGACTCCGCAAACCATTGTGCCATGCCCGTCAACATCCGTAACGTTGTCGTTGCCATCCACGAAATTCCATCCGCCAATGATGTTTGCCGCCAAATCCGGGTGCTCTGCCTCCACGCCGGTATCAAGCAGCGCGACAACCACGCCTTCACCGTGATATCCTGTATCATATGCCTCGTCAGCTTTGATTCTGGACCAACCCCACTGGTCAGGAGCCAAAGGGTCATCTACGGAAGCTGCCGCCACAAGCACCGCAGGCACTAGAAGCAGACAGGCTAACAAAAGCAGTGCGAAGAAACGAAGTCTGCGATGACCTGCAAACATTTAGTTTCCTTCCGTAAACTCTTGGTTCGTTTTCATCGTGAACCACGAGGCATATTATATGCTAACGCGGCTTCTATTTTTATCTTTTTCACTCAGTCATCTGGGTCTAGGCGATTACGCCGTCCTCTATCACAATCTGCCTTTCCGCGTAATCAGCGACGTCCCGCTCGTGGGTGATGACTATGATCGTAGTTTTTGTTTCTTCATGAAATTTCTTGAGCAAATCCATAACCTGCTTGCCTGTCCCAGAATCCAGGTCGCCCGTGGGCTCATCAGCGAATATCACCGCAGGGCGGTTGGTTAACGCGCGGGCAATGGCTACACGCTGCATCTGTCCGCCGCTTAACGTGGCAGGATACTGTTTAGCCTGATTGCTGAGTCCAACGCTTGAGAGAAGGTTTTCTATGCGGTCTTTGAGTTCTTTGCTTAATCCTGCCAAATCTGCGGGCAAAGCTATGTTTTCGCGGGTGTTGAAGTGAGGCAGCAACGCGTAACTTTGGAATATGAACCCCATCTCGTGCAGGCGGGCTTTCGATTTTGCCGAGTCATCCATTTCATGGAGGTTTTCTCCGCGGAACAACACTGCGCCGTAGTCTGGGCTGTCAAGACCCGCCATGCAGTTCAGCAGCGTTGTTTTTCCCGCGCCAGAGTTGCCTACGATCGCCACGAACTCGCCTTCTTTTACGTCGAGGTTTACGCCGCGGAGCGCATAGACCGTTGTTCGCCCAAGATTGTAGTTTTTGGATAACCCCCGCACCGCGATGATGCTGTCGTCTGCTACGTCAGTTACCTCAACGTTTTGCGTGTTAAAGAGCTGCTTGTTAAACCCGAAGTAAGGAATGTCCGCGCCGAAAAAGTCTGACCACATCTTCAGCAGTTCAGCTTCAACAAACAGGTCCGTGCTCAGCTCCGCCATGGGTAACAGCGCGTTTTTGAAGGTTTCAATCGACTCTATGGTTTTGATTCCGTTTTTGTGCGCATCCAAGTAATCCCGCAGGTGAATTTGGCACTCCTGCAGTTTGCTATGGACTTCAAGAAGCAACGTTTCTCCGTACGCAATTTCCGACGCCATATCTGCGAGCGCTTTGTTTAACTCTACGGAGCCGTTCTTGAAGTTGTGCGGCGTGAGCGCGTTGCGTGGAACTTGGAACAACTTGAAAATCCTTGAGATTAAATTATCTATGTCCTGTAAAGCGCTGAGTTTTGCGGCTAAAATCCTGAAAAACAGTTCCAGCTTCTTCTGCAGCTTCGCATCAGTTGTTTTATAGTGTGTTCCTTCAACGCCCAGCTTCAGCCTTTCAAGTACCTCGTCCAGCTCTTTCAGCCGCGCGATTGTTGGCTTCAGAAAGATAGCAAAAAAGTTTGCGATAAGCAGCTTGTCAACCAGTTCGCCCAAGTTCACTTTGGCGGATGTTCCCGTGAAAACTGATGAGTCCAATCCTGAAAGATAAAAGCGGTATTGTTGCGTTTCGGCAAAGTCCCATAGCGCCACGTAGCTTTTCAGCTGGATTTTGCGGTAGCTGGCGGGCAACTCTTTGATTATCTTCTTTAGTTGCGAGTCAAAATGTTTCACGAGGTTCGGGTCGACCTCTTTTATGAAGTCTTTAACGATTTTTGAGGTTTCCCGCAGCTCCTGGTCGCTTTTAAGCTGTTGATGCAACCGAGATTCGCTGTCTGTGTAATATTTGCTAAAACGGCTGTAAAGCCGCCTTGTTTCGACTTCTTCAATGATCTTCTGGTCAGGTACGCCTTTTTTTTCTCCAGAAAGAACTATGAACGAATTTAGTTCTTGACTGGACATGGCTCTCCTAGACACGTGCAAAGTCTTTCGGCAGTCAGAAACCAGCTTTTTTTGCAGCTTCGCGTTAATCGCCCTGAGGGACTTGTCTATTAAGCCAGCGGCGTAAACTTTCATTCGGTTTCCTCCTCTTTTGTAAAGGGTCCCTGTTCAACTCTGGAAATTTTCCCATCTGTCATGTGGACGATGTAGTCACATTGCTCGGCAATCCAGCGGTTGTGAGTGACCAGCACGAGGGTTTGCTGGTTGATTTTGTTGATGCGGCGGAACAAGTTCATGACGTCAGCGCTGGTTGTGGAGTCCAAGTCGCCTGTGGGTTCATCGCCTAGGATGATTGCGGGCTCTGTGATGAGGGCGCGAGCCACCGCTACTCTTTGCTGTTGACCTCCTGACAGTTCAGAGGGCAGGTGATACAGCCTGTCGCCCATGCCTAATTCTCTTAGAATCATTTTGGCTTGTTCGCGGGCTACTCCTGCCTTCATGCCTTTCAGCAGCAACGGCGTTTCCACGTTTTCCACCGCTGACAGGAAGGAGAAGAGATTGAACAGTTGGAATATGAAGCCGATTTTGTCTCTGCGGAAGGCGGTCATTTGCCCGTCTGAAAGCGTGGCGGTGTCTATGCTGCCGATTACGATTTTTCCTTCCGAGTGGCGGTCCAAGTGCCCTATCATGTTCAGGAGAGTTGTTTTTCCGCAGCCTGACGGTCCCATAATCGCCATCATGTCGCCTTTGTTGACGGTGAGGTCTAAGCCTTGGATGGCGTGAACCTCGTTTGATTTTCCTTCATTGTAGCGTTTGTGTAATCCTGAGATGACCAGAATTGGCTCTCTTTCCTCAATTAATACGTATTCTTTCTCCTTTTCCATGTTTGTTATCACCGTCATTTCTTCCATTTTTTATCCCACATACCTCAAAGCTTCTGCAGGCGGAATTCTTGACGCGAACCAGCCTGGAATGGCGCCTGCGGCTAGGGCAATCAAAGTGATGAAGCCCAAGTACACGCCGAGGTCACTCCATGGAATGACTAGGGTAGAGCCTTGCATGTTTGCGAAGCCAACGCTGATTAGCACGCCGTTGGCGACTCCGATGGCTAAGCCGATTATGCCTAGCACCACCAGTTCCAGCAGCACTGACAGCATGACTTGGCTTCTTGGGAAGCCGATGGCTCGCATCATGCCGATTTCCCGTTTCCGTTCTGAGACGTTGCGGACGGAGATTACTGTCATGCCTACTGCGCCTATGACGAGCCCGAATGTAACGTATATCTGCAGGAATGAGACCACGCGCTGAATCATCTCCAGTGACTGTTCGATTTTTGAGTAGAGCACTGTGGCGCTTGCTACGTAGAAGTCGTCTCCGGCTAGGCTTCGGTAGCCTTCATTGTTTGTGTTTGTGAAATCCTCGATGGCTTGCGCGATTGTTTGAATCTGAGGGGCATCCATGCCATAGGTGGTCTTGATGAGGAACTGGTTGAATTGATTTGGTGCTTTCGAGGTGGAGGTTACGCCGTCTGCCTCTGCCAAGAAGCCTGTTTGGTTCGCCCAATATTCCGTAAGGTAAAGCTTCCCTAAGGCATCCATGAAGTTGAAGTCTCCACCATCAAGGAGGTTGAATGGCGATAGTGGAAAGCCTCCTGCTCTCTGAGAGTCTAATCGCCCAGCGACCGTGAATGCTTGATACACCGGCAAGCCATACTCGGAAGTGTTCATGGGTATCCAAACTTGCAAGCCTAAGGGCAGAATGAATGAGTCGGTAAACACGACGGGGTTTTCGATGACGCTACCGTTTTCGTCTCGTAGGACATTGATTCCTTGTAACTCGTGGCCGTCGTATCCGCTGAAAGAGCTGAAATCGACGTCGCTTAGGTCGCGGTCATTCGACATGAGGTCCGCCATTGAAACGTTGTATGCTGCCATCTTGTATGAGGGGTCAAAGAACATGTCCCACGTTTGTTTGCTCATCTGGTTTAGTTGCTCTTCTGTTACGTCAGCGGCGGGTGGCTGTGTTACACCGTCTGGGAAGCTGCTTAAGTAGAAGTCGTAGCGCCAATTTGAGTCAGATGCGTCGGTTGCGTTTCCGCGGATTTGTTCACTTGTAAGTTCGCCGTACCCTAGCGGCAACATGTCCGTTTGCGCGTTGAAGGCTGACGAATACGGGTTGGCTAAGGCTACATACCGCATGTAATCTGTAGCTGAACGGTATGTTTTGAAGCCGATTACGTCGGTTATGTGACTGTCAAGTTTGTACAGCTCTTGCACGTATGAAATGTTAGCGATGTTTGCTTCTGGCCTGTTCAGGGATACGATGAGGTCTACTCCTCTGGAGTCTTGCTCCGTTTCGATCACAGAGCTTAAGTTCGTGGGCACCAGCGTAGCAACCGTCACGTTCAACGTCAATATCACAGCGAAGATGGCGAAAGTCAGCGTGGAACGTGTTTTATGGGATGAAATCAGCGCTGGAGCTATCTGCCCCACGCCTTTTACTCCCCTGATTTTGACAAGAAAGTTCCGTAACGCCTTCATTAGTGGGGGCAGATTCACTGACACGAACAGAACGGAACCGACCACAATCTCCATCACACCAATTATCAAAATGTCAGGTGCTAAACCAGAAACGTCGGGTATCCATTCACCCATGGCTACGACGAACAGGAAAGCGGGTGCAGCCCAGAGGGCAATCGCTGTGAAGTTTAACGCCTTCACGCGGCTGACGAACCGTGAAAGCACCAAGCCTGAGCCGGAGAACAGCAAGCCTGCTCCGATCAAAATGTTTCGCCATTCTTCCAGCGTATTCCATCCTTGGGTAAGCCAGATGGCATCGTAGCTTTTGTCAATGACGCCGTTAATCAAGAGGACAAAAATGCCTCCTGCGATGGCCACGATACCCAGAAGCGCCAAGTTGCGTCCAGATTTTTCTTCAAATGAAACTTTGATTCCTCTCAGCGCTTCTACGATGTTTACTCTGGACGCTCTCAACGCGGGCAATATGCCTGTTATGATGCCGAGCGCTACGCCGATTAGGACTGACAAGACCACGACTTGCTGCGAAACAATTGGCTGGACACTGAATTCTCCTGTGCCAAACAAGCCCACAAGGTAAACCGCAACTGCTTGGCCAAACGCTAAGCCTCCGACTAAGCCGAAGATGCCGCCCAGTATTCCTTGGAACACGTTTTCTATGAGCAGGGACAGGGTTATTCCTCGGCGGTTCTCGCCAACAGCCCTCAGGACACCTGTTTGGAACTCGCGGTCTTCCACGTTCATAAGCTGAACGTTCGTTATGAGCAAGACGCCCGTTATCATGATTAGAAGCCCTAAGGCGGTTAGCATGGTGGACAGCAGCGTCATGATTATTTCTGCGATGCTGAAAAACGTCAACCGTGCAGAGTCGACGCTGTATATTTTCTGTGTGTTGCCCGAAACGGGGTCTACGTTTTCGGGTATGGCAGCTTCTACTATATCTACTTGTTCTTGGAGGTAATCTTCGTTTATTTCTGAGGCGAAATGGTCTGTTTTGAGGGCGACCAGATAAGCTTTAACGCGGTCTGTTTCTTTTTGGCGGTCTTGCAGGCTCATCCACTGTTGAAGGTCCTCCAGCCTGAGTACGGCGCCCCGATACTGCGAACCTATCCCGGGGCGTTTAGAATCATAGATTCCAACCACTTGCAGTTCCGTTCTTTCTGTTTCGGACGTGTAGGAGATGACGGGTCTTGAGGTTTCAAAAGCGATTTCCGATATCTCGATGCTTGCTGGCATCCCGTCAGCGCTCATGACTACGAGAAACGCGTCTCCTCTCAGTGTTCTTCCAGCATACGGCGCCAAATCAAACGAAATAGAATTCAGCGTGTCTAAATCTATTGGCAAAGAAGTGTCTTCCGAACTCGTCACGTTGAAATTGCTTCCATCATCCAGTGAGAACTGCAGCAAAACGTGGATGTTGCTGGTGCCCGTCGCCGTCACGTTGATGTAATCAAAATCCGACAAGCTCAGGCTAGAAAGGTTCATGGTGTAAAGGGCAACGACGCTGGGTATGAAGCCAGGAGCAGGACTCTGCGCGAGTTCAAGAGACATGTTAGATGAAGAACTGTTTAGGACGTACTCAACGGTGGTGTAATTCGGCTCCACCATCCAATCAGATAACGAAAGCGCTGGCGGCTCCACCACTGTTGCTGTGACGTTAGTGAACTCGGTGGTTAAAGACACAGGCAAAGATGCGTCTTCAGTTAGCCCTAGTTTTTCAGCTTGGCTGCTTGACAGAAGAATGCTGGTGTTGCTCACTAAAAGGGAATTAAAGTCAAGTTTATCGCCAGTCTTCCAGTCATAAAACGAACCGAACGCCGCTGAGTAATCTGGGGAAATTCCAGCTAGCTCAACTGAGTCGTCAAACTGGGAACCCAACATCACAGGCACCTGCATCGACAGCTCAGGCATAATTCCCGCTGCGTCTGGAACTAAAGAAGCCACTGTTTCTGCGTCAGCCGAGGTCAGGTAGCCGCCTGTAGAGTTCGTTAAGCTGAAGTCAACTTCGCCTTGACGCTGAAGCAGGCTGGTGAGAAACGCGTTTTCCAGCGTGTCCGTCGTAATTTGAATCCCGACAAGCAATGTGACGCCGAGGGTTACGGCTAGAATGGCGCTGAGATTCTTCGTTTTCCTTCTCAGCAAAGACCTTGCTGCTATCATGAAACTCGATTTCAGACCCATAGCATAAACATCCTTACGATTCGTTGCCAGCGCTGACTAGTTGCGGCTTATTTTTTTCACGAACTTTTTGCACTATCGCTTCAAGTTCATCGGCACATTTGTTCAGAATTCTCTCGATTTCCTTTGCAACCTGCTCGGTTATCTGATAATCTTTTTCTGCACGGAGATCTAGAAGAGTCTTGACAACTCTTTGTGCAGGTTCTCTTGTTCGTGCAAGAATTTTTTCATCGTTAGGATCAAACTGAAACCTTCCTATAAGCAGGGGCACAAGAAACTCCAGTTTGCTCAGCATTTTTTGTCCGAACGTTATCTGTTTTTCAAATAACGCTTTTCCTTTTGCTGTAAGCGAGTAGCGTTTGATTCCTGGTTCTTCGCTGGGCATCTCGTTGGTGAAGCCTTTTTCATGCAGCGAAGCCAAAAGCGGGTAGACTGAGCCTGAGCTGGGTATCCACCGTCCGCCCGTTTCTTTCTCGATTACTTCGACGATTTCTACGCCGGACATGGGCTTCTTAGATAGCATATTCAGGACTAGGAAACGTAGGAGTCCTCTTGGGACGCCGCCCGCCCGTTTTGCCCATCTTTCAACCATAATGTCACCAGCGATATCGCTAAAGACATCGTAAGCGACATATAAGCGTTACGCATCCAGCTTCAAGAGTTGAAATCAACGCAAGCCAATCCTCCAAAAGTGCAGTTCCACAGCAGGAGCGAGAAACGGACTTTAAGCGTTTACATGTCAACAATCCTTTTTTACCTCAAATCTGAACATTCAAACGACAGGTGACAAATAGGTGACTGCGCCTTCGCTTAGCAACGCAATTAAACACACATGTGACACTCTCAAGCAGGGCGCAACCAAGCAAGTCACGGATTACGAGCAGCGTTTTTCCAGCATCAAAAACATTTACGAAGACCTGCTCTCAAACCTCATACGAGAAGGTTTCGACCCGAAACAAGCGTACGAAACCGCACGGGAATTCTTCGGCGTCTCAACTGTGCGCTTCGCAGGCGTAGACGGCACCCTGTACTCAAAGCCGCTGTTCGACATGGTTATCTTTTTCGGCGGCGCTTATGCGGCAACCGGCAGCATACGGTTTTCCGAGACTATAGAACCTGAAGTCACGTATGATGAAAGGACACTACAGCGCAGCATGGGCATAAGCAGCGTAGTCCCCATCTACATCAACGAAATCCCCGATGTGGACACCTCGTACGCGGCGCAAGAACAACCAGACGAAGTCAATCCCGCCAAGCCCATGACAGACGAGGAAATAGCAAACAACAGCCTCATAGCCAACGCCATCATGACATTCAGCGAGTACTACCTCGCGTACAAAATCGCCGCTGACCCAAACCAAAAAACACATGTAATCCTCATGGACCGAAGCTTATCCACAGAACGCGCAATCCTCCTCTACGAAACCCGAAAAACAGGTTTCTGGAAAGCAAAAACCGCGCTCGTCGGCTACGAAGCCAGCGGCGACATTCCCATCGACAAGAACGACCTCATAATCGCCCGGCAGCACGTGTCAAACACGGCGCTGGGGTTGCCGCCGCCAAGGTCGGATTACCTGCGAACCGCAATAATCTGCCTGTTAGAGCGGAGTAAAGCGTTAACGACAAGTCAAGTTGCAACGGCGTTCGGTGCCACAGATGAAAAAAGAAAACGGAGAATAGAACGCGCCCTAAAGAGCTTGAGTGAACGGCAAATTCTTACTGTGGAAAACGGGGCTTACGCGCTTGACCCGAAGTACGTGACGAGCTGGGAACGAATAAAAAAAGTCACCATAGAAGTAGGCAACAGCCTTTTTTTCGCCAAAACTCTCGGCGCTGAAACGGCGAGTTCCATGAAAATCCTGAAAGACGGCAAAGAGCATTGGTTGACTACGGTTGACATTGCCTTTCTTACGCTGTTCACGTTGCAGATGCTTATGGAGGAGTGCTGGAAAAAGCGTCTCTTGCTCATCGGTGTTACGAAGGACACGGCGGCGCGTGACTTCAAACGGCAACTCGTTCCCATAATGGCGGGGGAAGGCTTACTCAAAACAGCCGTGAACCTCCGAGCGTTGCAAGCTCTTCCGAACACCGACCGTATGATTCTCCAGTCCGCAAGCGTATTCAATGTGGACAAGATAGCTCCGCCTTGGAGCCTAATCGAGTATGATTCAGCGTTCAGAACCATTCTGCCTGACCGGCAAAGCCGAGGCGGCTACGTTTCAGGCGCCATCAGAAACAAAATCAGCCTTGAAAAAGCGTTTGTGAAGACCTATGTGCAGCTGAGCCAAGCACGGTCAGACCCGCTGCTGCGTAGCAACGTGCTTCTCGTGGACCGTTTAGCTTATCCTGAATACGACCGCAAGCCCGAAAACGTGAAGATATTCCGGAATGAGTTGAGCGACGGCACCATAGAGCCTGTTGAAACAGTCCTTTACGCGGACAAGTCGGTGCCGAACCACATGCAGAACATTATGATGAGCGTGTTGGTGGCTATGGCACCCACGAACATTCCCGAGGCTTTCGGGCATAACAAGGCATTGTTCATCGCGGATAAGATTGCCAAGTGGAATTACAGCCAGTTCAAACGCGTGGTGGATTCCACGGCGACTTGGATTTTGAATAATCATAAATTGCGAAAGTTCATATTTTACATGAG
>CAZJBY010000053.1:0-11632 GCA_964544495.1 uncultured Candidatus Bathyarchaeia archaeon
AGTACGCGTGGGTACTCGACAACCTCAAGGAAGAACGAGAAAGAGGCGTAACCATAGACCTGCGGTTCCTAAAATTTGAAACCAACAAGTACTACTTCACAGTCATAGACGCGCCGGGGCACAGAGACTTCGTCAAGAACATGATCACAGGTGCAAGCCAAGCCGACGCAGCTATACTCTTCGTTTCAGCTAAAAAAGGCGAGTTTGAAGCGGGCATCGGTCCAGGCGGTCAAACACGCGAACACGCGTTTCTAGCTTTCACATTAGGCGTCCGCCAAGTAGTAGTTGCTGTTAACAAAATGGACGACATTACAGTTGAATGGAACCAAGAACGATATGAAGAGATCAAAAACGAAGTTACACGCATGCTCAGAATGGTAGGCTTCAAAATTGACAAGATAAATTTTGTACCCACTTCAGGATGGACAGGCGACAATCTAATCAAGAAAAGTGACAAAATGCCCTGGTACACTGGACCAACTTTGATGGAAGCGTTGGACCAGCTAGAAGTACCGCCTAAACCAACTGATAAACCATTACGAATTCCCGTTCAAGACATTTACAGCATCACCGGCATAGGCACGGTTCCTGTTGGCAGAGTTGAAACAGGCGTGCTTAAAGAAGGTATGAACCTGATTTTCATGCCATCCAACAAAACGGCAGAAGTGAAATCTCTGGAAATGCATCACAGCAAAATCCCGGTTGCTGAGCCAGGGGACAACATCGGAATGAACGTGAGAGGCATAGCCAAAACCGACATTCACCGCGGAGACGTAGCTGGACCAGTGGACAATCCGCCAACAGTAGCCAAAGAGTTCATAGGACAAATAATCGTGATTTACCATCCAACCGCCATAGCCGCTGGATACACGCCAGTTCTCCACTATCACACTGGACAAATCGCCTGCAGATTCACCGAACTTCTAAAGAAAATCGACCCGAGAACAGGCCAAGTTGTCGAAGAGAAACCAAGTTTCCTCAAAACTGGTGACGCAGCTTGGGTAAAGATGGAACCGCTGCATCCGATCGCCATTGAAACCTACACGGACTTTCCTGAGCTGGGTCGTTTTGCCGTCAGAGACATGGGCACAACTGTGGCTGCTGGTGTCGTAAAGGAAATTACCCAAAAGGGTCTTTAAACTCCCTCTTCATTTTTTTGTCGTAACTTTTTGCCACGTTTAATATTTTGCTTAGGCTGGCAAGGCCAGTTTCAAGTATAACTGAATTATAGAAGATTGTTATAGAACATGCGGTGACTGTTTCAGTCCGTCATGTGCGTGTGTTGCTGTATCGTGCCACTCACAACTCTTAAAATCTTACAAGCACATAAAGTAATTAGAATCTACAGTTAAAGGATGGGTAGCAATGGGTTCTCGTGTTAGAAAATCGAAGAGATCCCTGCTTGATAAGGAACTTCGCTCCAGTTCGGCTAAAGGAGCCACTGAAGAACGCTTAGATGGAATGTTGGAGATCATTTCGTTGAAAAACGTGTCTTTAGAGGAAAGGCGAAGAGAAGCGCAGAAACCGTTATTCTTAACAAGATATGAATGATTAGGCTTTACTGCTTTGCAGAAGTGGAGCGCAACTGCTTAGGAAAATCGTTAATAGCGAAGGTTTTTTGCTGTTCTCTTTGGAAAAAGCAAATTTTTCATGGAAGCGGAAGTAAAATAAGCCAAGTCTGTTACGTTAACATGAGTTGAGCTTATGTCAGGAACTGAAACTCTTGTTCCGTACTTGGATGGAAAAAAGAAGAAGAATGGTGAGGAACCGACAATTATTGTTGACAGCCGCGAAGCGAGCACTGCGGCGAAGATTGTGAAGGGTCTGATTGAGCGCGGTGTTAAGGTTAGAACTGAAGCTCTTGAAAAAGGCGATTACATCCTATCAGACCAGTGTGCGGTGGAGAGAAAAACCGTGAGCGATTTTGTCTACACTCTTACTCGGCGTTACCTTTTTGAGCAGTTGTTCAGGCTGAAGGATGTTTATCCGAAGTCGCTAATTCTTTTGGAGGGTTATTTGCCCATAATCTACAAGTTCAGTCACGTGCAGCCTGCAGCGATTTGGGGTGCCATGTTTAATCTGGCAAAGAACGGCATAGCTTTGGTAAACACTGCTTCTTATAAGGAGACGATTGACTTCTTGTACGTGGCTGCGAGGCAAGAACAAATCTTGGAAAAAAGAGCGCCAACAGTTCATGCGTTTAAAAAAACTGACACTTTAGCTGACGCTCAAGTGTACTTGGTAGCAAGTTTACCTAACATCGGAAGAGAAAAGGCCACTGCCATACTCAAGTCTTATCAGACACCGTTGAACGCGCTTATCAACGTGGACGGTTGGTCAAAAACGGTTCACGGGCTGGGACCGGTGATAAGCAATAAAGTCAAGGAGGTTTTGAGCACACCTTATGAGGAATGAAAGCGATGCGTGTTTTGCTGTTGAAGTGACTTTGGGCTTACTAATTTAGAAAAGTTATTACTGATTCACAAACCATAAAACCGAAAATACTCCTTCTAGTACCAGAGTCAAGAAGATGGAAGCGTAGGAATGGACAAGATAAGACTGGTTCTTACTCTAATCACGATAGCCATAGTTGTTATACCGTTAGTGGGGACGTTACTTGCTTACCAAGGCAACCTTTTGGGGTTGATTGTTCCTCCTGAGCTGAATGACTTAGCGGATGATTTGATGGGTGGCGATGGGGATGGTGGGTCTGGGCTGGAACCGCCTACAATGGTGGGTGAACCACAGTATGATGCAGCAACAGGAACATTTTCAGCCAGTTTTCAATTTAAAAACTCGTTTCCTCTTGACATCACCATCAAATCGTTATCTGGGAACGTTGAATGTGTTGAGCATCATTTTCATCTGGGCACTGCTAGCCTCAGTGAGCCTGTGAGCATAGATGCGGGTGAGACTGGGACATTGACCGTTGTCGGCTCTTGGACTGATGATGCGATAAGTCACTTTGGAGCTGCGCATAGTGACGAAGAGTTAGTTGATGTTGTCTTGGCGGATTTTGCTGTCGACATCAGTGGAATTCAAATTCAGATGGATGAGGGTCAGATGGGGCAGATGCAAGTTCCCAATCCAGCGCTATGAGGTGTGAAATGAATGGACTCTATCTCAACTAAGTTTAACTGGTTTGGGCTCGCTGGCGGAGTCACGACAATTGTTATGCTTGTTGCGTCGCTGTTTTATCCTTGGTGGCAGCTTACAATCGGCGACAATTTGTTGACGGTCAATGCTTCGCCTGTGAACACGAACTTCGGCTTCGTAGGCACTGCGTTCTCCATACCTTTGATATGGGCTCTTAACGTTGTTGCGTTGCTTACTTTGCTGTTAAGCGGCATCGCGATGATAATTTACTCTGTTGTGCCAAGGCGGTCCTTTGCGAAACCGTTGCTTGACTTCGGATACAAGAAACCGTTGTTTACGTTCCTGTTCTTCATAATCGGTCTTGTCGTCGTGGCGGTGATTCTTCAAGCCGTGTTGAATTTTAATTTTCCCTTGATGGGTTCAACAACTAACACGTTGGCGATACCTTCCGTGTCTGGCGTAATCATCAGTGTTCTCCTGTCAGCAGGGTTTCTATGGTCTTTTTGGCTGGCTGCGGTGGCTGCAGGTTTGTGCATAGCCGCAAGATTGTACCACAAGAAAGTTGCTCCAGTGACACAACCGCCAAAAGCGTAGTGCAAGGTTTGCTGCTCTGTTGCGATTTTTTGTCTATACCCCCCTTATATAAAGCTTGAACTGCGGCGTGAAGCATGTGTTGACAGGAAACTCGGTAAAAGCTGAGGAATACTTATTTCTATAACTTCTGAAATGAAGATAGCGCCCACAAACATGCGACAGAGGGGCTGTCGGCTAGCTTGGTCTAGGCTATGAGCCTCGGGCGTTCGTGACGGGAGTTCAAATCTCCCCAGCCCCATATTAATAAGATATCTTATTCTTTCATCGGAGATGTCGGTGATGTGTAAGCAAGGTTTTTTATTTCTTCTCATTGTTCTTATCTTGGGATTTGCTCTTGGGCGATATTAAAGGCCGTCAGAATTCGGATTACCCTGAGACTATAAAGTGTTTGCCAGAGGCGGAGATTCATATTAAAGGCGCCAAAGCGTGGATACTTCAAGCGGCGTCAAGCCAGCTAGTCTTTTTCCAATTTGAGCCCAAAATAGACTTGCCTGCGCATAGTCATGTTTACGTTCAGTGGGGGATGGTTATAGATGGAGAAATGGAGTTGACAATCAGTGGCAAGCCGCGAATCTGCAGGAAAGGAGATGAGTACGTCATTCCAGCAGGGGCATCACATTCAGCTAGGTTCCTACAAAAAACCAGAGTTATGGATTTCTTCCCTGAGAAAAACAGGTACCAGCCACAGCCAATCACGTAGTCACGTGTTTGCTGCATATAGCAGCCTTCACCAATTCAAATCCAGGCAGTCCCATTAACTGTTTTTCCTTCGACCGCAAATCTTAAAACAGAACCTAAACAAACGACACTGGGGGAGTTATTGTGGTTTACTGTAGCAAGTGTGGCACTCAGAACCCAGACGATGCCAAAGTATGCTCCAAGTGTGCCGCACCTCTCTACACTGTAGGTGAGCAGTATCCTGGAAGCGAAAGAGAACATTACAGGCGCGTGCAAGGCGAATGCTTCGGCTTGCCCAACGGCGGCATGATAGCGGGCATAGTTTTCGGAATTATAATCATAGTATTAGGCTTAGGCTTGGTTCTCCAAGAAAGCGGGTACATCGCCGACTTCTGGAACGTCTTCTGGCCCTTCATCATAATCATCTTCGGCATCCTCATCCTGTTAGGCGCGCTCTACGGACGACGAAGACACGCCGGAACTCGCCGCTACTGAAAGCACAACTTGCATGCCTGGCAGATTCGTCTGTTGTTCCGTTCGGAAAGCAAAATTCTTAGCCACAGCAAGAATCCGATTAATCCAAGCACATAAACGTCTATCAGCAAACTTTCTCCCAAAACATCCGCACCAGCAAGCGTCATAAACGAACCGACAACAAAAACCATATTCAGAATCACCTTGGCGTAACTATCGAACTTAATTTGAACTAACCCTGAGATCATACAGATTTCTCCCAACGCAAGCAGCCAAACGCTTTGAGAAACTAGATTTAAGCCTATGAAAAACTGCAGGGCGCATCCAACTAAGGCGATCATGGCTCCAATCAACAAACCGCTACACGCTGCACATACATTTCGCCCGTTAATCCTTATTCTGTTGCCTGAGAAGTTTTGGCAGCCAGGATGATGACCGCTTATCCGCACAGAATTGGAGAGTCCACTGATTTGGGACGGTGGGTTTTGCTTTTGAAATAGACCCATGCACTTCGTGGGATAGAACACCGCTACAATTCCTAAAATGCAAATGACGCTGTATAAGCTGCCAACCACAATGGTTCGGACAGAAGACTGAAAAGGCTCCAGATTAGGCTGCAGAACCAGAACATTGACCAGCGCAAGCCCAACAATCGATACCGCTACTAAAATCGCCACTATAACGGTTGAAGCCCGACCACACTCCGTTTTATCTGCTAAAACAGCGATTTCACCTTCCCCAGCACGCCTGCTCCAGCCATGTGCCAGAAAACCTTCCGTTTCAACCGGTTGCTCGAAAAAAGTCCGCCGAACCTTCTGCTCCAAGACCCATAGAAGCTGCGGTAACAAAGGTACAGCTCCTCTTGCACCTCATGGGGCGAAAGCGTCTCCGTAGGCATGATGGCGTGAATCATGTCATAATGCGACCAATTCCGATCCATAATCCAACCGTTGCGTTCCGCCTCTGCATAAACTTCTGTGCCTGGAAACGGCGTTAGAATCCCAAACATGACAAAATCCGGGTCCAAATCGTTGGCAAACTCTCTAAGCTGCGCAATCGTTTGATGAGTGTCTTTGCGGCTGCCTATGATGACCATGGCGTGAGCGAAAATGCCGTTGTCCTGCAGCAACCGAACCGCAGCCTTAGCGTCAGCAGGGGTTATGCCTTTCTTAAAATCATTGAGTGTTTGAGGGTCTGAATTCTCAACCCCAAGTAGCACCCAATTCAACCCTGACTTTCGCAAACGAGGTAAAATTTCTTTGTTGCGAATAATGTCGTCGCATCTGGCTTGGACAAACCATGAAACATCCTCAGGCAACTGTCGCGCGATGATTTCTTCTGCAATTTCAGCTGGTTGCTGCCCCGCCCCAAAATTGTCATCGGTCAGCCAAATGAACTTGCTACCGAACTCGTGATTGCAGAAGGCCATCTCGTCAGCTATGCGCTTTGCTGACTTTACTCGCCAACACGCTTGCCAGTGCCGCCACTGCGTGCAGAACGTGCATTGATGGTTGCAGCCGCGGGCGCCCTCGATGAGCGCATAGGGGTTGTTTTTGCCTCCCATGATTCTGAAGTGGTACTTGGGCATGTTCGCCTTAACAAGGTAGTAGCCTGGAAAAGGAAGCTCCTCCAGGTTTTCGATTAGAGGACGCGGCGGATTATCGGTAATTGTGTTGCCGTGTCGGTAGGAGATGCCCGAGATGCTACTGAAGTCAGCTTTCAACCGATGCGCTTTGACGAGTTCGGTTAGGGTTTGCTCACCTTCTCCACGCACGATAACGTCAATTTCGGGGAACTGCTGGAGACTTTCTTGTGGGATGGCAGAGAAATGTTGCCCTCCTGTAACGGTTAGGACGGTTGGGACCATCCGCTTGGCGATTTCGAGTGTTTTAGCCACGGCATAAGTGTTACAGGTGGACAACGAGGCGCAAGCCACCACGTCGGGCTTAAACGCAGCTATGCGTTGCTCCATGTTTTTCCAGTCAACTTTCTCCGCGTTGCAGTCAAGCACTTCCAGCTGTACATCGCCCATTTGTTTTTGCAAATATGCAGCAAGTTGGATAATGCCATAGGGCGGCGGTAAGTACTCTCCCATAACAAACCATATGTCCTTAGGCGGCTCAACAAACAGCACTCTCACGCGCAATCCCCTAATCAACTGTTAGTTCATTGTCCTTATTAGACTGCCGTTGAGCGTCTTTAAAGCAGGTTGTGCATTCAGTCTACCACGTTTCGAATCCGTGTAGCATAACCATTTTAAAATTGTTTATTAGTGAAATCCAAGAGAAGATATTGCGAGGAAGAGTTGAAGATGGTTACGGGTAAGCTTGAGAAAACGTTGGTTGACCCCTATTTGCCTAACAAGATTGTGCCGCCCGAATACATCAGAGACGTGTTGGACGAGGCAAACAAGGATTTTCCCATAGTAGAATTTGAATACGAGGTTCCCCATAACCTGCCGCTTGAAGAATACAAGGCTAGGTACGAAGAGTTAGAGCATCAGATGCTTGAGATTCTGAATTGGCGTTTTCGATGGTTCGGCAAGCCTGGACCGCTGGAAAAGAAATAGCTTCCGCTGCTTCTTGAAGAGGGTCGAAATCCATATAAATTGCCCTTCTCATTTCACTATCTTAGGAGATGAGTTTTTTTGAAGAAAATTGGAGATTTAGTTCAAGAAGCAGATTGGAAGATGGAGAAGCATGTTCCCGTAATCGAATGTGCAGACGCGGTCAAGACTGATGAACTTTTTGAAGTCAAAGTTACCATAGGCAAAGAAGTTGCGCACCCGAACACTACGGAGCACCACATCAGTTGGATGGCGCTGTTTTTCCTTCCTGACGGCGAGAAATTCCCCTACCAGGTAGGACGCTACGAGTTCAACGCGCACGGTGCTTCAGTGCAAGGTCCAAACACCAGTTCTGTGTACACTCACCATGCAGCGGCGACTTGGATGAAAACGGGCAAGCCAGGAACACTCATTGCGGTCTCAATGTGCAACATCCACGGACTGTGGCAGTCTTCCAAAGAAATCAAACTAAAGTAAACCAGCTTCCACATAATTTTCCTCTCTTTCTTTTTGTTTTAAGCCAATCTCATACCGGACTCCAAAGCGAGCGGCTCACGGAAAAGGTTTATTTCAACCCTGCAGCCTAATTCATTTTAGAGGCAACTGCGTTTGCTTGATTGGATTGGTTGGGGCGCATTAATTTTCGGTGCTGCCCTCCTCATTGCGTATCTCACACGTTCTTTTTACAAGAAACTCGAATGTCCAGTTTGCGGGTCAAGGGACGTCGAAAAGACTCCTAAGGAATGGGTTACAGCACCAATGTCGTACCGCGGCGGACCCACAACCATTACAAGCCATTACAAGTATCGCTGTCGAAAATGCCAAAACAAATGGGAAGACTACTAGTCATCAGTTTTCTATATTCGACTATATAGATTATGGGGAATACACCTAAAAGAAGCCACGCTTCTATATACCTGAAAATCGCGAGGTGAAAAAGAAAAGATGCTATCACGAGATTGTGATGGTTGCTCCCAAATGAAGGCCTGTAGCAAACGCTACGGCAAAGTGAGTAAAGGTGGGAAGGTCTACTGCCCAGACGGTACAGCTCATCTAGTAGACGAAGAAACTGAATGTTACACTACCGGGCTCTATGAACACCTTTTAGCGCCTTAAGTCTTCAGAACAACCCGCGCTATTTTTTATTTACACATGCAAGTCAATGCGAGCGTTTACTTTGCACTTCATTTTTTGATTCCTACAAATAGCTCTCTTCCCGTCATCAAGCCGTTCTTGAGGTATTTCGATTTCAACCCCGCAGCCTTCATAATTCTAAGCGTTGAGTTGATTCCGAAAAGGCCCAGTTCATGCTTGTCAACGAAGTATTTGGCGTCTTTTCCCCTCTCAGCAATCAGAATATGCATGTTCAGAACTGCTGTGGCTTGCCTGAAGTTCGTGTAGTTTATTCTAGCAATTTTTGCGTCTTTTCCATCATAGGTTGTGAGGCGTGGTTCACCTTTTACATAAGCCGAGTTGGCGTGTGACGGCTCAATCAGTGCCAAGCCGCCATTCTTGAGATGCTTGGAAAAGTTCCGAATAGTTTTCTCTAGGCTTGCTGCTGTTTTCACGTAGCCGATTGAACTGAGCAGGCATACGATTACGTCAAACTCTTTTCCAAGCCGCAAAGATTTCATGTCCGCCTCTTTGAAGGTAACTCCCTTCGCGTTTTTTCTCGCAATTTTAAGCATGCTCTTGCTGATGTCAACGCCGGTGCATGCGAAATCATCTTTCAAGTGTTTAAGGTGAAGCCCTGTGCCGCAGGCGACGTCGAGAAGCGAGTTTCCTCCTGACTCTAAATACTTTATGATTAAGTTCTGTATTCGAACGGCCTCGTCTAAATAATCCCTGTAGGAGTAAACTCTATCATAGTATTTTGCTAACTGGTTGTGCAGCAGTTGCTTAGTCATATTAAACATTTATAGAGTTTAGTGCCTAAAAGTTCTCCGCCAAAAGTTAGTTCCCAGCAAACGCTCAACGCCAAAAAAAGAGAGAGTTTGCCGCGTCCTGACTTCCACACAGACATCGGAAAGGGAAGTAGAGATGTTAGTGGGGATGAACGACCTTTTTTCTGGGGAACTCAAGACACGCAAACTCTACACTGCATTTATTTAAAACGCTTAAAAATTCAACGAAGAAACTACTCGCCTACGCTGTGCAGAGGACAGTTAAAGTGAATTCGATTTGTTGGGGGGGGAGGCGGGAGTCCCGCTTCAATATAGGAGAAATGGAGAAGGGGAGGGAATCAAATGGAAAACAGATTCTTTGAAGCAGGACCTCCGACACTCACTGCTGCTCCCTTTTGGCTGATAATAAATAAAAAACATATGAATCCAAAATCCACATTTCAGGTCGGGTCTGATGGAAAAGCACTAAAGGAAGCCAATAGCGCTGATTTGTCTTTTAAAGTTTACAAGTGCCAAGTGCAAAGAGCATGCGTCACGGCATCCACTGGCTGTAGGTACTCTTTTTTCGCTGTCGGCGGCGACTAAGGATTGCGCCTGCCGCCGTAATGATGTTTGTGAGGATGATCACGTAGGTTACGATGCTTAGGAAATCGTTTGCGAGAGGTATCTGCAGGTTCAAAGCGATGATTGCCAGCGTCGCAGGAACTAGACCTTGAGCGCACATCAGGATTATCCCTCGACGTTCGCTGCGAATTTCTGACCTAACAGTCGAGACTGAAGTGGCTACGTATCTGACGCTTAGCAGCACAGCAACCACGACACCAGCCGTTGCCAAGTTACTGATAATCGCCGCCGGATTAATCACAAAAGTCAAGCCTAGAAAGACGAAGAAGAGCGTCTCCATCAGGAAGGAAATCTCCTCTTGGAAGGCTCCCAGCTGCTTCTGAAGAGCGTCCATGCTCATACGATGCTTAGTAATTCGGCGCAGCAAGTAATAATTGCCAAGTATTATCCCGAAAATTACCACCGAAAGCTCACCGTTGCCGCCTAGTCTTGTCGAGAGCGCGTATGTTATGAAAATCAAGCCCAACGTGAGAACGTAGGTGAACTTTTGCTTCTGAAAGAAGTGCAGGATATAAACCCACACGCTGCCGAGTAGGGCTCCTATAGCGATGCCCACGCCAAAGTCCTCTGCTATCGTAGCAACTGCTGAGAGCCAGTTGCTCACACCCGTGGTGTAGGCACCCACAAAAGTGAAGAAGAGAACTATGGAAAAAATGGTGTTCATGGCGGTTTCTAAGGTTAAAAAAGCCACTGTCACCTCCTCGAAATTAAGCGACCTGGAAAGAGGAATAACGACCGCGGCGGTGGTTTCACCCCCCACCATCGAAGCAAAAATAAAGGATTGCAGAATATCCTATCCTAAGAGAAAGTTCACCAACAGCCCAATGATGGTTGTGCTCGCGAGAACGTAAATTGACACCTGAATGAAGGCTCTGCCGCCGCCTCTGAGCGCCGCGTCAAATCTGGTGTCCAGTCCCCCGTAGAAGAGAACCATGAGAAGCGTCAACTCCGCAAAGATGGCAAGCGCCGGAAGCAGCGGCTCCCTCGGCAACACGTTCAGGATCGGCCCGAGAATGATTCCCATGGCTATGAGGAAGATGAAAAACGGTATTCCAGTTTTTTTGAAGAAGAGGTCTCCTATGAAGCCGATGATTAAGATAGCGGCGATTACCGTGAACACGAGTGTGGCGTCAAGCATCAACCACGCCTCTATTGACCTTGATGACTTCTACTCTCTTAGACTTTTTCCCTAACAAACTCCCGCGACTGATCCAATCAGCCGTAACCAAAAATCACTAAAAGTAACGGAAAGTTACCAATTTATTTTTTCAATAGTACAGGCGCCGGTGGTGGGGCTGGCCGGATTTGAACCGACGACCTTTACCCGGAAACAGCGCTTGTCTGCTCCTACGGGTTTCTCTAAGACCGCTCCAGAACTTCGTCATCCCTTGCGGTCAGCAAACCCGTTGCTTGCTTTCTGGAGCCCGTCGTCATACCTGTCTAGACTACAGCCCCACCGACAGGGCACGAACACCTAAATGGAAACTGCAAACATAAAAATATATCCGTATTCCCGAAAGCGATAGCACATGGCCTTTTTTGCTCGTTTCCCTCCCTTATGGTTTAAAGAAACGATACCCCGTCAGATAGCACCTATCTTTTTCAGTAAATTAATCATACATCTAGGCTGTGAATTTTTTTTAACTAAGGCTCTTTCGGCGACCTGCTTGATATGCTCAGGGGAAACAGCTAAATC
>CAZJBY010000054.1:0-11382 GCA_964544495.1 uncultured Candidatus Bathyarchaeia archaeon
GAGTTTTTCGCCGGCTAAGCCTATGGCTGCAACGCGTATGTAGTAGTCGCCTAGTTCGTCTTTTATGGTGTCTTCGGTTTCTGAGGGTGATTTGCCCATGAGATGTGCTGCGTCTATGAGTTGCACGGAGTCGTCGTCTATCCAGAGGTAGATGGGTTTTTCTGCTTTGCCTGTGAGGATTACTGCGTCGTATCCTGCGCGTTTGAGTTCTGCGCCGAAGGTTCCGTGTGCTAGGGCTTCGCCGATTGCTTGGGTTTCGGGTGATTTTGCGACGAATGCGTGTCCGTTTCCGCCTGTTGGGAACATGGTTCCTGATATTGGTCCAAGCGTTAGGATGAGGGGGTTTTCTGGGCTTAGGGGTTCTACGTGTGGTTTGGAGTTGTCCAGCCACAGTCGCATGCCTAAGCCTATTCCGCCAATGTACTTTTTGGCGTAATCTTGATTTAGTTTTTCTGTGCGGGTTTTTCCCGTGTTTAAGTCAACATAGAGAACTCTTCCAGCGTAACCTTGCAAACCTTTCTTGCCTCCATGTTTATGAAATTAATTAGTCCGTTGAAAACTATATTAACTTAATGGGTTTCGATGTTGAAAGTTGATGTGCGACTGTGCGTGTTTTGTGGTTGGCGGTTTTTGGGTTTGTTTGGGTGTGGTTTGAAGATGTTTGGCATGATGGTGTACTGCTTTGCGATTTTTTGTCTATACCCCCCTTATTTAAAGGCTGAAACGCTGAGAGAACTGCTGCTTCAATAATTATCCAGTCAGGCGCCGACTGAACAGCGGAGGCTAAACGGGCTTACTTTGCACTTATCACCTCCGTAGAACCTGTTGGAACACACTGCCAGACGTAGGAGTTGTCAACAAGACTTGAAAAAGCCAAACACAACAATAAGAACCCTTAACGAAATTCAGTAATTCTACATTCCAACAAAAATCAAGTTGATAGGTTCTCTTTGTATTTGCAGTCCGGATAGTTTGAGCATCCTATAAATTCAGAATAAGGACCAGACCTATTACATAGATATCCTTCATGGCAACTTGGGCACATTTTGGCGGTAAAGCCACAGTAATCATTAATACAAATATACTTTCCAGATTTGTTTGCTATCAAAAAGCCATTCTCGCATTTTGGGCAGTTGGAAGGTCCATACCGGCAATAGGGATAATTGCTGCAAGAATAGAATAATCCATACTTAGCGCGCGCGCTTCATCCTTAAAGGAGGTAGTTTACCGTGTATTACGAATTAATGGGCTTGTTCTTTGCTATTTATATTTTTTACATTTTAAGTTTTTATTAGCAATTCAATTTTCGGAATGTTTGTGAAGTGGAAGTTAGAAAGATTTGGTGCTGTCATAATCAAACGGCAACGTGTGTTCAAAGTGGTTGGAAATGCCGTTAGACAGAGAATAATTCGAGAAGTATTTTATTGATTTTCTCAGCAGCCTTCTGCACCTCTGACGTTAAACCTTCCCCGAACTCTGTGTTCTCAGGCTCAACAAGCAGCAAAGCGATTTTCGCTCCCGCCATTTTTGTGATGTACTCGCAGAAGATGCGCAGAGGCAAAAAATGAGTGGTAACTGCAGGAAAATTCGTAACCTGTTCTGGAAAGACGAGTCGTGTCTCGCCCGGTTTTAGTCCGAGAACTGCGGCGTCGATGAGGAGCACATGGCTGGGTTTTAGGTCGACTATTTCCTGCATGAAGCTTTCGGGCACCGTTTCGCATTCGATTAGGTGCACGTTTTTTGGGACTTTGCCTTTGAGGTCTTGCACGATTTTTACGCCCACGAAATCGTCGCTGCGGATGGGGTTTCCGATGCCTGCTACCACAACGCGTTCTGCGCCCGCGAACCACTTTTCCAGTGCTTCTTGCACTTTATACTCTTCTTTAACCAAATCTAAGCGCCAACAAAACTAGAGATAAGAAAAAGGAAAGAAAAGGTTTACCGCTGAAGGGTCTGCAACAGGTTTTTCTGGTTATCGTAAACCTTAACGGTTAGTGGCATCTGTCCGATTGCGGCGTGGGTTGCGCATGCGAAGCAGGGGTCGTACGCCCTGAAAGCCATCTCTACCTTGTTGAGCACGCCTTGGTCAACCTTGCCTCCGTGTATCAAGCCTTTTGCTGCGTCGCGTATGGACATGCATATGGCGGGGTAGTTGTTGGTGGTCGCCACGATAAGGTTCACGTCTTTGACCAGCGCGTCCTTGTCCAGCACGTAGTGGTGATACAGCGTTCCTCTTGCGGCTTCCACGACGCCAACGCCTTCGCCGGGCTCGCCTGGCTTGTTGCGTATGTTTGTGCTTGTGATTTCAGGGTCTTTAGCCAACTCCACTGCGCGTTCCGCGGCGTAAAGCAGCTCAATCAGTCGTGCCCAGTGAAAAGCTAAGGTGCCGTGCACGGGTCTGCCTAAGGTCTTGTACATGACTTCGTACTCTGCTTGAGCCAGCGGTGTTGCCATGCCGTCAGCAGCGTTCAGCCTTCCAAGCGGTCCAACACGGTAGACGCCGTTGTCTGCGCCGTCGGATAGACCTTTCCAGCCGACTTTCTTGAGGAACGGGAACTTGGAGTAGGTCCATGGCTCCACGTGTTCACCGATGTGCGTGAGATAGTCTTTGGGTTCGAACTTCAAGAATTCGCTACCGTCGGGGTCGACAACACGGATTTTTCCGTCGTAAAAGTTGACTTTGTTGTTTTCATCCATCAAACCCATGTAGTAAGTCTTCATTGTATATGCGTCGCTCTTGATCAGATCCACGTACGCGCTGTTTCCCAGCACTATGTCGTGGAAGAGTTTCAGGCTGAACTTGGCGAATTCCACGCTGGAAGTAGCCATCTTCTCGATTTCTTGACGGTTTTCCTCGCTTAGCGCTTTGGATATTCCGCCTGGCAATCCGCATACGGGATGCGTGGCTTTGCCGCCGAGAATCGCCGTTATCTTCTGCCCATAAGCTCTGTGCTTAATGACTTCTCCTGCAACTTTCAAACCTGCTTTTTCGATGACGCCCAAGATGTTGCGTTTTTCTGGAGGTGCATCTGGACCAACGACGAAGTCTGGTCCGCCTAAGTAGTAGAAGTGGAGTGTGTGGTCGTAGATTATGTAGCCTTCGTACATGAGTTCGCGGAGTTTCTTAGCGGCTGATGTGGGTTCCACGTTGAACGCTGCGTCTAGGGCTTTGACTGATGCGAAGTGGTGGGCGACTGGGCAGACTCCGCAAATCCGGGTCGTAAGAAGTGGCATGAGTTCTGCGCGTCTTCCCTCACAGAACTTCTCGAAGCCTCTGAGTTCAGGGATTTTCAGGTAGGCATTTTCCACTTCGCCTTCGTCGTTGAGGAATATGGAGATGTTTCCGTGTCCTTCAAGCCGCGTTATCGGGTTTATGGTTATTTCTTTCATTTTTTCATCACCTTTCTCCTGAGAATAGAAGCAGGTAAAGAGTACATGTAAAACGTGCCCACAGGGTCCACTATCTGGCTCATCAACTTTTCCACATCTTCCGCCGACAAATCCTTCTCGTCGTATCCGAATATGGCAGCTAACGCGGTTATCATTCCAGCGCCAATTTCAGGCATGTTAGGTCCTGGACCTTGGCAGCCAGTGCAGGGCATATCAACTTGCAAACACTGCGCTCCGCAGCCGCTGCGGGTGGCTGGACCCATGCAGAGTATACCCTGTTCAAGCAGGCATTTTTCTGGTTCAGGAACCTTCTCATGTACTCGGTAAATTTTGTTTATTCGTTTGTTTTCTCTTTTTCTGGGGCACTCGTCACACACGGCTTTCAGCGGTGCAAGCACTGAGCCTTTGGGTGGGAGTTTGCCTGCTGCGATGGCATCTACGGCTTCTGCAATGAGCTTGACTGGTGGGGGACAGCCTGGCAGGTAATAATCGACATCGACTGTCTGCGCCAGAGTTTTGACGGTGTCGTAGAATTCGGGGATGTCCAGTATGCCTTCTTTCACTTTGGTTTCGGTTTGGGGGATTGTTCCCTCGGGGTTAACGACGGATTTTTCCTTCGTATACACGTAGTCAAGGATTTCTTGGCTGTCATGCAAATTCGCCAAGCCAGGTACGCAGCCTTCATGGGCGCAGGAGCCGAAGGCAACCAGCGTCTTGGACTTCTGCCGCAGCAGCTTCGCCATTTCCTCTTGCTCGCTGTTTCGGATGGACCCGTTGAAGAAAGTGATGTCGATGTACTGGTCAGGCATCGCTTTGACATCGCTGTATTTGACGTCCATGGCTACGGGCCAGAACACGATGTCGGCTATTTGCACTACGTCAAGGATTTTCTCGTTTATGTCTAAAACGGCGATTTCGCAGCCGCCGCAACTTGCAGCCCAGTAAAAGGCTATTTTCAGCTTGTTTTCACTCATGTTTGATTTACTCCTATTACTTGTAGCAGTTTTGAAGTGTCGACTCTGAGCTCTTTGAAGGCGAGTTCTTCAGGAGGGATACCCAGGGCTAACCCAAGCAACTGCGGATAATGCAAAATCGGGATGCCATAGGTTTCCTGGAACATGCGCTCTATGCGCAACTCATTTGTGTCGAACATGATGTGGCAGAATGGGCAAATCGTAATTAAGGCTTGCGCTTCCACCAGCTTAACGTGGTTAAGTTTATCTCGGGCAAGCTGCAACGCAACTTCATCGCTTACACCAACACTTGGCGCGCCACAACACTCTGTCTCGTTAATGTAGTCGAGGCATGTGGCACCTGTGGCTTCAATAAGCCGCTTGAGGGTTTGCGGGTCTTCGGGGTCATCGAAGCCTATGTACTCTTTCGGTCTCAGCAGGTGGCAGCCGACGTGTTCTGCGACTTTGAGGTTGGTGAGTGGGTTGACCACGGCTGCGCGTATTTTTTCCAAGCCCACATCCTCCGTTAGCACTTGCAGTATATGTTTTGTTTCCACGGTTCCCTTGAATTCTAAGTCTGATTCTTTCAGGTGACCGTTGATTTGCTCTCTTAGTGTTTTGTCTTCCTTTAAAATCTTGTTAACTTTTTTTAGTGTGCCTGCGCAGCCTGGGCACAGTGTGAGTATGTTTAATTCTGCTTGCTCGGCTAAGGCGAGGTTGCGTGCGGCGAGGATGAGCATGGTTTCGTGGCTGACTGGGTCAAGAGGTAAACCGCAGCAGTTGAATTCGGGCATTTCAACCAGCTCCACGCCGAGCTTGGCGAGAACTTTGCGCGCCGAAATCTCGTAGGATAACACACGGTAGGGGACTGCGCAGCCGAGGAAGATCAAGTATTTACTGGTCATTTTGCTTGCCTTCCTTTTCCGTGTTTTCCAGAAATTTGACGCCTTTAAGCGCCTTGCGGATTTTTTCGGGGTTGCTTTTCGGAAGTGGTGGCAGCCCTTGTGTTTCGCGTTTTGTGATTCGTAATGTAGGAATTTTGTAAGCGTAACCTGATTCGAGTATGCTTGCGGCTTGGTCTTTGAAGACTTGAGGTGCGAAGCCTTTTTCAGCCGCCAAGTTTCTGAGGATGCGGATGACGCTTGCGACTTCTACGCCTTGTGGGCAGCGGTCGGTGCAGGTGAAGCATGCCGCGCACAACCATAGTGTGTCGCTGTTTAGCACGCGTTCTTTTAAGCCAAGCTTTGCCATGTGGATCAGGGTGCGTGGTCTGTAGGTGTCGCTGAATCTTGCCACTGGGCAGTCGCTGGTGCATGTTCCGCACTGGAAGCAGTTGAGAATTTTTTCGCCGCCGTGCATCCGTGAGAGTTCGTACTTGAACTTCGGGTCGATTTCGGAAGCCTTTATCGGCTCTCTTTGGGTTGCTGTCTCCGTCACTTTGCGTCACCCAGGCAGCATTTCGCTAGGCACCATGCGTGCATAGATACTCAAAAAGTCCATATCAACTACATAAAGTTTCAGTCAAGTTTCCGCTGGTTTCTCCATGTTAAGCTTGAGATTCTGGTGGAATATGCGGGTTGCGTTGTTGTGTTTTTTGTCTTTACCCTCCTTTTGAATGGTTTTGTGTTTGATTGGGTGTTGTGGTTTTTTCTTGATGTAGAAGTGGGTGTTTGCTAAGCACAACTACTTCTTGCTGGTTTGTGGGGCGGCTGGTTTTTGTCGGCTGCGCCTGTTTTGGGTTGCGGGCTGGTTGTGCAATCTGCCTCTCCTGCTTTTACCGTTTCGCCGAGAAACAGCACCCCCTAAGAACCCTAACGAAATTCACCAAGAAATTTACAAACATAGAAAGCGTTAGAACTGACGCGGGGGTTTAGCTCACGTATTCATTTTTTTTGCTTTCTTTATTTTGTTGATGCATTCATCGATTTTTTTTGTTTATTTCATCATCCCAAAATCTGACCACAACGTAACCGCTTTTCTTAAGTTGGTTGTTCACCAATTTATCCCGTTTTCTATTCTTCTGGATGTGTTCTCGCCAATATCCTTCTTTTAACTGATTTCTCAGCTTAGACCAGTGTCTCCCGTGCCAAAATGAACTGTCGCAAAAAACAACGACGGTAGGGTAGACCAAAAAATCGGGTTTACCAAAAAGTAGGCTGATATGTTTAATTTCTTAGCGTACCGTTTTTTGATTGTGTTTTGTTTTTGGGGTGTTGGGGTTGTGTGGCAGTGACAAATGATTATTAGCGTTTAAGCGGGTTAGGTTACGGGTGAGAAGTGTTTTGGAGAAGGAGATGTTGAAGTGTCCTGGGCGCGGGGCTAGTTTTGAGTCTCAAGAAAAGCTGGATAAGCATATTAGAGAGAAGCATCCTATGTAGGCGTCTGCGCTGAACGCGAAACCAGCGCCCTAATCTTTTCGCAGGAAAGCGACTTAAAAATGGGAACAAAACCAAAAAAGAAAGAAAAAGGAAAGAAAACCTACAAAAACACTCACGGCACCCGCTACAGGGTACTGCGGGGCTACAGGCTCAAACAGGCTATTAAGCAAAGAAAAATGTTGAAAGAAATGAACCAGCAAAAAGCCAGCGCTAGTTAGCACGCTAAAAACAAACAAAAAGAAAAGGTGCCTTGCGGCTACTTGGCTGCCGATTTCTTCTCTTTCGCTTCCTGGAACAAGTTCTTAACGGCTGATATCCTGGATTTCTGAGCAAGCTCCTGCGCCGTCACGAACGTTAACGCTTCCTCAGGACACCACTTCACACACTGCGGACCATCCTCTTGGTCTTTGCAGCTGTTGCACGTGAACACCACTTTCCTCTCCGGATGCATCATCATCGCGCCGAACTGGCACGCGCTAATGCACCACGCGCATCCGTTGCACGCGTCTTCGTCAACCATAATTATCCCCGTGTCTTCTTCTTGACGCAAAGCATCTCTGGGGCAAGCAGCAATGCAAGCGGGGTCTTCACAGTGACGGCAAGTCACAGCCATGTTGTTAAGCGGACCTAACCGCAACGCGCGGATTCGCGACTTCGTCGGGTTAAACGTCTTCTCATTCGTCATGGAACACGCGTACTCGCACACTAGGCAGCCGATGCATTTCTCAGGGTCAGCCGAAACAAACTTGCGGTCTTGTGGACGCACCATCACGCTTTCCCTCCCTTAGCCACCGCCGTCTCCACATCCTTCTTCAACAAGCCCTTCACGATATACGCGTACTCGCCGAGACCCAACGACTCCAGCTTCTCAACAGTCGGCACACCGTTGCTGTCCCAGCCCCTTGCCGCATAGTAATCATCAAGTCCCAACTGGAGTTCCTCGTCGCTGACGCACACGCCCTTCGCCGGCCCCTCATCAGGCACAGGCACATTCTCTATCTTCCAAGGCAACGTATCATACTCCCTCGTGCCCTTACCCTCACGAATATTAAACAACCGCGCCAAATTCTCAATCCGCTCACCCGCCTTATCAAGCTCCGCATCCGTCATCGGAATCCCCGTAGCCAACGTGTAATAATTCGCCAAATCCTTCAAACCATCATAATACGTGCCCCTTGAAAACTTGCACACAATCAAAGAGTCAATCACATTGTAAACGTGACCATCCGGCACAATCATCTTACCCCGCCCCGGCTCAATCTTGAAGCGGTTTACTTTGCCCTTCACGTCAGGCGAGTAAGCCCCATTTCTCAGGTGGCACGCACCTCGGAATGAAACACTAAAGCCTAACGCCGCAGTCTTGAGAGTTCTCAAGTCATAACCCGGCAACTCCAAACCCTTAATGTGACAGGCATACTTCCACGCGTCACCACCGATGATTTCAGCGGCTTTCGCCGTGCCTTCAGCCAACGCGTTACCCAGCCAACCCTCACGCTTCCCAATCTTATGAATAATCTGTATAAGCGCCTCAGCATTCCCGAAACGCAGGTCAATGCCGTCAGTCTGGTCCTTCGTAATCACGCCATGCTCATAACAATCCATCGCAAAAGCGACCACAACACCAATGCTGATGCCGTCCATGCCATACTCGTTCACGATACGCATAGCCTCAATAACCGCGTCCAAACGGTCAATACCGCACAGCGGACCCATGCTCCAAAGGCACTCGAACTCCAAACGGCTCGTGGACCCCTGATAAGGACCCTCAGGCACCACCGCAATATGGTCACAACGCATCCCACAGGTGGCGCAGCCCACAATCTTCTTCACGTAATGCTCATTCAACCACTCACCGCTCACCTTCTCAGCACCCTCAAAAGTCGCGTTCGTCCAGTTCCTCGTCGCCAACGCCGACAACGAGTTCAAAACCAACACGTTCTCCGGAGTACCCAACGTCTTATACTTCTTAGTGGCAGGACCCTTCATGCGCTCAAAAATCATCTTGATAAATTCCCTGAAACCCTCAAAGTTTGCCACATTAACGTCATGCGTTCCACGCACAGCAACCGCCTTAAGATTCTTCGAACCCATGACGCCGCCCATGCCAGCCCTTCCGATGGCGCGAAACTCGTCATTTATGATAGCGGCAAACCTGCACAGCTTCTCCCCCGCCTCGCCAATAGCTGAGACGCGGATGTAGAAGTCACCGAGTTCTTCCCGAATCATATGGTCAGTTTCGTTAACAGTTTTATACTGTAGATATTCACCGTTTCGGATTTCAACTTTGTCATCGTCAATCCAGAGATAAGACAGCTTGGGCGCTTTCCCCGTGATTATAACGGCGTCGTATCCTGCACGTTTCAGGTCTGGACCAAAAAAGCCGTGAGCTTCAGCATTGCCCACACCGCCAGTGGCGGGAGACTTAGACACGACGGCGTAGCTGTTTCCGCCCGTCGGACCCAAAGTCCCGCTAAGCGGACCAGTCAAGTAAATTATCGGGTTATCAGGGTCAAACGGATCCGTGCCCGGCGTGGAGTTATCCATAAGCAGCTTAATGCCAAGACCTATACCTCCAATGTACTCCTTGGCAAGCTTCTCACTCAAAGGCTCAGTAGAAATCTTTCCAGTTGTAAGGTCAACACGCAAAATTTTACCCGCGTAAGCGAACATACTAGTTTTCTCTCCAACGTGTTACTGGCTTATTATAGCGTTAATAAAAAGTATATTAACCTAATGGATTCCCACACGGAAAACTGATGTACAAAGTCCCAACTTGATTCGGCCTTAAACCTGATGCAAAACGGCTTCTTCAAGCCATCTCACATGTTGAACGGCCTTTTTGATTAAGAAATGATTATATAACGTCTTCTACACTGTACCATTTGGCGTGTTCCCGAGGTGGTCACCGTGAAAGTGACAGTAGACTATTTGGGCAGCATCAAACAAACATTAGGCTTGAAACAAGCAGAGCAGGTCGAACTGAAAGGCCTCGCCGCAGTACGCGACTTGCTGTCTTCGCTCGCTGAAAAACACGGCGACCCCTTCAAAAAAACCGTTTACGAACCGGAAGACCCCGATTTAAAACCCCATTACATCGTATCCATAAACGGTTTGCTGCTTAATCAACTGAGCGGGATAGAAACCAAACTTAAAGACGGAGACCGCGTGATTTTGATGCCCGTTGTCACCGGCGGCTAAACGAACGAAAGCGTTAAGCCAAAAATCAACAAATGCTGTTCTGAGTGGAGAGAATGAAAAGAATAGACGTCTTGAAAAAAGTTGCCTTCGAGAAAAAGACTGACGGGTTCTTAGTTTTTAACAGCGCCAACCTGACTTGGCTCACGGGTTTTTCTGGCGCAAGCGCCCTGCTGATTCCGAAAAACGGCGAAAGCAGAGCGTACGTTTACGGCGTCAACTACGAATACGCCAAGGCACAGTCGGGTGGGGTTACGGTGGAGCTGGTGAAACGCGGCGAAAATCTGCTGGGTATAATCGCGAAACAAGCTTTGGCGCTCGAAATTAAGAGGCTGGCGGTGGACGCTTTAAACGTTGAAGGCTGGCAAGTGTTAACCAAGTTTTTAGGCGGCGAAAAAACGCTGGAGGTCGACAACCAGTATCTGCGGGAGCTTCGCATGGTTAAGGACGAAAACGAAATCCAGTTGATGCGCAAGGCTGGCGAGTTAACAAGCGAGGGCATGCGAGTTGCCCGGGAAGTCTTGGCGGCTGGCGTGAAAGAATATGAGGTGGCAGCGGAGATCGAGTACGCTATGCGGATGCTGGGTTCTTCTGGGACGGCTTTTGAGACGATTGTGGCGTCGGGTGTTTCCTCGGCGTTTCCGCACGGCGGCTGCTCTGACACGAAAATGCGGGAAGGCGACCTAGTGGTTGTCGACATAGGCGCCACGTACAAGTTTTATCGTTCGGACATGACGCGGACTTTTGTGGTTGGGAAGCCTTCGGAGAAGCAAAAGAAACTTTACCAGACCGTTAAAGCGGCGCAGGAGACGGCGCTTGGGAAGGTAATGCCCGGCGTTAAAGCGGCAGATGTTGACGCTGCGGCGAGGAAGATAATGGTGGATGCGGGTTACGGCGCGTATTTTGTGCATGGTCTGGGTCACGGCGTCGGGTTGGAAGTGCATGAACCGCCCATCTTGAGCCCTGACAGCAAAGATGTGCTGGCGGTTGGCAATGTGGTGACCGTTGAGCCTGGCGTCTACCTTGTAGGATACGGCGGCATCCGCATAGAAGACACGGTGTTGGTGCAGAAAGACGGCGCGCAAAAACTAACAGATGGAGACACTAGCCGCATATAGCAATGTTTATTTTACTGTAAAAGAAATGTTTATATCGGCTGAATCTGCTTCTAAATGAATTCAGCTATAGTTAGCTAGCCCCGCAATTACAAACTTGGCGGCGGCTCAACCCCAACCGAAACGGCGTTTCGCCTACAGGGATGCGGGTGTTGGCCTCCAGTTGCGGGGACATGTATGTGGACCTGACTAATTGCTCAGTTAGGTCTGAATTGGGCTTTGACGTTAAAGTGGAATGCTTTACCCTCCAAATCCAGTTAGGCAAAAGTGCGGAAACGTACTGAATAAACAAACATTCCTGCACGGTTCACGGAGTACGCAAGTGCGTAACTCCGGTTGATCCTGCCGGAC
>CAZJBY010000055.1:0-9947 GCA_964544495.1 uncultured Candidatus Bathyarchaeia archaeon
CTCGGCAGTATACTGGCCTGCTTTCGTCAGGTTTGAATGGAACTTCACATTCTTGCTTACAATCAGCGCAGACTGCCTTGTGCATCTCTCGGTCTCTATACATACTCTATTTCAACTCCTACTATTTTGCTGTGCAAAAATCGCTTTCTACACGTTACACCCAACATGTACACCCGCGCTTATAAACTGATGGCTTTACAATCCCAAAAAATAAATGGAACTCAAACAAGAAACATGCGGCCCGTTCACAGTATGCAAATCGCAGCAGCAGCAAATTTTAATACAGTTAACTTGCAAGTTGGATGTTCATGGTAATTCTAGAATAAGACTTTACCGCCTTTTTTGCTTGCTTAGAATTTTGCTTATGGGGTGATGCTCAGGTTGTAAAATAAATAAACACTCTTACAATATTAAGCCGCCGCGTGGGTTTTTTAGAAAAAGTCCATTTTTTTTATCTCGGTAGCGAACTTGAATTTACCCCTTGCATTCCATATCCTCAGGTGCCTTCATCTTGTTATTGATCTCATTCACGGACTGCTCGAGATCCTCGGCCGTCCGCATCGAGGTGGCTGTCGGAACGCTCGTCGTGACAAAGTGTTGCGCGTACGGGAAACACGCCACCTCGAACGGCATCGGATCCAGTGTGCCAGCGCCAAACGTGTTGGTGCACAGGGAGACATCGTCGAGTGGAATCTTCAGCGCTTGCGCCATCTCCTTCGGATCAAAAACCAGACTAAACGGCTTGGTGCATTGCTGCAATTCACCGCCATAATCGACTGAGAGATTGCCCTCGACCCACAGGCGCTGATCAAGTTCCTTGAGCACACCGTTCTTCAGGTCAGCCACCAGAACGAGGCCATTATCCGACCGGGCGCTCAAGACATCGATGATTATCTCTCCAAGATAAGACGTAGTGACTACCGAATGCGACGTGCTCGGACCGATGAAACCCTGCTTCGGGTCGTAACTATGTGTGTTGCTTTCATACTTAATGATGATCCAAGAGAGAAGCCCGGTCTTGCAGTTCTCAGCGATCAGATAGAACTCCACGCGGCTCCCCCAAAACACACTCGTGTGCACGTTGAAGGCACTAACTATCGCGCACCTTCGCTTGGCAGTATCGCTGAACATTGCCGAAGGGAACAAGCTGTAATTTGGCGGTAACAACCGCTCTGCCTCCTTAGTATCGGTGACTTCAAAGGCTAGGAACACAGCGTATGGTTCGACGACGAAGCTCATATACGGGTTGGTGCGAGCCCCTCTGTTGACTAGGTACCGTTGGAATCGGAGCGGCAGCTTGCGAAGCATAGCGCTGCCCTGGGTCGTGGAAGCGACCTTGGCGGGCACGACCATCTTCTCTGTAGTCTTGATGAAGCGTCGAAGGTCCTTGGTTTTCATTTCTTTTCCTCACTATATGACTGCGCCGACATATGCGGCCTCGCATTTAGTATTTCCATTATTGTCATATATTATTTATTATTAATCTGATAAACTAATGATTACTACTAAAATTCTAATGGTTTATCTTGCGGGACTGATAAGCGTCCCTCTGTCGCTGTGCAGCCGATATGCTTTTAGTCGAAATGACCCTCTGCCAGAACATAGAGGAAAAACTTACGAATGCACCTTATCTGCGCAAGCTGAACAAAAAATTGCTTGCGGTTCTTGACTGCGTTGCCCTCAACAATAAGGGGCAACCATCAATCCTTAAAGCAGCACAAGCATATGTGTTTGGCATGTGCGTACTGCCTACATAATACTAAGGTTCGTAGCCAAAACATTATTGTCGTGGCTTGTCTTCATTGGAGTGTTTGCGCTGTTTTAAAGTCTCAACTCCTTTCCCTTTTTTGTTAAAGTTAGAAATTAGAAAACTTCTTGAATTCGAAATTCTGATAGAAGAGCAGAATAATAAAAATGTTTTAAAGAGACCTTAGTTTGCGGCACCAATCTGAAATTTTGCTTTCATTCTCCTCTTGATTCTCAAAAACCTTAGAGATTACGAGCTCGCCAACAATATCACCATTAGATATTAAAGCCTTAGTCCTCTCAACAGCCTTCTCTTCTCCGCTTCCCTCATTCGTACAAAAAACCGCCACTTTCTTACCAGCAAAATCACTTCTCTTCAAATATGTACTAATCGCAGATGCGGGCCTACTATTCCAAACAGGTGTGCCAACCACTATCAATTCAAAATCGCTTGGCGACTTTTGCGTTTTCCCAATTTCCGTTTCATTGCCTCGAGTAGCATCATATCCAGCTTTCAAAAATCCAAATCGCCCACTTCTATTCTTCAAATCAACAACTTCTTCAATATCTGCTTTGAGTTCTGAGACCACTCTTTCAGCTACAAATCTTGTTTTTCCAGTTCTAGAATAGTAAACAACTAAAGTTTTCATCGCTATTCCTCTGAATTTGAAATTTACTTGTTTGTTGAGCTTAAACATTACGCTAAAACGCGCGCTAAAAACGTCGCTTATAACGATTTCTTGAAAGCTATTTTTAAAGGGTGGTGGAAAAGGAGCTGGTGTGTTATTGTTTTTTAAGTCTGGTTAGGATTGCTATGGCTGCTATGGCGATTAGTATGATTATGGCGCTTGCTTCTGCTGTTGTGATTATGTTTGTGTTGGTTTGTTTTGATATTATGCCAACTAATGCCCAGACTATGACAAGGTCATAGGCGATGTCTTTTCTCGTGGCTGTTACGATTAAAGTGAGGAGTAGGGCTATTATTATGATTAAGATTGCCCAAGTTTCAGGGTTAATTCCGAATCCATTCCAGTTTACTGAAACTCCGGCGACCGCGGCGTTTGCTATGGTTGCTATAGTTATCCAGCCTAGGTAGACGCTGAAGGGCATGTGGACTGCTAGTTTTTCTTTCAGCGAGACTTGTGTTTTTCCTATGCCTAAACGTGTGTAGATCAGGATTAGGCCGATTAGGAATAGGACTATTACGGGGAGTGATAAGGTTACTAGGTTATATTGCCAAAGGAAAATCCAGCCAATGTTTGTGATGCTGATGAGGATGAATAGCCAGCCGATTTGCTTATGGTATTCTTTTTCCTTTTGGCTGGGGAGCGCCTGGTAGACGACGAAGACGCCTAACAGAATGTAGATTACACCCCAGATGGCAAAGGTGAAGCCTGCGGGGGTAATTAAGGTGGGATTTGAATCGGATATTGTAGCGGTGTTGACGCCGCCTATAAGCGTAGTGCTGCCTGCTAAACCGTTAACTATTACAGTCAACACGAAGGCAACTATGTTCAGCCATTTGAGCAAGACTGAATTATTGGTTACCATTCTCCACCTCTCCCAATTCTATTTCTGTTCTTTGTGTATAAAACGTTTAGCATAAAACATATGAAGGGATTTTCAAGTTTTATTGTTCGATTCAAGAACTCTTTTAAGCTATGAAATTTTTCTTCTAAATAGTAAAATGCTTGTGCCTAAGCTTAGCACACCAACGATAAGTATGGCAATTAGTGCGTACTCTATTTTTTGCCAAACAAAACCGTTGATGATGAGCGATTGAAACGCCTCGGCGATATAAGTGAAAGGATTAACCTGAGCTACTTGCTGCACCCAACTTGGCAACAACCCAATAGGCATTACAGACGCGGAGAGAAACAACAGCGGAAAAGTAGTCAGCAACCCCACAGAAAGAGTAGTCTCCGCATTCTTCGTATTCAGAGCAACGAACAAGGATATGCCTGACCAAGCAATTCCGAACAACGCAGCTAATAAGAATATCATTAACACTCCGAAAATGCCTGAGGCTATATTTACTCCCAAAGCCAAGCCAATAACCAATATTATGGCAACTTGGATGACAGTAGTTAACGCACTACTGAACAATCTGCCAAACAGTATGGAAGACTTGTTGATTGGCGCTACGCGCATTTTATCCATAAACCCACTGTCAAAATCGTTAACCAACCCGATACCAGCGTTAAGCGCTGAAGAAGCTATAGTTTGAATTATGACGGCAGCAGTGAAGAATGTTATGTAACTGCTGGTTCCCGTAAGCAACTGGAAGGTCGGGATGTTTCCGATTGCTGAGAAAGCTTGTGTAAAAAGCAGGAACCAAACCAAGGGCTGAATGAGGTTGAAAAAGATCAGAATCGGCTGACGTAGCAATTTCTTGTTCCATCGATTAAAAATAGCTATGACTTCCGATAGCATTTCCATCAATCTCTTCCCCTCCTTCTCCCACGTCTACCTACCGCCTCTTTGCGTTCAATCACATTCAGGGTTTTTCCAGTCAGTTTAAGAAACACTTCGTCAAGAGTAGGGACTGAAAGATTAAGTTGTTCAACATCGACGCCTGCTCTGTCCAATGCTCTTACCACCTGTGTGACCAGCGCAGAGCCGTTCTTGGTCATTATTTCCAAGCCGTTAACAGCAACCACTCCGTCTCCGCATTGACCGACCGCTTCGATTCCCTGCAGCTTGGACAGTAGCTCTTTGGCTTTCTCACAGCCAGCGAGATCATCTTGTTTGAAACGAATTGTGATCTTATCTGCTCCCACCCTCGCCTTGAGCTCGGCGGGTGTTCCCTCTGCTACAATCCTGCCTTGGTCAACAATGCATAGCCTATTAGCTAGGCGATCCGCCTCTTCCATGTACTGGGTCGTGAGGAAAATTGTCATTCCTCCCTGATTCAATTTCACTATATATTCCCAAACGTCTTTCCTGCTCTGTGGATCTAGGCCAGTTGTGGGTTCGTCCAAAAACAGTATTTTGGGGTCTGAAACGAGCGAAGATGCCAAGTCTAAGCGTTTTCGCATTCCCCCAGAAAATGTTTTTAACCGTCGGTCAGCGGCCTCTGCAAGCCGGATAGTTTGCAGAAGTTCCTTCACTTTGACTTTTGCTTTCTCTTTTGGAATGTGGTGAAAACTGCATTGGAGTATTAGGTTTTCACGTGCAGTTAAGTCGTCATCTACTCCCACTTCCTGAGAGGAATAACCAATTATACGTCTCACTTTTACTTGGTCGGCGTCGATGTCTAATCCGTCGATTGTTGCCGTTCCAGAGCTTTTTTCCAGCAATGTTGTAAGAATCTTAATAGTCGTGCTTTTACCAGCTCCGTTGGGACCCAAAAAACCGAATATTTCCCCTTTCTTAACCGTGAACGATATTCCGTCTACTGCAACTATGTCTTTTCCGTAAGTTTTGTGCAAGTTTTCAACTACGACTATATCGTCCATGTTAACATCCGCCACACTGTCGACAAAAAAATCACATAATTGAGGTGACAGGTCATGGGATATAAAGATTAAGAAAAATATGTCCTTCTGGGCCTTGCGGTCTTGTCGCTAACATCGGAGAAGCACCAACTGAAATAGCGCTAGAAGCCAAATCGTAATTACAATTAAACCACCAAGGCGTCTATAGTCAAGGAAACTGCTGCCACTTTCATCATTTAAACAAAATATTTTTTCAAACAGTTTTTAATAGCTTCTCTTAATTGGAATCAGTTTTTAAAAAAGGGGAAAAAGGTTACGTGTGACATGGGAAAAATCCTAAAAACGAACCGAGATACCTCACTTTGACCAATCCTTGATTTTTTTCTTGACGTTGTAATTGATTTTGTTTTTCAGGTGCAGTTAAATAAGAAGGCACGATAAGGGCCTTTCAGGTGAAGAGAATGGTTACCAGAGGTCAGCGTAGGTTGGGCAGAACTATAAGAACATTAGAAAACAGTGTTGAATTTAGTCCAAAAGAAAACAAGGCGCGGGAATCAGAAAGGAAGTATAAGGAAAAAGTTGAGCATAGGTTAGCAGATTTACCAGTTCAGGATTTGCGTCGATTAGCCAATAGAAGAAAATCAGATGCACATGATGAATATGATGCATTCCCAAAACGAATATCGACCACTTCCAATAAACGAAAGAAAGGGTTGAGGTATCTCCACTTGGTCGTGGGTTAAATTCCAACCTCACCTACAGTTAGTATGTGGATTAGCCCTAAACCCGCCGAGCCCACACTTTTATCCAAAAAATGAACCAAGCTGTGACTGCCTAACCTTCACCTTAGCCTAACTCTCCACTTCTCATCATTTCCAGTAGCACGCGCTGCCTACCTGTTGGACTTTTTCCTTCTGAATTCTTGTATTGTTTGAGGCTTCTTTCGTCCATCAAATACGTGGTGAAGCGCCAACCCGGGAGCACGTAAGAGAAGCCGCGGACCCGAATATCGCATGACTTTCTTGGCTTTTTCCCTCATTTGAGGCTGATAGCAGTGTACTATGCATTTTCCGCAGGTGGATTTTTCCTCCTGAAAAGGACATTTGTCGAGCCTCAAGAACGCATACGCCAAAAACTCGGAGCATTCAGCGCAGAGCTGATTTTCCTTTGTTTTATGGTTACCCTTGCAGTAAACATGAACCATCTTGTCGATCGTTTTTTTCTCTCTACGTATGCGCGGACCCTGATTGCTAAAATTGGGCAACTCCCTATTTCCTTCACTGGTTTGCTTCAACTGATTCGCCATTCTTCTTCCGAAATCTCTGCATCTAGATAACTCTCCTTCAAATATTGGACCCCTGACCCCATGCACTCTGACAGAAAGACTCGGCGTGATCATGTTTATCTTAGGCAGCTTTTTTTCTAGGTTTTTCTCCATTTTCCTCACAGCCCTATCAGGTTCTCTCACTCTCCCGGAATAGGTGCCGAAAACAGCCAAGTACTTAGCCTTCAAATCAACCTTGCCTAATCTATCAACAAACTTCATCATAGTCCGAGACGGCTTTGCCATGTGATTGGGAGCGCCCAGCACTAAAGCGTCATATCCAGCGATAGCCTCCGAATCAACTTCTTTGACATCGCCAACTGAAGTTTCAACGCCCCCCACATCTCTTATTCCTTCAGCTATAGTTTCAGCCGCGCGTTTCGTGTTACCGTACTCGCTGTCGTAAGCCACAAAAATACTTGCCATAGTCCCTTGTCACCCTATTTCCTTCTCGACTCAATTATTCCTCTGCATTTGTCAGCATACTCACAGTATTCCAAGCAAGCAGCGTTCTTGTCGGGGCGTTTCCATTCTGCACCGCAAGCTGAACAGGTTGTTTTGTCCTCGTCACTCCAGATCTCCAGCTCGCCACCACAAACATGACATGTTACATATGCAGGTTTTGGCTGCAGGAAATCTCGCAATCCAGGGCATGTTCTAGGGTTCTTTTCAAAGGGTTTTTTAGAGCTCAACTATTTCTCCTCCAATTTTCACTTCATACTCTTTAACTGGAATTTGCTTACTTGACAGTTCAAGCGCCTTGTTTGCTGCCCATTTCAAGCCTGTGCAGCAAGGTACTTCCATATGGATCACAGTCACCGATGCTATATTATTCTGTTTTAAGACTTCAGTCAATTTGTGGGCGTAAGCTCTGGCATCATCAAATTTTGGGCAACCTATGATAACGCGTTTCCCAATAATCAGGCTGTGAAAATTTTTTAGTGCGACGGGGGCGCAGTCGGCGGCAAGCAGCAGGTTTGCGTTTTCAAAGAATGGAGCTTTAACTGGGACAAGGTTTAGTTTCACCGGCCACTGAGGCCTTTGGGCTGATATGCCTGTTTGTGAAGTCAATGGTTGCGCTGCTCTTGCCGTTTTCTTAAAATGCTCATGCACTTCAGTTTCACTGAAAGGTTCTGCTTCGCGTTCAGTGATGGTTATCGCTCCTTGAGGACATTCCCCCAAACACGCACCTAAACCATCACAATAAGTATCCTTGATTATCCGTGCTTTTCCATTTACGATTTGAAGGGCGCCTTCCGCGCATTTGGGGATGCAGGAGCCACACCCATTACAAAGATCCTCGTTTATGTCTACGATTTTTCTTTTTGCCAATTCATGTTCCTCTCAGGCATTTTCCGCCTGTAGGGCAGAATTTCTGGGCGTGGTTTTGGACGGCAACGAAAATTGGGCGAATGGTTTCTTCGTTCACAGTGTAGATGTGCTTCTTTCCTTGCTTATTAACGGCTATGAGGTTGCATTCAAGTAAGGGTCTAAGGTTATGGGAAACCATGCTCTGTTCTTGTCCCAAGGTCGCAGCAAGTTCATTGACGCTCATCGGTTTCTGCATTAGCAGTTCAAGCGCATCAAGCCTAGTCGGGTTTGCCAAATTGGTGAAGAAACGATAGCAGATTTCCGTGTTTCCTTTCTTCATTCTCATTACTCGTCCACTTTTCCCATAAATGAAATCAAATTCATATGAATAATTACTCATATAAATCTGTTGGTGCACATGCAGGAACAGCCAAGATTTTTCAAAAAAGAGACGTTGTGCGGGTGACGTCTCCACTTCCGCGGGGGTTCAAATCCCCACCGGTCCATTTGAACAAACTCCAGTTATTTTTGCATCAAGGTTAAATGCAACAATTCATAATTGTCAAATTATGACAACGAAGCGCGAATTGATTGAGGCAAAAGCAATCGAGCTTCTCAAGAGCAATTCCCAAGGAATGCATACTTCTCAACTAGTTAACGCCATAAGGGAGGCTTTGCCAAATGTCCATTCTAAAACCATAAATGGAACAGTTTGGTTACTTGCTGAAAAAAGACCGGAAGAAGTGTACAAACCAAGTCGCGGTCTTTTCCGGCACGTGTCTTTTCGAGAAGATATTTCATAAAATTTTGATGAATTAGTCTACATGTTTTTTTTAAAAAAATGTAAAAAAGGGGAATGCGGGTGATGTCTCCACTATGCTAGGGTTCAATTCCCACATGTGTACGATTTCTATGGGGATTCGCCCTGAATCCAATGCAGACCACACGCTGTCCAAAATGCAACATCTGTTGATACTTCAAGTGTAGACTCGCGTTTAGTAAGGTTACAAACGATTATTTAGCGAAGTCAAATGTGAGGAATAGAAATGGATTATCTACGTATTGAAAAAAAATAGTCATTTGGCTCCTTCTGGGAAGAGTTTCTTTCCTTTTTCGGTGTATTTAATGAAACCAAGTTTGTTGAAGAAATCTAATTGGTCATCAAGTTCCCCTGTCTCTGCAAGTTTGCCATTAACTACACGAAAGAAGAAAACCATTGTCATTGTTATCTTGTTGCCTGTAGCTGGTAATTGTACTCCAAAAAGATTCCAGTCGCCAGTATGTGTCCCCGTGGCTTTAACGCGCACCCACACTTTTTCTCCTTCAGCAACCATATCCTCAATTTCTTCATACCAATCTGGAAAGCCTACGAAAGCCATAGTGAACAATTTTTTGAATTTTTCTCGACCTTTTTGTTGATGTGTGTGGTCAATAAAATCTGGTGCTACTAGTTCTTCAAATATTTGCAAGTTTCGATTGTTATAGGCTTCAATAAACCTACGAAGAATTGCTTTATTCTCTTCAACTGACATAAAAAAAGACCCATCATGTATTCACAATTATGTCATTTAAAAGTTTGTTTTTCTCTTCATTTTTCATTTTTTCTCACTGATTTGGTCCACATTCGATGTTGTTTTAAAAGCAGAACAGGTTTTTCTGTTTAATTGGTTGTGTTTGCTGGAGCAAACGATTTTTATTGTTTGGCGAGTAAAGGTCTTGATTAACTTGGATTCTTCGTGGCATTCTAAGGAAAAAGAAGAGGTTATTCGTGACCTAGAGTCAGACTTAAAAGGCTTAAGTGCTGAAAAGGTTGAACGGAAACGGCGAGAATTTGGATATAATGAGCTAAAAGAACGCAAAAGAGCGTCGGCTCTGCAGATTCTTTTGTCTCAGTTTAGGAACACATTCGCCATTATGCTCATAATCGCAATAATTATCTCGGTTTTTCTGGGTTGGTACGAAACTCAGATTTTGCATGATGCTCGCTTGACTATCGAAACTTTTGTTGACGGAATCGCCATCGGAGCAATCGTAATATTAAATGCTCTTATCGGTTTTGTTCAAGAATATCGTTCAGAAAAGGCAATTGAAGCTCTGAAGAAACTAACGACTCCCAAAGCTAGAGTAGT
>CAZJBY010000056.1:0-4138 GCA_964544495.1 uncultured Candidatus Bathyarchaeia archaeon
GAAGAATATCGAGTACACAAATGCCGGCGGCTCAGCGCCTGTCGACATTATTGCTGCTATGAAATAGGCGAATAGCACTACCCATGGAACGCCTCCGGAAATGCAGCCTACTATAAACGCTGACCAAGAAGTCTTTTCGGTATGCTGGTTCACCACTTCCATGTAATACCCAAACATTATCATCATTGCGTTCAACGTGAAGATCATCACAAGCGACCAGAAGTCCCAGACACCTACGAACGTGGAAATCAACACAATCATGATTGAGCTGGAGAAAGCGTACTCATACCAGCGGTATGGATTCATTCCTTTCTTCAAGTTTTCATTGTAATCTTTGTTTTTTGGAAATGCAATCAGGAAATGTGCCAGAGCTGAGAGTAAAGGGAAAGCAGCTACAATTACGCCTAGATAGCTAAGGGTGAAGAAGATCTGAGGATCCGGTGCGATGTTAAAAACTGGCGGAGGCCCCTGGGTTACGTCGAGTTTCAAGTAGAATGTGTATATGTCTCGTTCCCATGTTAGAAGTGTGCCTAGAGCCAGCATTAGTATTCCCTGCGATAAGTGCAGAATTCCCGCTCCGAGATTAAACCGCTTCAAATAGCCAAAGGAAATAGGCGATTTAGCTATTATCTCCTGACGTTCTTTATAATTCAACCAATCACCTCCCTGATGCAATTATCTTGAAGGAGAGCTGATTTCTCTACTTCATGTTATTTATCACGATTCCTTTTTAAATTTAATAACACAAACGAGAAGAAATTAAGTCAACCAATATATTTGGCCAGTTTCTAATATCAGATTATGGTTGAGCAGGCAAGATACGAAGTTCTGAGAAAAATCGGCAAGGTAGAGATCAGGCGTTACCCTCGTTTGGTGATTGCGAAAGTTGATGGTTATGGTGATGGCGGTTTCAACATTCTTTTCAGTTTCATCTCAGGTAATAACCGGCAGAAATCGAATGTTGCGATGACCGCCCCCGTTGTTTCGGAGCAAATAGCGATGACTGCACCGGTCTTGTCGGAAACTGGCTCGATAGCTTTTGTGATGCCTGAAGGGGTGACGCTTGCAACTACGCCTGAGCCTCTTGATGATCGAGTAAAGATTGTGGAAATACCTGAAAGAGATGTTGCTGCGCTTCGGTTTTCTGGTCGCTGGTCCAATTCAATATTCAAAAAGAAATCTAAAGAAATGCTGGAAGAGCTCGAAAAGGATGGAATAAAGACTTTTGGTCAAGTGTTTTCGATGCGATATAATGGGCCTTTCACTCCTTGGTTCTTGCGTAGAAACGAAGTGGCTATAACGGTCGAATCTGAATCATAGTCATTGAGCGCTTTTCAACAGGTCAGTTTGTGTTTAGTTGGCGCGCGCAGCTTCGGAAATCTGGATGGTGCATGATTGAAGAAAAGAATAGTTAAGCCGTAGGTGTTAAGCAAACTTCAGAGATAGATAATTGAAAGATTTCAAACCTCGAAGGATAACCACACTAAAAAAGGAGAACGGATAAATCTATTGATGGATGGTGTCAGAAGTGACAAAAGTAAAGATGCCAAAAATGAAAGAAAACGAGATCGAACAACTTGTTAGAGAACAATTCTTGTGTCGAATAGCTTTCAGAGGTGACTTGCAGCCTTACATAGCGCCTTTTCAGTACGTTGTTGTTAATGGTACTCTTTACTTTCATTTCACCGATTACGGAAAGAAAATGGGTTTTTTCAAGCAAGAAACTCCAGTTTGCGTGGAAATAGAACGATATACTCCAAATCTTAGCGAATACGAGTTCGTGGTCCTAACTGGAAAGCTCAAATTGGTGGAGAATCGCAAAGAAAGGAAGAAGGCTATAGAAAAGATGGCTGAAGTGGGTAAACAGAAACTTTCGCCGAACTTTCTTGTGGCTCATGGCTTTTCCCAAGGCTCCGAATGGGGCGCTTTTACCGAAAACAAACCGATTTTAATAATAAAACTCGACGAAGTTTCTGAAAAGATAGGGCTCAAATCGCCCTAGTTTCCCGTAAAAACTATTGTGAGTCAGATGCACGCAAATTGAAATGGCAACGTTTTGAGTTCAACTTTTCGCCACTTGGGCGATAATTTTTTATTTCGCAACAGTACTCGAATTGTTGGTGAACATATTGGATTTTTTTGAGGTAATTAGAAACAGAAGAAGTATTCGAAAATATCAAGACAAGAGCGTGGAGAAAGAGAAGCTTCAAAAAATTCTTGAAGCTGCTCGACTTGCCCCTTCTGCCATGAATCGCCAGCCTTACAAGCTTATCGTAGTTTCGAAAAAAGATATTCTGTCAAAGATGAACTCTGCTTGCAATCAAGACTGGAAAGCGCCAATAATGATTGCGATGGTTTCCATTCCGAAAGAGGCTTGGGTCAGAGATGATGGTGAGGAGTATTGGAAGGCGGATGCTGCCATAGCGATGCATCAGGTCTCATTGGCTGCTTTTGCAGAGGGGTTAGGAACATGTTGGATAGCGGCTTTCAAGGAGAAAGAGGTAAAGGAACTCTTAGGTGTAGATTCTGGCTCACGGATTCCTTTCTTGTCGCCATTGGGTTACCCTGCAGAAAACAAAGGAGCGATTACGAATAGGAAGACGCTAGAATCCTTAGTACATACTGTGTAGCAGCAGGGTCTCAACATTGAATACCTTGCCGAGTCCAGCATGAAGAAAGACGTAAACTGTTTTCTATTGAACTTAAGGCTTTATTCTTCAACGAAAGCGCGCGCTTTCGGGTTTTCATAGTAAGGTATGAAATTTCATACTTACTATTGAGGTTGTTTTATCATTACTACCTGACCTATACTCTTAGAGGTGGAATGCAATGGATAAAAAGAGAATTGGGATAGTCACGATTCTAATTATGTTTGCAGCGGCAATGGTCGGTTATTACATCTCTCACAGTCTCGTCATATTGGGCGCTTCAGAAGGCATCGTAATAGGCAGCCTCATTGGATATTGCGCAGCAAGAGAGCAGGAAAAAAGACTATAGTGGACCTTTTGGGGAAAGCGTAGATAACTGGCGTTGAATAGAAATGGGGATTGATAGATCAAAAGTAATGCTTTCGGCAGTGGCGATGGTCTGCGGCATGTTTGTTGCCGTGTTGTCGGGACTTTTTGAGCATAGCTCTGAAGCCGGTATGCTTGGAGCCAAAAGTTTTGGGTATCCTTGGATTTGGAGATCTAATATCGTTCAATCGGCTACTGTAAGTATTGTTCGATTCGATAATCTGGTAGCAGACATGGCTTTTTGGGCTGTTGCTCTCTTCATTGTATTACTGTTTGTGGAGAGATTCGTGTTTAAGCGCTCAGGCAGTATGCTTAATGATAAACGATTTGTCCTTTCCGCGGTTTTGTTGATGCCTATGGGGCTTCTGGTGGGGCTTATTCATGAGCTTGGACATGTTTTTGCGGGAACCGCTCTTGGAGGCACGCTTTCATACTTTCAAGTGGGCTTTTTTGAATTGTATCCTAAGCTGACGATTGCAACGCAGTTTAGATTAGGTGCAGTGATTGTCACTGGATTATCTTCACCTACTCAACAGGGTCTGTTACTTCTGGCAGGCTCATTGGCAGCCAGCGTAGCAGCAATAGTGATAGGAATTTTGCTCTATACAAAAGAGGTGGGTAGTCGAATTGGGCTGTCTTTGAAAATACTAGGCGTTTTTGGGTTCTTGGATATGCCGTTCTATGTGGCTTTTTCTTCTCTTGGTCTCAGGCATTGGATATTGTTAGGTGAAAATCAGCCTGAACCTCTCATCGGCGCTAGACAACTTGGTATACCTGACCCAATTTTTTACTTTGCCGTTTCCATAATCACATTTGTTTTAATTCTTCTCTACAGTAGATGGGCTCGAATTTCAACACTAAACGTTGCAAGAGAATTAAAGAGAACGCTGAAAAAGGAGGTGAATGAAAACGGAAACTAGAAACATAATCCTGGTCTTTATGTGGACATTCGTGTTGGTTATTTCTGTTGCTTCATTCTGGGACGGAAAAGAGTATATTGCCGGTGGACCGTTAGGTGCTTCCCTTCTTCTCTTCATCATGGCTATAATAGTTAGTGGCGTTCTGATTGAGTGTAAGAAATAAAGCGCGCGCTTTGATTGTGATTGTTGCGGTACAACCACACA
>CAZJBY010000056.1:4238-9867 GCA_964544495.1 uncultured Candidatus Bathyarchaeia archaeon
TTAGAAAAGTAGTTGTTTTTGTTCTCTTGATTGCGTTTTTGGCTAATACATATGTAACGCTTATCTCGCCTGTTGCTGGAGATATTCCGGGCTTCAGCTGGAAGTGGACTATTAGTTTGGGCGCTAATTCAGCGACTTTTGTTCCTCCTCTTGCTGCTCAATTGGTTGGCGGTCCCAGCTCTCCTCTTGAGATAGTTATCATAGGTGGTGCATCCGATGGTGGGTGGGATGGTAGGTTAACTGTTTTGGATGGTTCGTCGCAGGGGAGCGCCTCAATTATTTGGCAGAAGGTGTTTCCGATTATTTATGCTGGGCACCAGTACGGTGTGGGGATGCATACGTACTTTGAGATTTCCGATTTGGATAATGATGGCGATAACGAGATAATCATCGCGGCTGAGGGAGGAACCCTCGTGTTAAACGGTGTAGATGGTAGTGAGGTCTGGGGTAATCCCTCTGCTCCAGGTGCCGAGAACTATGTTGCGGTTGCCGACGTTGACGGAGACGGGTACAAGGAGGTTTACGTGAATGAGGGTGACGCCATTTTCAACTCTGAGGGTATGGACTGGGTCACCATGCTCAGTTATGACGGGCGTATTCTTCATCAGGGCTACAGTTGGCACCCGTGCTGGGGCGGAATAACCATTGGGGATCCGGCTCATGACGGTAATTTTATCCTATTTCAAGGCGACAGGGACAATAGTTATGCGAACTCTCCCTCGGAGGAGCCTTGGCAGCGTGGAGGTCAGGGTCTTCGTGCTTTGGATGCTTTGACTTTGACGCCTTTGTGGACGGCTCAGGAGATTTTGATGAGTAGCCATGCTCCGATGCTTGCTGACGTTGACAACGATGGAATTGACGACGTTGTCGTTGCATGGCAGAGCAGCGGTATTGCTGTCTTTAATAGTTCTGATGGTACTGTTCTGGATTCTGGAGGCGAGTACAGAGCCTCTTCGCGAGTTTCTGGTGTGAGTGATCATTCACAGCCTACGGTGGCTGACTTGGATAATGATGGTCATTTGGAGATCGTTGTTGCTTATGAATCCCAACCTATAGTTTGGGATTTGTATGATTGGAGCGAGGATGCGCGTCTTGTGGATGACGCCGGTGATCCGATACGTGTTTTTGAGCCTCCGAAGGCTGGGGATGTGACTGGTGATGGGTTGCTGGATACTATTGCGGTTAAGGTCGGCGTCGTTGGAGATCTTGGGGTAGCGTACATTTACAGCAATGGCGATTGGTCCGCGCCCATTCAGCAAGTTGATCTTGGTTTTGGTGGTGCCAGCGCGTTTACGTTGGTTCAGGACATCGACAATGATGGATTTAACGAGTTAGTGGTTACCAGTTCGTGGGGTACAACCGTTTGTTACAATACGCCGGGTATCACGCCGGATCCGAGACCTCGGACTGAGAACATGTTTTACAGTGAGAGCAGGCGAGGTGCAGCAGAGTATGTGCCTCCTCCGATTCCTGATATGCCAACGATTCATAGTGAATGGCCGTTAGATACGTCTGTTAATCAGGTTTTGAATCCTACTCTTTCGGTTAGCGTGGCTGACTATCAGGAAGACTTGATGGACATCACGTTTAGCACTGACGCTTCGGGTAGCTGGGCGCTTATACCTGGTGGTTTCCACGGTGGTGTTGGAAACGGCGTTTACACGGCTACTTCGACCATTATGAATCAGTATGGGACTGAGTATCACTGGAGGGTAACGGTTGATGATGGTACTCACGAGGCTGAGAAGACTTATTCGTTTACGACTCTGTCGAATCCGCCTACGCAGGGAACACCTTCTTTGGCTCAAGGAGCAAATAGTCTTGTGGCGTCTGCTGTTGACACCTTGGATCCGAATGGTGATGACGTATACAACGTTTACACTTGGTATGTGGATGGTGTTCCGTACAGTAACTTGTATTTGCCCTTTGACACGCGCAACAGCACCAATCCTTTGGTGACTGAGACGGTGTTTTCTGAGGGTTTTGAGAGCGGCTGGGGTGGCTTTGCATCTACTGATTCTTGGGATCTTGTTAATTCGGTTGAGAGTCATTCGGGTTCTTATTATGCCTCTGGTGGTTCCTCGGCGACGTATTTGGTTTCGGATTACTTTGACATTTCTGCAGGTGAGGGTTTGACGGTGTCGTTCTGGTACAGAGCTGTTGGTCTTGACGACAACGATAATGTGTATCTGGATTATTGGGACAACGATGGTGCGTACACTGAGATCTTTTCGCTAGGCGACAGGGAAGCGGATGGACAATGGCATTTGTATTCTTCGCAGACCTTCACTGCCAGGTTTAACAGGGACGATTTCCGCTTCCGCATAGACGCCTCGGAGCTTGATTCTGGAGAGAGCATATGGATTGACGACGTTTCAGTGGTTGTTCCTCCTCGGACTAAGGATTATTCGGGTTATGGTAATGACGCTACGATTCATGGTGCTGAGTGGACGCCAGACGGCGTCGTGGGCGGCGCGTACGTTTTCGACGGAGAGACCGACTACATGCGGATTCCTGACAAATCTGTTTTGGACGGGGATGGCGGTTGGAACGAATTGACTGTCGCGTTCTGGATTAAGCCTTTATCGGCAGCTCATGGTTCAAGGATAATTTCAAAGAGCGTTGCCAGTGACAGCAATGGTGAATATTTCATAGGTTTCCAGAGTTCGGGCAGTGATCCCGCAAACACTTTGTTCTTTGATGTCCAACTTGGCAGCAGCACCAGAGAGGTGGTGGACTACGCCACTCCGTTGCAGGTCGGTGATTGGTACTATGTTGTCTGCACCTACAAGTCAGGCGTTGGTCTGTCCATATACGTGAACGGAACTTTGGACGCCACTTCTGCGGCTTACACCGGGTACATTTTCGATAATAATCCTCCGCTGTCTGTTTTTGGTGCTCCGCTTTGGATAGGTCAAGACGGTACATGGGATAAGACTCAACGCTACTTCAACGGGGTGTTGGATGAGATACAGATTTACAATCGGACGCTGTCTCCTTTCCAGGTGATGCAAAATTATGTTGACGCTGGGTCTGGTCTGAGTACTGTGGCGAATATAAGACCTGCTGAGACGAACGTCGGCGAATCTTGGAGTTGTAGAGTTACTCCGACCGATAGCTTCGTGGATGGCTCATCATTGATGCCTTCTTTGGCTGTTGGTCCTTGGCTTCCAAACGTGTTGCCGATTGCCGGTAACCTGACGATTACTCCCTCTTCGCCCCTTACCACTGACGATTTGACTGCTGCGTATGACTATTATGATGAGGATGGTGACGCGGAATGGGGCACTGAAATACGTTGGTACATGAACAGCGTGCTGCAGCCTGCGTTCAATGATCTGTTGATTGTTGATAGCGGCGACACAGCACTTGGTGATGTGTGGTATTTCACGGTGGAGCCTAAGGACCAGAAGGCTTTTGGCAGTTTGGTGACGTCAGATCCGGTGGAGATTCTGAATTCTCCGCCTACTGTGGACGGTGTCAGTATAATTCCTGATCCGGCGTTTGAAGATGACATGTTGACCGCTGTGCCTTTCGGCGGGTTTGACGCGAACGGTGATCCTCTCACGTATTCGTATCAGTGGCAGAAGCTTGTTACAAGCGTTTGGACGGATATTGGAGGCGCCACTTCTTCTACGCTGGCTTCTTCGAACTTTGTTAGTGGCGATTACGTGAAGGTGATGGTGACGGTTAGCGATCCGTTAGACGTTGGCAACACGGTTGAGGCTGAGAAGTGGATTGTTGATTCTTTGCTGCCGTCAACTGAGAAACCGGTGATTTCGGGAAGTAGGGACGATGATGATTTGACTTGCACTGCGGTGGACACCGTGGCTCCTGAAGTCGGGGAGCGCGCCGTCAGCATTTACAACTGGGTGAGAGATGGTTTGCCTTACGCTAACTTGAATCTGCCCTTTGAGACTAACAGCGCGGCGACTGCTACGGACTACTCGGGTTACGGCAACGACGGTGTGGTTAACTTCGCCACGTGGGCGAGTGACGGTGCTGTTGGAGGGGCTTACAGTTTCGACGGTGACGGTTACATCAGGGTTGCGGAGACTGGCAACACTTTGAGTGGAGACGGCGGCTGGTCCGCGATTTCGGTTGAGTGCTGGGTGAGGATCGACGGCGGGAACGCCTACGCGATTATCATGCATGACGACGGCGGCAGCTACAGTTACCGGCTGAGATTCTACAATTACGGCAGCTATGAAAGGTTCCGCTGGTACGTTAACACCGGCGACGGCGGCGAAGACGTCAGCACCTACTACTTCGATAATGTTGGTGAGTGGCATCATGTGGTCGCCACCTACGCGGACGGCGTGGGCTTGAAGCTTTACATAGATGGGCTTCTGCAGAGTTCTGCGGATCACACTGGCACGATAGATGCTTTGGTGGATGATTTCCTGGACATAGGCGACGGCTTCAACGGCATGATAGACGAAGTCAAAGTTTACCCGACCGCCCTGTCCGCTGAACAGGTGTTCCAGAACTACGCCGACGGCGCAGATGGCTTGGACGACAGCGTCACCATCGTGCCTCAGGAAACCAGCGATTCACAGACGTGGAGCTGCTGGGTCACCCCCAACGACGGATGGCAAGACGGAACAGCCATGCTGTCAGACACGGTGGATATCACAAGCGCAAACACGAAGCCACACTTAGACTGGTACTCCCCAGCGGAAACCAGCCTTGACCTAAACGTCGGCGAAAGCTTGAATTTCCTTGCGAACGCCTCTGATCCTAATGGAAGTCCCCTAACGTTTGAGTGGACGTTAGACTCAATTGTTCAGAACGACGCCATAAGCAATCCTTTGGACTCAAACTGGACTTACACGCCACTCTCCGCTTCAGAACACACCGTAGGAGTCACAGTGTCCGACGGAAGCCAAACAGACTACCAAGAATGGACCGTAAACGTCATTGCTCCATCTCAGCTGTCGTTTGACTTTGGCACTTCAGGTTCTCCTGTTGAGTCGGGTTATACTCAGGTTACTGAGTCTACGCTTTACTCGAGTGGCTTGGGCTATGGTTGGAGCGTAACATCGGGGTTGGCTTCCCGTGACAGAGGCGCACCAGACGATCTCAGAAGAGACCTTATTCAGGGTATGACGGAACACACCTTCAGTGTTGATCTGGCAAACGGAGACTACGGAGTAACTGTAACCATTGGTGACCAAATCTACACCCAAGATAACACCGACGTTTATGCTGAAGACATCCTTAAAATTGACGACCTAACTGTCACTGCAGGTACATTCCAAGAAATCAGTTTCTACACGACAATCTCGGACGGGCAGCTTAACCTGCGAATACTGGATGATGGAGGAACAATTCCCTACTGGACAATCAACGCGGTAACCATCCAGCCAGGTTCTCCACCAGGCTAAGCAAGGTACCTTTTTTTAAAAAAATATTTTCAGACTTTTTTTATTTCCGCTGGTTCATACTCCATCTAAACTCGTGTGTCTATAAATGGAAAAAGAAGTTTTAATAATTTTAAGGAATCCAATTGAGAGGGCTTATTCAGCATATTCATATCAGAAAAGAGATAATAGAGAAGAGCTAACTTTCAGAGAAGCAATAGATGAAGAGGATAACCGTCTTGCCAATAATTACGATTTTATGTGGG
>CAZJBY010000057.1:0-9806 GCA_964544495.1 uncultured Candidatus Bathyarchaeia archaeon
ATGGTTACGCCTCTTTCTCGTTCTTCCTTGAGGTTGTCGAGTACCCACGCGTACTTGAATGTGCCTTTGCCCATCTTGTCAGCTTCATCCTGGAAAGCTTTGATGGTTCTCTCGTCGATTGCGCCTGCTAAGTACAACAAGTGTCCCGTGGTGGTGGATTTCCCGTGGTCAACGTGCCCCATGATTACGAGGTTTAAGTGTTGTTTCGCGCTTTTGCTCATTCCTTTTCCTTCCTTATTTCTCTAATTTTTCCCTAAATTTTAGTGCGTTAACACAACTGTCCTTCCAGTTATTTTAACTTTATCATTGAGCACACGGCATTTACGACATACGTGTAAGTCTCTTTAGCTTTACCTAACCGTTTCTTTTGCATAGTGAGAAAATTTAGTGATCAAAGCGAAATGGGCAGAAACAGTCTCGCGCCTAGGGTTAACACTTAAGTTTGAAAAATATTTATCAAAGATTCGAGTTAGACATTGGTATGAAAATTAATAATTTATCAAGCTACGCAAGAATTGTTGGAAAGCAAGAGTTAGATAAAATTCACGCTGAAGCTGAGAAACTTTCAGGGAAACACATCACCTGCGTTAACTCCACTTATCAAGGGGGCGGTGTTGCTGAAATCCTTAACAGCTTGGTGCCCATGTTTGACCAAGTTGGAGTGGATTTCGGATGGCGTATACTGCATGGCACTCCAGACTTCTTCACCATAACCAAAAAGTTTCATAACGCGCTTCAAGGAAGCCCAATCAACCTTTCCCAGAGAAAAAAAGACATTTACTACGAAACCAACAGAAGATTTTCCACTTTCACGCACATCCATCACGATTTAGTCATAATACACGACCCTCAGCCCTTGCCGTTAATCTCGTTTTACAAGAAAACCCAACCCTGGATATTCCGATGTCACATTGACATCTCCAATCCCAACCCACAAGTTTGGGAGTACCTGAAAGGATTCATCCAAGAATATGATCACTTCGTCGTTTCACTGCCTGAATACCAAAAAAACGACCTTAACATCCCTCAAAGTGTCATTCACCCCGCCATAGACCCTGTGACGTCAAAAAACAAGCCTGTTTCCGAAACCAAGATTTCTACTTACTTAGGCAAGTTTGGAATAGACCGAAAAAAACCCATCATCTCACAAATCTCCCGTTTCGACCCGTGGAAAGACCCGATTGGAGTGGTAAAAGTTTTTGAAAGGATAAGGAAAAAAATGGACTGCCAGCTAGTTCTCTTGGGGCAATTTGCAGCGGACGACCCTGAAGGACACAAGATATTGCTATCGCTTCAGAAGAAAGTGGATAAAAGCCCATTCAAACACGACATAAAACTGCTTGTAGTGGACAACGCGTTCTTAGTCAATTGTTTGCAGAGAGCCTCATCAGTTGTCATTCAAAAATCGTTGAAGGAAGGATTCGGGCTAACAGTTACCGAAGCCTTGTACAAAGGCACTCCAGTCGTCGCGTCTAAAGTCGGCGGCATTCCCCTTCAGGTTATAGACGGCATGAACGGTTTTCTGTGTAGCCCTCACGACCTTAAGGGTTTCAGCGATAGCGTAGTTAAGCTGTTGAAAGATGAAAAACTGCGCGTTACGATGGGGAAGGCAGGAAAAGAGCATGTGAAGAAGAATTTCCTGATTACGAGGTTGATGCTTGATTGGCTGTACCTAATGAACAAGGTGTTGTCTTAAAGTTCCAAGTGAAGTTGAGTTGTGATTATGAATAGGCTTCTAATTGCATCAAATCGGTTACCTGTGACCATCCAGAAGAAGAAGGATAAATTGTATTTCAACCAAAGTGTTGGAGGCTTAGCCACGGGTTTAGGTTCCTTCTATAAATCGTTCAACAGCAAGTGGATAGGATGGTGTGGAATTACTTCAGAAAAAATAGGATTAGCAGAAAAGAAAATTATTGAAACCAAATTGGAGGAGGAATTTTCTAGTTATCCAGTTTTTTTGTCTAAGAGAGATGTTGAATTATACTACGGTGAGTTTTGTAACAAAACGCTGTGGCCGCTTCTCCATGGTTTCACTCAATACGCAACTTATGACAGAAATTCATGGAAAGTCTATGAAAAAGTGAATGAGATTTTCGCCAACAGCATTTTAGAAATAGTAGAACCCGAAGACACGGTTTGGGTACATGATTATCATCTGATGCTTCTGCCCAACCTCCTCAGAAAAAAACATCCGAACATGGCAATAGGGTTCTTTTTACACACGCCTTTCCCGAGCCCAGATGTTTTCCGTTTACTTCCATGGCGAGAAGAAATACTGCATGGACTCTTGGAGGCGGACCTCTTGGGGTTTCACACTTATAATTACGTTCAAAATTTTCTAATGGCAGTTCGCCGTTTGCTGAGTCTCAACCACACTTTAGGAAAAATAATCGTTGGTAACCATCTGGCGAAAGTGGATTCTTTCCCCATTGGAATAGATTATCAACTGTTCGCCGATGCTGAGACTAAACCGAAAGTGCAAACCAGCATCAAAAAACTGAGCAGACGATTGGGAACAACTAAGAAAATCTTGTCGATAGATCGATTGGATTACACAAAGGGGGTACTTCACCGACTGAAAGGTTTTGACCTATTCCTTAACAGCTATCCTGGATACAAGGGAAAAGTAACCTTGGTGCTGGTGGCGGTTCCCTCCCGAACAAAAGTTCAACGTTATCAGTCTCTAAAGAGGAATGTTGACGAACTCGTAGGAAAAATCAACGGTGACCATGGAAAAGTAGGTTGGACGCCGATTCAGTACATGTACCACTCTTTACCGTTTCACAGTCTGCTTGCGCTATACCGCATTTCAGATGTTGCCATGGTTACGCCTTTAGCGGACGGGATGAACTTAATCGCCAAAGAGTATATCGCAACAAAAACTGACGGCAAAGGAGTGCTGGTTCTTAGCGAGATGGCGGGGGCTGTTGAAGAACTTAGAGAGGCTATCACAGTCAACCCAAATAGCATAGAAGAAATTGCAGAAGCCCTGAAGAAGGCACTGTCCATGCCTGAAGAGGAGCAGATCAGACGAAATAGAACAATGCAGGAAAGGCTCCGTAGCTACAACATAAAGGTTTGGGCGGATGATTTCATGAATATCTTGTCACAGGTTAAAAAGAACCAGAAAGAATTGAGCGCCAAGGAACTTGGTGGTGAAACTAAAACCAAGATTATTAACGATTATCTCAGAAGCATGAGCAGACTGATATTTCTAGATTACGATGGAACGTTAGTTCCGTTTGCTGCTACGCCTGAAGCGGCAAAGCCTGACGCTGAACTGCTAACTCTGCTGACTGCTCTTGCTCAAGATTCGAAGAACGAGGTTGTGATAATAAGTGGGCGGAACAAAGAGGCTTTAGGCAAATTTTTTGAAGACACCAGCATCGGGTTGGTGGCTGAGCATGGCGCTTGGATCCGAGACGGCAGAGGCAAATGGACCACAACTGGAGATTTTAACACGGATTGGAAGGAAATCGTAAAGCCGATTCTTGAACGGTACAAACGCAGGACGCCTAGCGCTTTGGTTGAAGAGAAGAATTTTTCTTTGGTGTGGCATTACCGACGAGCAGATCCCGAGTTGGCGTCGGTCAGGGCTGCGGAGCTTAAGGAGACGCTGTATTTCTTGACTGCGAACCTCAAAGTTGAGGTTGCAGAGGGCAATAAGATTGTGGAAGTGAAGAACGCGGGCATAAACAAGGGCAGAGCCGCCATGAACTGGATTGGCAGGAAACAGTGGGACTTCATTTTGGCGGTTGGGGATGACCTTACGGATGAGGACCTTTTCAGGGAACTTCCTGACAGTGCCTATTCGATTAAGGTTGGGTTGGCACCTTCAAGGGCAAAGTTCCGGTTTAAATCGCAAAAAGAAGTAAGGTACCTGCTGAAGAGTTTGCGAGATACGTGACATGGTTTTTCAAGCGTGTCATAGCTGGGCAATTGTATTTAACCTGTTTTGCAGAAGATATAGGCTGAAGCGTTATGCCGACTAATCTGCCTCCTGAAGCTAAGGAAAAGTGGGAAGAGGTTGAAGCTGCTCGTGGCCCCAGAGAAAAAATGGAGAAGATGCAGGAATTCCTAAAGTACGTTCCGCAGCACAAAGGCACAATGAAACTGCGCGGCGAAATCAAGAGAAAGATTGCGATTATCCGCAGTGACTTGGAAGAAAAAAAGCGGAAGGGCGTAGGCAAGAGCAGTGGTGGACCAAAACTTTTCATTGAAAAAGAAGGTTCGGCGCAGATAGCGTTGATCGGCATGACAAACGTGGGTAAAAGCTGCCTGATGAGTGCCACAACAAATTCAAAGGTGCTTGTTACGCCTACGCCTTACAGTACGCATGAGCCAGTGCCTGGTATAATGGATTATGGGGATGTGCAGTTCCAGCTTATTGAAGCGCCAGCGGTGATGAAGGGCAGTGCAGGTGGAAGGGGAACAGGGAACGTTACGCTGGGTTTAGCGCGAAATGCTGATGGCGTAATTTTAATGGTTGATTTATCACGTAATCCTATTGAGCAGTTAGAGTTGATCTTGACTGAGTTAGAGAAAAGTCGGGTATTGATAAACAAGCCAAGTGGACGTGTAACTATTAACCGTCGACATGCTGGTACCTCGTTAAGAGTTATCCTTATTGGCCACCTGATTGATTGCAGCATGCATGATGTAGAAGACTTATTGAAAGAATACAAAATTCACGATGCCATCGTACGAATTAGCGGTGATGTCCGGTTGGAAGATGTAGAGGATGCAATTTTTGAAACCACCATCTATAAGCCAGCGGTTATCGCCGCAAACAAGTTGGACCTAAAGGGCGCTGAGGCGAAACTGCGTATACTAAAGAAGTATGTTAATGGCAAGTTGCCTATTATCGCTATGTCTTGTGAACGTAAAGAGGGCATTGACGAGTTAGGCAAAGCAATTTTTGATAGTTTAGGTGTTATTCGGGTCTACACCAAAGAACCCGGTTCAAAGGAAGAGACTGGTCGCCCGTTTGCACTTAAACGTGGTGCTACAATTAATGATTTAGCGAAAAATATTCACAAAGACTTTGTTCATAATTTCTTGTTTGCCATGGTGTGGGCTAAGCGTTTGCCCTTTAGTCCCAAAAAGGTTGGGTTGAATTTTGTTTTAGAAGACGGGGATGTTGTGGAGGTCCACACTAAGATTTAGAGTTTAAAACGCATGTTTTTGAGAAAGATAAAGAGAGAAGATTTGCGGTTTTATCTACTGGATTGGGCTATGCGTTCGATTTCGTGGCGTTTGGCGATGCCTGCGCTTTTGATGTCGTTGTTGGCTGCGAATATGAGTTCATCTGCTATGTTTTCGGCTACGCTGCGGGCGCTGTTAGCTGAGGCGTTGCGTGCTCCTTCGGTGAGGTTGCGGATCGCCATGTCTATGCGGCGTTGTGGCGCGAGGTCCACGCTGAGGTGGTAGACGACTCCGCCGTAGCTGAGGCGTGTGGTGTCTTCTGCTGGTGCGCTGTTTTCTACGGCTTGAACGAGGATCTCTACTGGGTTTTTTCCTGTTTGTAAGTGGATTATTTCGAAGGCTTGTTTTACGAAGTTGGTGGCTCGGGCTTTTTTGCCTGCGTTTTTGCCTGGGCGCATGAAGCCGTTTATGAAGCGTTCTACGATGTTGACGCGGGCTTTGCGGAAGCGCTGATGCTCATGGCGTCCCATGCTGTGCGGCAGAGTCATGGGCGTTAGGTTTATGTAGCGTGCTAGTCCTGGGTCTTTGACAGTAATGTCCTGGAAGGTCCATTTTTGGAAGAGTTTGATGTCTGGTTTTGCTTTGCTCACTCAAGTCACCGTGCGGGTTTGGTTTTGCGTCCGTAGACGAGTTCGTTTAGGCTTACGCCGTTGACTTTGATGACTTTCCAGCGGACGCCTGGGATGTCGCCCATTGCGCCGCCTCGGGTGCCGCCTATGCCTTCGACGATGACTTCGTCGTGTTCATCGACGACGTTTAGGGCGCCGTCGCCTGGGAGAAAAGCGGTTATTAAGCGTCCGTTTTTGATGAGTTGCGTGCGGACGCATTTGCGTATGGCGCTGTTCGGCTGCTTGGATTCAACGCCTACTTTTTCTAGAACTATGCCGCGGCTCATGGGTGCGCCCTGTAACGGGTCGACTTTTTCGTCTAAGCGGAGCATGCGGCGGTTAAAGTAACGATCTGACCAGCGGAAGTTTTTCCGTTTGGCTTTAAGTTGTCTTGCGGCGAATTCGCCTCTTGGAGATTTTGGGCACATGCCTTATGTTTCCTCTTGCACAGCATAAATCCCAACACACATATATAAACAAAACGAAGCTGAAGCGCGGGTTTCGTTCGGATTACTTTGCTGCATGTTGTTTGCTTTACTTTCACTGTACTCTCCCCTGCACTGGGAAGTCGGTTCTAGGATAGCTTAAAAGCCGTTGAGGAGGCACTCATTTTCTTAAAGATTGGGAGAAGTGAAGCGTTTGTATCAGAATACCGTTGTAAAGAGTATGGCGTCTCCGCCTTTGCTTTCGCTGAACATGCGGAACGTGAACCAGTTGTTTCCGGGTTTTGCTTTGGGGGATTTTGCTGTGCTTCTTGGGTCTTCGTCTGTGGTGTCTTTGTCTTCACTGTTGTGTGTTAGGGCGCAGTTGCCTGTTCAGCTTGGAGGTTTAGGAAGCAACGTGGTTTTTGTGGATGGCGGAAACACTTTTCAGCTTTATCATGTGGCTCGGTTGGCGCGGTTGCATGGGCTTGACCCGAAGCAGACTTTGGAGCGGATTTACATTTCCAGGGCGTTCACGGCTTATCAGATGACGGCGCTTGTGCTTGAGAAGCTTAGAGAAACTATTCGGCGGTATGATGCGAAGCTGGTGGTGATTTCGGATATTGCAGGGTTTTTCTTGGACAAGGACGTTGCTGAGACTGAGGCGCGCCGAGTTTACAGTCAGGTGGCTGCTTACCTCTCAAACTTTGCGAAGGAAAACCAGATTGTACTGGTTGCTACGTATCCGCCGCATCAGGAGAGCAGGCGAAACGCTTTCCTTCACGAAGTAACCTGTGGAAGAACCAGCACGGTCATATCGCTTCGGCAGTCAAGGTATGAACGGGAATTCATCTTGGAGAAGCATCCGCGTTACCTTTTGGGCGTTGCGGGCCTTCCCTCTGAGACTCTTACGCTGGATCATTTCGTGAAGGCGTAGCGATGGGCAGGACTGTTGAGTCGTACCGCATGGCGTTAGAAGAGGAAATCAGCCGGTGGAAGGGGTTCTCCAAGGCGCTGCGCACCGAAGACCGGGAGGCGTTTGAAGCGTTGATGGACGCGTGCAGGCTTTTCGCTTCGGCAGGAAGCAACGCCACCCAACCGATACTCTTCGAGCCTATGACCATGTCTATTCTGCTTTTCCAGCAAAAGAAGCTGCGCAGGTTAGAGAAGGCTTTAGATGCAGTCAGGCAGCGCGGGCAGTCCGAGGCTTGTTAGGGGCTGGCTTCTCGATGTTTACCCTTCTGGCTTCGGTGAAGTCGCGGTTTGGGTTATCAGCGAGAACGGGGAAAGAGTTAGGCTTACGGACAGGTTTCAGCCGAAAATCTATGTTTCAGGCAAGCAGGAAGACATAGAGCAGTTAGCCAGCAGTTTCTTCCATAGCCAGGCCGTAGCCGCTTGGAATTTCGTCTACAAGTATGCGCAGCCTACTGACGGAGAGAAATCAAGGGTTCTGGAGGTCGCGCTTAAGGACTGCAGGAAAACGTCTGCATTCACGCGGCTTGTTCTGGAAAAGGGCGATTACCTGCGGTATCAGGTTCATAACTGCGACTTGCACGGCGACAGGGCGTATCTCTTTAGCCGCGATTTGTTTCCGCTTGCTCATGTGGAAGCAGAAGTGGAAGGACAAGAGCTGGAATACAAACTTTTAGACTCAGTAAAACACCGTCACTACACCGTTCCACCTTTGCGCATAACCAAACTGGAAGTGGAGATTGCCAAAAAAACCAAGCTGGCTAGCTTCAGCGACCCCATAGATAGGATAATCGCAACTCAGGATGGCAAACAAAAGCGTGTGGATTCTGGAGAGGAAAAAGACAAACTATTGCAACTGGTTAGGGCGGTCAGAGATTTTGACCCTGACATCGTTTTGACTTCTGGTGGAGACTCTTACCTTTTCCCTTATCTGATCCACAGAGCCACACTCAACAACGCCATTGACAAGTTTACGCTTAACAGGGATGAGGTTCCTTTTGTTGGCAAAGTCGGGCGGGGTAGAACGTTTTTTTCTTATGGTCGCACGTTTTACAAGGCGGCTACGATGCGGCTTTACGGTAGAGTTCACATTGACAGAAACAACACTTTTGTTTTGAGTGAGGCTGATTTTGACGGCTTATTCGAGGTGGCGAGAACTTGCAGGGTGCCGTTGCATACCGCTTCGCGAGCGTCTATTGGCTCCAGTATGTCTTCGCTTCAGTTTTACCAGGCAATCAAGGATGATGTTTTGATTCCGAGAAACAAGAGTATACCTGAAGCGTTCAAGTCCGCGTATGAGCTTCTTGTGGGTGACCGCGGAGGCTTCGTCTACGAGCCGCAGGTTGGAATTCACGATGAAATCGGCGAAGTAGATTTTTCGTCCATGTACCCTGTCTTGATGGTGAACAACAACATTTCCGCTGAAACTGTGCTCTGCGATTGCTGCCCAAATTCGCGGCGGCGCATTCCCGACCTTAATTACCATATTTGCGAGAAACGGACAGGCATAGTCCCTAAAGCATTGAAGCTTATTGTCACCAAGAGACTTGATTATAAGAAATTGGCGCAGGATGTTCAAGACCCTGCGCTTCGAGAAGTTTATGACAAGCGGCAGGCAGCCTTGAAATGGATTTTGGTAACGTGCTTCGGCTATTTGGGATATAGAAATGCGAAGTTTGGCACTGTTGATGGGCACATGGGCGTTTGCGCGTTTGGCAGAGAAGCATTTCTCAGGGCGGCTCGCATGGCAGAAGTGCGAGGTTTCACGGTTATTCATGGAATTGTCGATTCTTTGTGGCTAAAAAAGAAGAACGCGTCTGTTTCAGAGTACGCCGATTTGTGTGCAGAAGTAAGCAAAAAGCTTGAAGTTCCTTTGAATTTTGAAGGCGTTTACAAGTGGATTGTTTTTCTTCCCTCCAAGGTTCATCCGAACATCGGGGTCTTAAACAGGTACTACGGCGTGATGAAGGACGGCAAAGTGAAAATCAGAGGCATAGAAGCGCGTCGCAGAGATACTCCGCGGTTTGTTTACGACGCTCAGATGGAGATGATTAATGTTTTAGCTTCTGCAGATAACTCGCGGCAGTTTATGGAAAAAATTCCTGAAGCGCTAACGGTTGTGAAAGAGTATCGGCGAAGACTGCTAAATGGGGATGTTCCGGTATGGGATTTAATAGTCACGAAGCATTTGTCGAAGCACCCAAGCAAATACAAGCAGCACGTTAGCCAGGTGATTGCTGCGAAACAGCTGATGAAAGAAGGCGCAGAAGTTCACGCGGGCAAAAACATCAGGTTCCTCTTCACAAACGCGAACAACAATCGGTATGACCGCAGGGTCAAGGCGGAGCAGCTAATAGAGAAGGGAGTGAACGCAGACATTAGAAAATACTTGCTTCTTTTGTACGCTTCAGCGGCGGGCTTGTTGAACTTTGCAGGCTACACGGCTGAATCGGTCTATGACGCGGTCAGAGGATACAAACACAAGAGCCTCATGGAATACTGAGTTTGGGAGAGTTTTTGTTAGTTGGATTAAAATTTAATCTTTGGGGGGTTATCTCAGGGTTGGCATAACGTGACGGTTTGGGTGCGGGTGGAG
>CAZJBY010000058.1:0-9796 GCA_964544495.1 uncultured Candidatus Bathyarchaeia archaeon
AACTTGGCCAAAAAGCTCGGCAAGTCTAATAGAATCAACGAACCCACAAATCGGAAGAGCATTATTACCGTGGATAATATCCACAAGCAATATGGTGCAACAATCGCCGTTGACAATGTCTCATTCTCCATCGCTGAAGGTGAGATTTTTGGTATAATCGGACCCAATGGAGCGGGCAAGACCACTACTGTTGAATGTATTTCAGGGTTGCGGGTCCCAGATTCTGGCTCCATAACCGTTTATGGTCTAAACCCTCGAGAAAATCATGAGGAAATCCGAAAAATTGTTGGAGTTCAACTCCAAGAAAGCTCGTTACCTCCACGCATCAAGGTTTGGGAAGCTCTTAACCTCTTTGCGTCTTTCTATCCTGACCCCTTAAACGCCCACGACTTGCTTGAGTCGCTTGGGATTGATAAGAAGCGTAACGCCCGATTCAAACAACTATCTGGAGGCCAAAAACAGAGGCTTTCAATCGCACTGGCACTTATTGGAAACCCCAAAATCGCAATTTTGGACGAACTCACCACTGGCCTTGACCCCGAAGCGAGGCGCGAAACTTGGACGCTTATTGAGCGTATTAGGAATCGCGGCGTGACAGTGATTCTCGTGACGCATTACATGGATGAGGCAGAACGGCTTTGTGATCGAGTTGCCCTGATTAATCATGGGCGAGTAATCGCGCTTGACACTCCTGTAGCTCTTGCCGCCAAGGAGGGTGGTGAAGTTCATATGCAATTTGTGCCCTCTACACCTGTAGACGATAAAGTTCTAACCGCGCTTTCAGGTGTAGTTTCGGTTGAGCATAGAGGCAATCGTATCGTTGTTGCTGGTTCCGGTGATGTGACCACTCGGGTTCTCTATGCACTATCAAAGGTTGGAGTGCAAGCTTCGGATGTTCAGGTGAAAAGCGGCAATCTTGAGGATGCTTTTGTGAAACTCACTCAAGCGAATGATAAAATCATAAAACGCGAGGTGGGTCCGCAATGAGTGCTCAAGATTCTGGCGTGGCACTTCAAAAGCCCTCGAAGCCCTTTTGGGAACTCATCAAAGTCCAGGGAAAGCTTGTCTTGAGAGAGCCATATAGCATAATATTCGGAGTTGCCATGCCCATATTTTTACTGATAATATTTGGCATCGTTCCAACTTTCAGAGAACCTATTTCCAGCGACACCACCATGACGGTTTTCGATCTTTACATCCCGATTCTTATGGTAACAGTGCTAATAATGATCGGACTGCTAGGCTTGCCTATTCCAATTGTACGAGACCGCGAAATCGGCTGGCTTAGACGAATCTCCACCACACCCATATCTCCAACCAAACTGTTGGATGCGCAAGTAACAATTAACATTATTCTCGCGGCAGTAGGCTTCGTGATACTTGCAGCTGGAAGCATCCTAATCTTCGGCATGAATATAGTCTTTGATATTACAGGGTTTGTTCTTTCGCTAGTGCTAGCAACGGCGGCCATGTTTTCCTTAGGGCTACTCATAGCAGCTGTTGCACCCTCCCAAGGGGCTGCAAACGGCATGATGATGGCTCTCCTATACCCGCTCTTGTTCTTTGCAGGCGTCTACGTTCCAATGCAAGTTCTTCCAAGCAGCCTGCAAACGGTTGCCAGTTTCACTCCTGTAGGCGCAGCGGTGAAGGCTCTTGAAAGCTCCATGCAGGGAAACTTTCCATCAATCACACCGCTTCTCGTAATGACCGCCTACACCGCTGTCTTCAGCTACATCGCCATCCACTACTTCCGCTGGGAATAACACTACTACACTTATTCTGCCCTACAACACTCATTCAGAAACCAACCATCCACCTCCATTAAAACACAGCACAACAAACCACCCACACCCCAAAGAAGTAGAAGTGCTAAGCAACAACCCACAACTACAACTAAACAAAAAAACACACAACAAAAGCGAAAGATTAATGAAGGAACAGTTATGTGTATTGCTGGGTTTGCCGGCCAAAGGGCGCGGGTTCCACCTGATCCCATTCCGAACTCAGAAGTTAAACCGCGTTCCGTTCCCAACTGTAGTGTGGTCTTCGGCCACGTGAACTTGGGAAAGCTGGCAGCCTACTTAAACACTTAAATTCACGGGGAGATTTAGCTAAGATTTATAACTAAGAGCTAAGAGTTTTTTGTGGAGTGATGATAAAATGAGCTTTGTCCCAGGAAGCGACGCAATATCGCAAATTATCAGCATAGTGTTCTACGGGGTTTTCATAGTCTTCATATTTTACGGACAAAGAATCCAAATGTACGTGATGATCCGAGAAGTTGAGGGGTCACTTTACAAGCTGAAGTACATAAGAGAAGAAGGAAGAAAAATCGCCATAGAAACCATAAAAGAAATCGGCAAGCCCCAAACCGACCCATCCACCAGAGTTGACCGCTACTTAGAGTACTTCACCATCTCGCCGCAGAGCATGGACCCTGCAGGCATAGTTTACAAGCTTGATCACATCCTCGATGTAAGAGACACTCGCCTTAAAGACGAAGTGAAACTCATGGCGCCCGCAAGTGATGACGTTCAAGTGAATAATTTGGAGAACACTTTGGAAGCGGCGATGGCGCTTAACTACATCTACAAAGTTGTACGGCACTATTACATTCAAGGCAAGAAGACGCTAAGCCTCTACATAATCATGCAGTTACAGATGATACTGCCTCTGGTTATGAAGGAAGCCGAAGCGTATGCCAGCGCACTGAAAGCTTTTGCCGACGGACAACCAATAGGCGACGGCGCTGGCCCGTTAGTGGCTGCAAAACTAATGCACGGCTACGAAACACGCAAAGTTCCAAAAGACTGTGTCGTAGCGACCGTGCCCATAGAGAGCCGCACCGCTTTCATAATAAAAGCTGAAGGCCCCGGTGGAAACGTAGGTAAACCAGGTGACGCCGTGAAAACAGTTATTGACGAGAATAAGGGAAAAATCTCTTCGGTGATAATGATTGATGCTGGTTTGAAACTTGAAGGGGAACCCGTCGGCGAAGTGGCTGAGGGCATAGGCGCAGCAATCGGAGGACCAGGCGTTGACCAGTATAAGATCGAAGATGCCGTTGTTAAGTACAAAATTCCACTGAACGCTGTGATAGTTAAGGAAGACATAGGCGACGCGGTTTCTCCGATGCGGAAAGAAATCGCAGATTCAGCTGACAAAGTCATTGAACGCGTGAAAAACGTTATCTTGGAAAGAACCAAAGAAGGTGACCAAATAGTAATCGTTGGTGTGGGTAACACCATCGGCATTGGACAGTGAGGAGAAAAAGAAAATGAGTGAAAAATCATCAACGTCTGCGGCAAATAAAATCTCAACTTACCTCATGATGATCGTGCTAATCGTCTTAGCCTTGTCAATAGTGGCTCTAATATTGTCTGTTAACGCCTTCATTGTAGGAAATGAAATTGTAGCTGGTTACTTGATGGTCCTAGGTTTCATAGCTATGGCTGTGGCAGCGTATGTGTTGTTCCAATCGCGGAAACGCGTGGCGAGCATGAAAATTGAAGCTCCAAAAGTCATGACAACAATCGAGTGCAGAAAATGCGGCATCAAAAATGTCAGGGAATTCAAGCGCGGTGACTTCGTATTCAAGGACCTTGAACCTTGCCAGAAATGCGACGATAAAATGATTATAACCGCCATCTATAAGGAAGTTAAGGAAAAAGAGAAAACTTACGGCGTCTAAGTTAATACTTCGCAGCCGTTTTCTGTCATGAGCACTGTATGCTCAGCTTGGGTAACGGTTTTTCTGCTCACTTCAATGAACACGGGATAGGCCATGACTGCTTTGCTTCTGCGTAATTCTGTGAAGGCTTCAATGTGCTTGTCCGCAGGCACCACATCTTTTAACCAGCGTTCAGCGAAAGGCAAGGTTACAAAGTTCTCTTCAATGTATTTCAGAAGTTTTTTTGCATATGGGTTCTTCACTGATTTGGTTTTGACTAAGCGGAAAATGGTTACTTTTGGGCTGTTTTCAACTCTGCCAGCGGCGTCTGGAAGAGTGGCGAACGGCTCTATCGCATATACTTCGCCCGTTTTGACTTTTCCGAATGATATCTGCATAACGTTGGGTATCGAGGTTCCCGCGTGAATTAAGTATCTGCCTACAGAATGCCCTGTCAGATTCGAGATGGGTTTGAAACCGCGGTTTTTTATGGTTCTCTCTATTATCACACCAATCTGTGAAGTAGCCATGTCTCCGTGAATGTTCTCGATAGCCGCGGCTAAAGCCTGCTCCGCAGCAGTTTTCATGCTACTGTACTCAGGATCGAAGCACGCCGTAAACGCAGTGTCGGTCACGTAGCCGTCCACATGGACGCCCATGTCCACTTTCACCACGGCTTTTTCTGGGATTCTTAGTTCGTCGTTTGGCGGTGAAGTGTAGTGGGCGGTGACCTCGTTTATGGAGACGTTGCAGGGAAACGCTGGTTTTCCACCTTTTTCTCGTATGAGGCTTTCCGCTTTTTCGCAAACCTCAATTGCAGGCATGCCTTCGCGCACGAATTGTCTCATTTCTTCTCGGCTTTCGCGGAGAATTTTTCCTGATAATCGGAATTTCTCCAAGGCTTCTTCATCATAACGACTCATTGATATTTCACTTCGCTTTGGATGACATGGTAATTTTGATGAAAGTTAGTCAGTTGCACCACTTAAGTTTTAGTGTTAAGGTTGAAGGAAAATTTGCTTCGTGTACTATTGAAAAAACAAATTGATACCTTTCAGTTCCTTTTAGTGATTTTTTGTTATTTTGTGCTGAGGCTGTGTGGGGAAAGGCTGGCGGTTAAGGCATGTACCGCTTCGGGTCAAGGGTTGCAAAAACGTTTCCGCCTAAGTGGTAAAGCATCTGCGCCTTGTCTATGTCGTACGTGTCTGTGAAAACGCCTTTGTTTGCGTAAGCCTCAACAATCTCGCCGACGAAAATGGTGTGATCTCCGGTTTTGAATCGGCTGTGCAGTTTGCATTCAATGTGGGCTATGCACTCTTTTACGATTGGCGCTTTCACTTTTCTGGCTGGCAACGGCGTCAAGCCTGTCTCAGCGAACTTGTCGCGGTTTTTGCCGCTGGTTCTGCCGCAAGCCAGCGTTTCCTTGATTATGTCCACTGTTGGAAGGTTGATTACGAACTCGCTTGTTTCCTCAATAAGCGCGTGCGAGTATCTGGATGGCGCCACGCTTATTGCAACCATCGCGGGGTCGCGGGAAGTGGGCATCGCCCAAGCAAGGGGCAAGACGTTTGGCTTTCCAGCTTTATCAACGCAGGAAACGAGAACCGTGTGCATCGGGTGCAGAAGCCTGTAAGCCGAAGAAAAATCAACGTTGCTTTTTTCCGACATAAACGTTACCTTAACTTTTCTGTTATATTGTATCACTGTTTGTATGATCTCTTCCGTAAAAACTCTTTTCCTCTTTTAACTCTTATAGAAAAAGCTTCTATGCGCATATTGTTCTGAAAAACTTGGGTTTTTATTAGTTGTATCTTGTCTAATAGGCACTTGGTTTTTTCTTCCAGTGCAGAAGGTAGATGAAAAATGGTCCTCCAAACATTGCAGTGATTACTCCGACAGGTACCTCTGCTGGTGCAGCTATTACCCTTGCCAAGCAATCACAGATTATCATGAAAGTAGCAGATAGGATTGCAGAACATGGGATCAAAATCCTGTGGTCTGGTCCCGTCAATAGTCTTGTCAAGTGTGGAATTATCAAGCCTGCGAAGCCTATTAAACCACTAATTGAAACCGCAGCAGCTGTAATTAAAGCGCTGGCAAAAAGCAAGATAAACTTCGTTTTTTCCAACTCAACTCCCAAGTGCGCGGCTTGATCTTCACCAAGAGCTAGAATGTTCATGTTACGTGCATAAATGTAGGTGACGCTTATGCCTACAATAATGAAAGGTAGAATACTAAATACGTCAATCCACTCTACATATGTGAAGCCACCCATTAGCCAAAAAGTCAATGCGTGAAGTCTTTCACCAGCGATTGTCTGCAGGTATGTAACGATTGCTGAAAAGAGTATGCTTACAGATAATCCTGTTAACAACAAGGTTGTTGTGTTTACCCTTTTTCCAACTCTAGAGATAGAATAAACTAGAAGAACTGAAGATAGGCAACCAAGAAAAGCGAATATGGGCACAGTGTTGAACCCAAACAAGCTGAAGCCGAGACCAAGAACGATTGCTAGAGCCGCGCCTAAAGCCGCACCAGATGATGCTCCAATCACATAAGGGTCCGCCATTGGATTTCTAAAAAGTCCTTGGTAGACAACACCAGCGGTTGCCAAGGCTGCACCTACTAATGCTCCGCCTAAAATTCTGGGTAGTCTGATTTGCATCACTATGACTTCTTCGACCGCGGGGACTTCTGGGAACTTGGCAAAATCGCCTATGAACGGCACATTTTTTAGAAGAATCTTTGAAATGTTCCAAAATGATATTTTGGAAAAACCTATGTTCAGTGATAGAACAACAATCACTATCAACAGAAAAATGAGTAGAATTATGTAAATTTTCCAACGAGAAAACCGCTTCAAGTAGTTTGTCTGAGGATTTTCTTCCACTAACGCTTTCTCCTCGCAAAGTCCAAAAAAAGTGGGGTTTTATGACCCAGTATACGTTCCGAATATTTCTGGATGAATTATTTTGGCTAATATCTCAATAGCATCAACGGTTCTTGGACTAGGAGTTTCAATCAAGCCTTCGGGTGTAGCATACATTTTGTTGTTTTTAACAGCGTTTATTTCGTTCCATCCTGTTCTATTTGCAACATCGTCGAAACTTCCCCAGAAATAATTTCCTCCTTGCGGAAGAAAGATCATTACATCAGGGTTTTGTTGGATGATAGCTTCTGAGCTGACCGATGGGTAGTATGTGTTTGTCGCGTTTTCAAAAATGTTTTGTCCTCCCGTCATTGCAATTAATGAGCTAATCCAAGATTTTGGACCTACGCTCATATATGGGTCAATCCAAACCTCGCAGTAGACCTTCGGGATTGTATTCGCATTTTTTATTCCATTGACTACCGTTGAAATTCTTTGCGACATACTTGTTACTATCTCTGCGGCTTCAGTTTCTTTTCCTGTTACTCTGCCGACCATTTGAATGTCTGATAGGACGCCATTAGCATCTTTCGGATCCAGTGTTAGAACGTTATAGCCCAGATTTCGAAGTTTGTCAATAGCGTCGAGGCTTCCTCCTGTTCCACCGAATGCAAGTACTAGGTCTGGTTCCAGTGCGACTATCGGTTCGATTGCTGGGTTATATGTACCTCCAATACTTGTCATGTTGCCTGCTTCAATCCATGCTGAAAAATTGTATGGATAATCACAATAATCAGTTACACCAACAACTTTGTTTCCTGCACCTATTGCAAACAAGATTTCTGTGTTGCTGGGAATCAGTGACACTATCCTTTCTGGGTATGAGGACAAGCTAAGCACAAAACCAGTGTCATCAACCACCGTTATCATCGAACTTGACGGAAATTTAAGTTGGCCTTGATAATGCGCATATGTAGCGAGCGTCGTGCTTATTGCAATTATAGTCACTATGGCCATTATTAGCATGTAGCTTTTTTGTTTTGTCAACGTTTCACATCAATGGGATGGATAAACCATCCATGTTTTGTGTATTTAAGCTTTTCCAATAAATCACCAACTGGAAAAAAAGGCGCTTAGTCTAAATGATTCCAGATTTCTTTTTGCGCTAACGAGTTGTTGTCAGTTTTCTAAAACCCCAGAAAATTCCATGGCAATTGCAAGATGTTGCGACTACGAATTCCTTTTTTCTTTCCGCCCAAGCAAAAAATTCAAGTGTTTCTTTACCCTTGAATGCGCCTAAACCTGGAGACATGGTATGACTAAACAGGATGAACGCTTTTGGGGCGGCATATCTCATTAGCTGATCCATTGTGCATGGTCTTAAGCGATTCATTGTACATTGCTGCCTCATTTTTGATGATGTAAAAGCTTCTGGTGCTTCACACCTATCTACACAGTCGTTGTCTCTGTTGAAACTAACGGCCAATTCTCCTCTTCCCACTCGAAGAACAACCGCCTGAGGCAGATATGGAAGTATTCTGTCTATCGCCTCGTTGCATGGTTCTAGTCTGAACTTGATTTTTGCTAGTTCAGCTACTAGATGAATAGGCGAACTTGGAAACACGTATTCAGGTTTTAAATCCCTAAGCAAAGTTAAAGATGTGTTTAGGTCGCCTTTAAGAAAAAACTCGCCTTTTCCATGAATCTTGGCAGTTTGTTCCAACCCGTATTTTTTTACGGCGAGACAGTTTGAGTCAGTGTCTATTACAACGAAACTTCTTTTGTTATTCTTAAGGTACTCAACAGGTTCGCAACCTTGAACAAGCCCGCCACCAACCACCATGTCCATCTACGTTCACCGTATAATTGCTTAGAGACTGAAGTAGACGATTATTGTTCTTTTAAACCTTTTAACGTTTTATGTGGTATTTCTCTACTACGTCTTTTGCTTTTTCCCTTTTCTTGCGGTGCTCCTCAAGGAACCTGTTAAGCCTCTCCACTAAATCGGTTTTGCATTCGCCGCACAGCATCTCACCTGACTTGCATCTGCGCTCACGTTCCATGAGTTTCGTGTCATCTTCCTCGAACAGGTAAACGTAGTACTGGAAAACCGAGCAGACTGTTGGGTCCGCGCCTGTTTTCCGCTGTTCCGCGGCGGTTGGTTTGCCGCCTGTGAAGGCGTTCCAGATTTTGCGCTTTACCAGTTCTGGCGGGTCCATGGTGAAAATGGAGGTTTCGGGTTCAGAGGCGCTCATTTTTCCGCCTGGACCTAAGCCTGGGAGAAAGCGGCAGTGGATTTGGGCTGGCTTGTAATAGCCGAGTTTCTGCGCTATGTCTCTGGTGACACGCCAGTACGGGTCTTGGTCTATGGCTGCGGGAATCAGTGCAGGTACGTTTTCGCCTGTCAACTTTTTGTGGATGAAGCATGGCACGGCTTGTATGGCAGGCCAAAATATCCATCCTATGTTTGTGCTGTCCTGGAACCCGAAAGTTGATTTCGCCGTGGAGTACGTGATGCGCTTCGCAACCTCCAACGTGATGTCGTACAGCAGGTCCATGTCTTCAACGTCGTAGATTATGAATGTGTTTTCAGGCTTGAAACCCAAAGCTATCAGGTCTAGGGCGTTTTCGTAGGCGTACTTCCTTGTTTCAGGGAGCGTCGCGTCATCGTCTATGAGGAACTTCTCGTCGTCAGTCATCTGGAAATAGAGCCGTGTGCCGAACTTTTCTTGCAGGTGGCGCGTGAAAATCCACGGCACAAGATGCCCTATGTGTACGGGTCCTGAGGGTCCTCTGCCCGTGTACAGGACGAATTTTGTTCCTTTTTCGTAAAGCTCGAGCAACGTGTCTAAGTCGCGGTGGGAGAAGAATAAGCGCCGTTGAAGCTGAAGATGCAGTTTACCCGTGTGCTCCGCTATTTTTTTGAGCAGTGCGTCTGTCAGCGGTTGGGTGCCGAACTCGCGGATAAGCCGCTCGTAGTCTACTTTGCCTTTTACTTCCCAAGGCGTGACCACCATCTCGTTTTCTCCAGCGTTGGATGAAGCCGTCTGAATCACCGAACCTTTTTGACAAGAGAGAATCTCTTAAGTCATATATCTCTTTTCGCAAAGACTCCGTCTTGAAAACGGCTTACGCGCCTCTTTACCAAATGTTGCAGAACCCTTTTTATTTTTGGTTTGGCTTACATTTGTTGCCGGATGATGAGAAGGCATTAGCTTGACCATTGCGGATGAAAGTTCAGAGTTACTCGGACGGCA
>CAZJBY010000059.1:0-9050 GCA_964544495.1 uncultured Candidatus Bathyarchaeia archaeon
CGGGGGATGATGTCGCCGTCCCAGTCTGATCGGGAAAGATGACGAATGTGATGGACAGACCCCTTTTAGTAAAACGTTGTTGGACTTCTGTGTCAGTGCCAGACCCAGCGCTAGGCAATTATCGTGCTTGGAACGAAGCCGCTTGTTGCTGGAAAAATGGCGAGAAAATTTTGGTTTATCGGGACATGCAGTCAATCATCTTGCTGCATGTGAAGCATGCTTCGGGTATGGGCGTGTTTTTCGGACGCCGTTTCAAGTACCCAAAATGATGCTCGCAAGGCACAGTTTCTTCCACAGTGTCTTTAAACTCCATTTTCGGAGGTTCCTCTTCTTCCTCATCCTCTTCAACTTCAATGTTCTGTTGGCGTTCAACACTTGCCACTTTTGAAAGGCATTTAGGGCACGCGTAGTATTTTTCTACTAGAAAGCCTGAAGAAATCATTGCTAAAAGTGGTGTTTCGAACTCTTCTCCACAGGTGCTACATTTGGAGCTTGCATGGGTTGTGGAGAGCACGGGACTTTCAATTCCAAATTTTAATGAGGTGACGCTTCTTTCCATTTTTACCCTCTCTGTGAGACACTCTTCAACCTTATCTCAAATAGCGAGATTTAATAAACCTTTTTGCGCACGCGTACAACACAAAAACACCAACACATTAAACACACCCCCTCCCAGAATGATATCACAGCCAACACAGAAAAACACAAAAAATAACCAATCTGCTTTAACAAAGGTGGGCCGAGCCGGATTTGAACCGGCGATCTTCGCCGCGTGAGGGCGACGTCCTAGCCAGCTAGACTATCGGCCCAATTGCACCCTCTGAATTCCAAATACTAATCTTTCCTTCATAAAACCTTTCCCTAAAACAAAACAAACAAGGCTCAAAGGTGCTTGATGTGCACAGTTCAGAAAAAACCGAGACCCCTGAAAAAAGTCACAAGAACGAACAGTTCCTGCTGTTCCTGTGCTTCCTAGCCAGTGCGCTAATAGGATACTTTCTAACACACTACGTAGCCCTATTCGGCGCTTAAAACTCCTGAACATCAACCTGTCTTATCTCTTTAACCCAAGGCGCAGGCACTGCTTCGCCCTTCAGCCACTCAAGTATTTCTTCCGCAATCGCGCCGCTTGAGTTTTTTAGACTCTCATCAACCAACTCAACAGTGATGATTGCCATTTTACCCATCACGATTCAACCTCCAAAAAAGGAGAACACACGTTAGTTATTAAGCGATGCTTACCTTTCAAAATTATGGGCACTTCAGAATCCGATTAGACCGCAGCAGGCCCACACTGACGCAAAACCTATCAGAAAACTTTAAAACACTTCACCTCATCTTGAAAAGGTAACGCGCGCCGCCGAGGTAGCTCAGCCTGGGAGAGCGCTCGGCTGAAGACCGAGTCGTCGCCGGTTCAAACCCGGCCCTCGGCATTTCAACATCGTTTTGCCAAAAGACTATTGGGATGTGAGGTGCTCCACTGTGAAGCTTGAGCCATCATTGAAGAAGTTTGAAACGTCAACAAGCCGAGTCCCCTTCATATTATACATGAAGGATCTGGAGGAAGGAAAATAGCCTAAAGCTCCAACCTGATTGTTCATCACAATGGTACAATTTGAAAACGTGACGCTTTCGAAGTCTGCTACCTCACTTAGCACACTGTTTATATCTGGTCTTTCAACGATCCATTCAGCAGAAAGTTCGCTTGAATCATAGACAAAGTCCTGATTGAAACTCTGTCCCGTAGATAAATCGTTTACCTCTATCGACCACGTGTTCGATACGGGATCTGTGAGATTTATGGATGTCCTGATAACATCTCCAGAGGAAATATCCATTGTTTTTATCGTAATGGAGTCAACGGGGAGAAGCTCATACCAAGCGGAGTAGTAAGTCACCCCGTTAACGGAATCTTGCTGTGTCCCAGCTTGAATTAAACTATGGCCGAAGGTTCCACCTATGCCTACCCATATTGCTGAGAATGTATCGTTCTGAGTGACTTTCACCTCAGGCACAGTCCACGTACCACTGACTCCTGTAATCACTGGTTTAGGATCGCTAAAATTGTACGCCACAGCGTAGCCTGCCCAATTTAAAGAAGCTTTGTCAGTTGGGGTCTGCAATGGTCTCGATGTTGATGAAGGTGGACTGGCAGCAGGAAAAGGAGCCAGTACACGTAGATAGTACACTACTGCTGAAATAATTAAAACGGTTATGACAACCACTGTTACAGCCCAGATCATTCTGCTTGTCATCCTTTTTACACCCCGCCACGCGATAGGACTCTATACTTTGAACCTTTAAGGAAAGGGAGAAGAGACTTGACCAAAAGCACATTGGATTGTGGAGATTATATAGCGTGGCAAGTTATCAATTAAGACCTTTTCCTATAAGACTATGTGGTTGTCTGCACGCAACAACAGATTTTGTTGGGATTATATGGAAAAGACTTAGAAAAGCGAGATACGATTTTTTCATAGAAAATTGTCTTTGTTACGTGTTTGGAGTGGGATGAACCAAAAAAGAGGAAATTTAAGGGAATTACCATAAGTGATATATCCATTTGTCTCTGATGCAAGCCCTACCGAATGCGAGTCTATGCTTGTCCTTAAAGCGAAAAGGAAGGTGCTTTAGATATCTACTGAACATCCAAGAATCAGGCGAGAGAAAAAGTGAAGAAAGTTAAGAAATACTCAGGCCCACGAATGCTTACACCAGCCAATTCTTGCAGTACACCACCTTATTGACGGACGCAAAAAACCAGAACAATTAAAAAAGAAAAGCGCTGAAACTCGGCAGTAATTTCCAGGTGAAAATTTTTCTAACATATGGCAGCTCTTATTGATCTTCTATTGCGGTGCGTAATCTTACATTTCTGCTTTCTTTAAGAGTTCTTTCGCGTTGCTTATGGCGATTCGATAGAAAATTACCGCTAAAACGATGGCGATGACTGCACTTATTCCAAGCGCTAAGAAAGGATCCAGAAACGCGCCCCCTAATAAAGCGGGAATAAGTCCCGACATTGATGACAGCGCATATGGAATAAAGGGCGCCAATATGGCTACGCCTGCTGCGAGGCAGGCACCTAAATTAAGAAAGCTCCATTCAACGCGTATCATTCTGGGTCTAGGTGTTTCAGTAAAATCAGCTCCACTTATCCCGTTTGAAAGAGAAAGTGCGCTTAAGGCGAAGACCAAGAAAACTGCCTCAAGACCAGCTACAACCGTGTAGAGTACTGTCGGATGATAAATAACGAACCCGAAGATTCCCGTAACTATTAGGACAAGAAGCGAAAAGAAAACGATGAAAAAGTACTTGCTTTTCACTAAGCTTTTAGCAGAGATGGGAGAGGCGTAAATTCGCCAAGCCGATTGCCCTTCTTCGCCTATCATGAAGCTGCCCAAGCTCATGGTCATGATGGAAGCTGGAAAAAGAAAAGTCATGGCGCGATAGATCGTTAAAAGGGCGTCAGGCATTGCTTGGCTGGGACCTATCGATTGCATAAGCGGCACTATAATGATGATTATAGGAATTATGAAAATCGTCATCAGCTCTCTTCGGCGCGTAAATGCCTTTAAGTCTTTTCTGATCAAGGCGGCTTCAACTGTGGAAAAGCCAAGCTTGCCTAAGAAACCAGTTTTGGGAGCGTAAACTCCGCGCGAAACCGTTATTGCTGGCGGCTCATAAAGTCCAAATCGCATGTTTAGCTTGGTGGCGAGGAAAAACAAGCCAACGATGAACAAGATAGAAAGCCCCATAAACAGGAAACCTATCAGCAAGTTAGTTACTGTGAAATAAGTGAAATAGTAAAGACTTATGCCTAACCACACGAAGGGAATGAACCAAGCTGCCGTCTGAGCCGAAGCAATAGTTTGAATGACAGTTACCGCGCCTCCCGAAGTCACGTAGAAATACCCGATGTAGAACAAAATGAAAAAAAGCAGTGAGCCGGCAAACCTCACCCACACCGCTGCTCTACCAGATGACTTGTAAACGGCTCCGATGAACCTCACCTGCAGGATTCTGAGAACTTCTGTGATGGTGCTTGCCATGAAGGCAGCAGCTAAGACAGCAAGTGAGGTCAACACGGCGGTAACAATTTGACCAATAAAAACCGAGAACACAGTGATAATTGAGGTGATAAACACCACTGAAGCTAGTGGAAAACCCATTAAGCTGGCTAATATTGACGCCATCGTGTGCTCTTGCCACGTTACAGGCAGCCAATAAGGCACCTGAGTCGAGATTTTGACGCCGCTCAGCCGAATCTGTTGCATCATGGTGAAGACCAAACTGTAAACTAAAACGAGGGTTGGCAACGAGAAGAAAATACTCACCGTACCCTCTTGGAACATGCTTAGGAGTTCAGGATCGGCCGTTGTTGCAAGGTTGTAGATTACGCCAGCCAACACGCCGCTTGCTATGCCTATGGCTAAGGCAAGCCAGTAGGGCCAGTAGGCTAAAAAACGGTTTTCGTGGTATTTTGTGATTTTCTTTCCTCTGATGAGCCTGCCAGATTTCCTTTCAACCTGCATCAGATTGAGGACGCTCTTCCAATTCATTTCGCGAGTTCCTCAACCACTGCTTTGATGTCATCCGTGCCAGTTAACTTCAAGAAAATATCCTCTAAGCCAGAGTCAGGTAGCTTCGCCATTTGCCTCAACTCTTTCATGTTACCTAACGCCAAGATTTCTCCGTGGTACATGATGCCTATGCGGTCGCATACGGCTTGAGCTATTTCCAGCACGTGAGTGGACATGATCGTGGTTACGCCTTGATTCTTCAGTTGGTTCAGAAAATCTTTAATTATTCGCGCCGACCGTGGGTCCAAAGCGCTTAAGGGTTCGTCTAAAATCAGCAGCTTCGGTCTGTGGAGAAACGCTGAGATCAAAGCGATTTTCTGTTTCATTCCGTCCGAGTAGCCGTTTATCATGTCGCCTTCTCGCCCTTCAAGCTGAAGCGCCTTCAGGTACTCGGTGATTCTAGTCTTCTTTTCTTCTGTCTGCATTCCGTATATGTCGCCTATGAAATCCAAATATTCGATTCCAGTTAAGAATTCATATAGGCGTGGAGATTCAGGAACGTAGCCCACAAGCTGTTTCACGGCAACTGGGTCTTTTTTCACATCAACTCCAAGAACGTTGACCACGCCTGAGTCAGGCTGAACCAAACCTATAAGCATCTTGAGCGTTGTGGATTTTCCTGAACCGTTTGGTCCTAGGAGACCAAAAATTTCGCCTTTTTTTATGTTTAAATCAATGTTGTTTACGGCTAAAATCTCACTATAGCGCTTAACTACGCTTTTCAGTTCAACAGCAGACGTTTCGCTCATAGTCAGCACACCACGATTGCAATAGAGAATTGAAACAATATTTAAGCCTAACGCGTATTCGCCGCTTACGTACCTTTTTGCTCTAAAAAATTTAGGCGTGAGAAAAAGTGGGCTTTTCCTTGCAGATGCTACTTGTTTGTCATTTCGTTGATCTGCTGCTCCATTGCGTGCCCGCGGCAGTAAACCAGAGCCTTCTTGACTCCGGATACCTTCTTCGCAGCGTTCTTTATGTCAGCAGCAAGTTTGAAAGCGATTGGACAGAAGGGGCTGGTTGGAATGAATTCTACTTTGACTACGCCAGGTTCTTCTTCCTTTACGTTCGTAATCATCTGCATCTCGGCGAAAGTCATGCCTGTTTCAGGGTCAGGTACTTTACCCACTTCCTCTCGAACCTTATCCTCCAATTCCGTCAAACTCTTTCACTCCGAATTTAAATCCTATAAAAAGATAAGAATTAGTATAGGATATAAACTGTTGCGTAAAGCCTAAGAGGAATTATGAGATAACTCTTCAGCGGTGAAATAATATGAACAATGGCTCATGCATCTTCTGCAGAATAGCCCAAAAGCAAGTGCCTGCAAGCATCGTTTATGAAGACGAAAAAGCGATGGCTTTCCTTGACATTAAACCTCTGAACGAGGGGCACACACTCGTTATACCTAAGGAACATTACGAGAACATTTTCGATATTCCACGTGAACTAATCGCCTATCTCCACGGAGTCACTAAACACATTGCCGTCGCTGTTGAAGAAACCACAAAAGCGGATGGAATCAGCATAATCCAGCAAAATGGTGAGGCTGCCGGTCAAGAGATATTCCACTTGCACGTTTATGTTATTCCGCGGTATGAGGGGCAAAAGCTGCCAAGTTTCAGCGAGCTTGCAGAGGCGGACAGAGAACAACTGAGCCAAACCGCAGCGAAAATACGGCAGAACCTTTAAGCTGTGCCAATGGAACGGCTGGTCTTAACCTTTAATGTTGGAGCGCGTTTTTCTGAAGCCGTAGTAAACTGCTCCTGCCGTTAAGCATATGACGCCAACTATCCATGCTTGTGTTGCGGCAAAGAGAATGAACGCTAACAGCGCTATGCATGTGCCTAAACCCACAATGGGAACCAGCCTGCTATACCGTCTTTCTTCAGTTTTTAACTTGAAAGCCGCCGCATTGGTTAAGGCGTAGTAGAAAAGCGCGCCAAAAGTGCTGATGGCTACAACTCCTGTCAAGTCAAAAAACAAAACCAGCACCGCCATCAAAATTCCAACTGCCAAAATCGAAAAATAAGGCGTGCAAAACTTCTGGTGAAGCTTCGCCAAACCCTGTGGCAAATCTTTCCGTCTAGCCATAGAATAAGCCATGCGGGAAACGCCTAAAATAGACGTCAGCAGCACGCTCGCCGTTGCCAGTAAACCTCCGAAAGAAACAATTTGCACCGCAAGCGGGCTTCCAGTAACGTTTATGGCTTCTGCTAAGGGCGAGTTTGAATTTGCAAGTGCATTTGAACCTACAAGTCCCACAGCAACTATGCCAACTAGAACATAGACTATTGTGGAAACGGCAAGCGATAGAAGCAGCGCTTTGGGCACGTTGCGTTTCGCGTCTTTTACCTCCTCCGCCACAACCGCGGCTCGCCCGAACCCCGTGTAGGCAAAGAAAATGAAGCACGCGCCATACAAAACTCCCTCTTTAAATGGCTCAAAAGGCGCGAAATTCGCGGTGCTCGCGTTTACTGCTCCAAAAACCACGAAAAACCCTAGAATGAGCAGTTTCGCAGCTACAAGAATCGTGTTTAAACGCGCTGATTCACGCGCACCCAAGAAATTCAACGCGGTAAACGCTAAGCACAAAACTGCAGCCACCACGTTAGCTGGCAAGCTTGGAAACGATGCTGTCAGGTAGTAGGCGAATCCGAGGGAAACAGCGGCTCCCGTGAAAGTGTTGGAAACTATCCACATCCACCCCGCCAAAAAACCTGAGAAAGGCGAGATGACTTGGCGTGCGTACTCGTAAACGCTTCCTTCTACGGGCTGCCACGCTGTCAGTTCAGCGAAGCTCAGCGCTGTGAAAAACGCGATTACAGCCGCCACGATCATGGACACGACTAAGGCTGAACCAGCTAAGCCCGCTACGATGCCTGTGACGACGAAGATGCCGCCGCCGATTATGGCGCCCACGCTTATTGCTGTGGCATCCAGCAAGCCCAGCGAACGTTTCAATGCGCTTTGCGGTTTCTTTCGCGCCATTTACCCTCACATTCAGGTGCATGTTAAACGGTCAAACACTATAAACTTTAACAGGTGCTTACTTGTCCCAGAATTCTCTTGTGCGTAAAAACTGAATCTTCGCCTTGAGCAAATCCAAGTAAAACTCATCCTCATTCGGGTGCATCTTGCCCAGAATCCGCGACGCCGTTTCAGGACCCACGCCCTTCACTTCCAATGCCTGCACCGCCTGCTTCCCATAACTGAGAACCAAATCTGCTTTGCGTCTTGCTTGCGACAGTTCCTTCAGCTCCTCATCCGAAAGCGCTTCGCCTTCGCGTCGTTTCCGCAGGTAACTCTTCAGGCGATTTGTGTCCTGACCGTGATATAGCAGTGTTAACAGGTTTGAGCCGCATTTTTCGCAGGTTGGCTTTTCAGGCAGGTTCTTGACTTTGACCTGTGTGGTCCATTCGCCGCAGTTCATGCATAGCAGCGTGGCGGTTCGGGCTTCAGTCGCCATTTTCATCTTGTCGATGTTGCTGAGTATCACGCGTTCAGGTGCCATCAGCTCGGAAATGTCTGCGTACTGCGCCAGAATATGATACGCCAGAGGCGTCGGCTTCTCCCTTCTAACCAGTGTGCTTACCGCCATCTTCCCCTGCTTGACCTCGCGCATTATCTGCTTGACCTTTTTCAGGTCGGCTTTCTCCAGCATCGCCTCGCGCAGGGTCTCATCGTAAATCGGCGTGTCCTCAAACGCGGCTTTCAGCTTGGCTTGCCTCTCGTAACTCATGGTCTTCCCACGCGGCAGTGCGCCGAAGCGTTCCGCCACAAACTTCATCTTGTAAGCGAAAGGAAACTTGGCTTTCACGTACTTCCCAAACGCCGTGTCAACCTCCTCATTTGACAAGCCAAAAAGCACGCGTGGCAGTTCCGCAACTTCCCGCGCCATCAACTTTCTCGGCGTTTCCACCAGAATGCGGTAGCCGTCAGCCCACCAACCCGTAATGACCTCCCTCTCCGAAAGCACCGAGTCGAAGATTCCCGCCAAAGTCTTGTTCACAATCTCCCCGAAGCACGCGTGAACCACAAGGTACCTGTCGAACGCCTCGAGGACTATGCGGTTCTCCGTAGGCAAAGGGGCACCCTCCTTCAGGTGCTCGTCAATCTCCTTCACAGTCTCCAGCAACGTAGCCTTATCCGTCTTGAGATCCGCAGCCAGCTCCTCAGCTACTCGCTCTGCGCTCTTGTTTTTCTTGAGCAACTTGCCGATTTTCTCGCGTGTAACTCCAGTTTGCTGCGCCAGCTCAAACGGCACTGGCAAGATTTCTCCGTCCCAACCAGGAATTGCCGCGAACGGGTCTTCGGCGGGAACCACGTGCACGGTTCCTGTTTCCTCTTCGATTTGCACTATGCGCCACACTTTGCCGCGCATGATGAAGTGCAAGCCCACGCGTGCGTCGAGCGCCATGAACTCGTCGCCTAAGGTGCCGATGCGCCTGTCGCTGAGCACGTTTA
>CAZJBY010000060.1:0-8991 GCA_964544495.1 uncultured Candidatus Bathyarchaeia archaeon
TCAAGCATAGGGGCCTCTGGAGCCCTCGACGAGAGTTCGAATCTCTCCCGGGCTATTTTGTTTTTTTTGTTTAGTTGTAGTTGTGTGGGGTTGCTTAGCACTTCTACTTCTTGGGGGTTGAGCTTGTTTTTGTGTTTTTGTTTTTGGTTTGTTTTGGGTTTATGTTTCAGAAGTGGAGGTTGCGCGAATGGCTTTGCTTATTTATTGTTTTCCTAGCGCAAGAAGCACAGTCAGCAACTCAGCTAAACTCTCTATAGTATGGTCAGGGCAAGCGGCTTCCACTCCATCTTGCTGGCGCCTCTCAATGTATACGGTTTTCATTCCGGCGCGTTTAGGACCTTCGATGTCAGCGTCTACCGTGTCGCCCACGAACACCGCGTTCTCCGCTTTCACGCCCAACTTCACCAGTGCTGTCTCAAAGATTTCGGGGCTGGGCTTCCGCTTGTTAACTGCGCCAGATACCACAACCACGCCAAAAAACTTGTTCAGGTCGTGCTTCTCCAACAGCTTGTCTACGCATTCGGGTATGGCTAAATTTGACACTATTCCAAGCTTGTATTTCCCGTGCAGTTTCTCCAAGGTGCTTCTGGCGTGGTCGTCCAGGCGCACATACTTCATGAAGCCTTCGCAGAAAGCGTTAGTTGCCCCAGCCACAGCGTCGCTGTTAACATCAAAACTGTAGCCTAAACTCTTCAAAGCGTTGACGATTCGCATGTTAAAGTGAGGTTCCTCCAACCTTGCATCCGCTTCCACGTACAACGCGTCACGCGCTTTAATGTATGCGTCGCGGAAAACCGCAAACTCTACATTGACGCCGTTTTCGACGAGAAATTGGTGTGCCTTCTTCAGCGATGGGCTGTAGAACTGGTGGTTTTTTTCGATTAGCATTAGCGTGTCGAACATGTCAAACAGTACAGCTTGGATAGGCATAGCGCTTTGGTCCTACATCACGGAAACGCGTCAAGTCTTAAAACGTTTCGCATTTCTAATCGCGTTCTGTAAGGTGCCATGTTCCTTTGTTGCCAAACATGTATCCTATTATGCTTCGTAATCGCGCGAACACGTTGATAAGCCATAGGAACGGGAAAAACGGTGTGTATAGTAGTAAATCGTTATGGGTGAACTTGCCATAGGCGTACTTTAACGCAACAGCTTGGTTGATAACGCTGATTAACAAGCCGTAAGCGGTGAACACTATCAGGTTGTAGGCGAAGTGTAGGCTGTCGGGCGCAAACCAGAAAAGCAGCGGAAACGCTACGATGGCAGCTAAATCTACTAATGCGCCAGCATATTCGAAAATGAAACTGTACCACAACAACGCTGACAGCCATGATCGTTTACGGAACAGGTCAACGTGGATATCTAGTGTGTTGTGCAGCCACCCTGTGACCCATCGCAGTCGCTGATGCCACAGGGACTTTAGAAGCTTAGGTGCATGCGTGTTGCTGCGGACAGTGCTTAGGTAGCCTACTTTTGCGCCTCTTTTGTGCATCTCCAATGTGATTTCCGAATCTTCGGTCACGCTGCGAATGTTCGCTTCAGTCAGGATGTCGCGTAGCAGGTCTGCGTCGTAAACGCCGATGGCTCCTGGAACCACAAGGACGCAGTTGCCGAGTGACTGTGCACAGCGGTCGATTCCCAATCCCTGACTGTACTCCAACTGCTGCAGAGCCACAATGAAGCTGCCTTTTTCACCTTCCGTTTTGGGGTGAATGTAGCCTGTGACGGCTTTTTTTCCGTTTGAACGCATGTAGTCAACTAGTCTTTTTAGCGTGTCAGGCACCCATTCTGAATCGCTATCAACAACCGCGATAACTTGGCCTAACGCCTTGTTTATTCCGGTTTTCAATGCTTCGGTTTTGCCCAAGTTCATCATGTGCCTTGATACTTTGCAGTGAACTCTAGGGTGTTGGACGCGAAGAGTTTTTGCGGTTGCGAAAGCGACTTCGTAAGTGTAGTCTGTACTGCCATCGTCAACTACTATGATTTCGCAGTTGCCTGGGTATTTTTCTGCGCATTTGAAAAGGCTGGTTATGCAGTTAGCTACTTTCTCCTCTTCATTGTAAGCTGGAACTACAAAACTGACCATGGGATAAAAGTCGCGTTTGGCTTTCACCTGTTGTCTCCTCGCGAAAAAGGCGGCTACAATCCAAACTCCTGCGATGCCTATAGCTACAAACGTGTACCAAGTGTAGAAGAATAGGATGGCTCCTGTCCAAAACGCGTTTGCAGGTTGCTCTGCCACTGCATAGTTGAATATGTTGGTTATTATCCATTGAGCTACGGCTGGAAAGTACAGCCAAGAAAGAAGCGCCAAAGCTAATGGGGCTAGAAACGCTAAATAGGTTACCCTGAAGCGTTTGATGAAACTCATTCGTGAATCGCCTTGGGCCTTCTCCTTTCTCAAGTTTCATTGGCGGTTTGGGTAATAAAGCGCGTATTCCCGAGGAGGTAATATTCCGAGCAGTGGGTTGAAATGGGTTGAGTGGGTGAGGCTTGCTTCAGGCTGAGAATGGAGTTTTCTGATTCAGGAAAAAAGTTTATAAGGCATATGTATTGTATATGCTGACATAAGATTCCAGTGTTAGTGCAGGTGAGGCAAATGGCAAAACACCTCAACAAAGACGAAATCCGCTGGCAAGTCATGAAAGCCATGCTTGACGAGTTCCCAGTTTTGAAGGAAAAAGTCAGGAACTACGTCACAACAGCAAAAAATTAAACAAACTTAAACGTTTGCAACTCATGTTTTTGTCGAACCCGAATGTTTCCAGTATTAGGTAAAAAAAAGGTTAATTCTTTTTAAGGAGGTTTTGCGGGGGAATCTTGACGCCGTTTTTGCCATTTTCGTTCTCCTGCAGCAGTTCCGTCAATTCGAAGTGCCGCTGAAGGAAGTCTGTTCCCTTTTCAGTTGTCTCGTACACGTCTTTCCCGTTGGCGCGGAACTTGTTCAGTAAACCAATTTTCAACATGAATTTGAGGTAATCGTTGAGTTGAGCGAAGCTTAGGTTTGCTTTGTACATTATTTGGGTTTTTAAGGTTCCGTCATTTGCGATTTCTAGGATTTCTGCGATTATGCTGAGTTTGTCTCTTCGTTTGGATGAATCGGTTTTCCACGAGTTCAGTTCTATGTCCCTCTTTTAGAATTGTTTTCTATAACTGAGTTTTGCGTGGCGCATATTAAGTCGTGTTTCGCAAGTCTGCATATTACAGTGTTGGAATATTCTATAACAAACTTCTATACAGTCCGCAACAGAAAACCTTATTCCAGCCAACGAGAAAAACAAAACCTGTGAACACAATGCTGATAGGCATAATATCAGATACACATGACAACTTGCCAATGGTAGAAAAAGCCGTGAAAAAACTGAACGAAGAAAACGTGGCGCTCGTTCTCCACGCAGGAGACTACACTTCACCTTTCACCATACCAAAATTCAAAGCATTAAACGCGAAGCTCATAGGCGTTTTCGGCAACAACGACGGAGACCACGAATTCCTAAAAAAACGGTTCAGCGAATGCCCTAACTGCGAAATCCGAGGCAGATTCGCAGAAGTCAACGCTGAAGGCTTCAAGATAGCTTTGTTGCACGGAGACGAAACCGAACTTTTAGACGCTTTGATTAACTGCGGAGGTTTCGACGCTGTGGTTCACGGTCATTCCCACGCTAACGTGTCTCGCAGGAACGGAAAAACTCTAGTCGTGAACCCAGGAGAAGTTTGCGGATACTTAACTGGCAAATCCACCATAGCGCTACTGGACACAGCTAAAAAAGAAGCAAAAATACTTGAGCTGTAGCTTTTAGGCACTAGTGCTTGGAACAGTCTATAGCCCCCTTATATAGACTATAAATACATGGTTTCCTGCAGGCGCTGGTTTCAACATGCTTTTGGGTGTTTTCGGCGCCAATATGGACCTCCCCCCTCTATAGTTTTCTGCATTGATTGGCTATTAGGCGGCAAGTAGGTCATGTGGTTATTTGCAGTATTTAGCCCAGATGACTCCGAAAACTATTATGAGGACCAACAAGAATACCAACATATATAGTCCAAAGTTGAAGAGGTTAATCCAAGTGTTCAAACTGGCCTTTCTCCTTTCGCCAGTGAAGCATGTTTTTGGAGTAATAAAGCGTATTTCAACATTGTAATATATCAGAAGAAAAGATGGGGCGCTGCAGTAACGGCCGCTGCTAAACGTGCCCTGCCGCTTCTGGATGCTGCCTCACAACGTTTGTTTGATGCCGCAGAACAAGTTTAGCAACCAAAGGCACCACCACTCCAAACACCAGCCTAGGCGTCATAGTCACGAAAAAGCCATATTCTCCGTAAACCAGAACTTGTGTGGCTTGCTGTTCAGTGAAGAATAGGAAGAGGCCGCCTACAAGCGCTGAGATTATTCCCGAAAAAAGCAGCCTTGGCAGCTTTGTGGATTTTTGATTTAAGGCACCTGCCATGTAGCCGATAAGCATGGCGCTGAGAAGGTAACCGAGTAGACCAATGTTATGAATCCACATTGGCGACATTGAACCGTACAGGCCGTACCAAAGAGCGTATATGCTTCCCAAAAGGAAGCCTGAAACGCCTCCAGCCCACTTGTTCCAAAGCAAGCCAAGCAGCATAGGCACAGCCACTATCATGATGACTTCTTGGACGCCGAATACGAAGATACCTTGGAACGCTGGATCTATGCTCGCGAGAGTGTGTTCATTGAGTGGGAACCAGATTATTAGTAGGCACACTACTGTGGGAATCAGTATTCCGAATAAGATGTCTTTTGGCGTTAGGTCTCTCAGGCTCTTGGACATGTAATCACCTAGTCTTTGGATTATTGGGATTAATTGATATTAATATTTAAATATTGTTATGTTTACCTGTTGTCGCGGAACTGTGAGCAGCAATTATCGTTTTGCAAGTTTGCAATTTCCAAAAGAGGTCAAAACTCGCATACACTTGATAGTCATGCAGGTTTAAAATTGGGTTATGGTGGCGGTCTTTTTTGAGCGTATTGATACCGGCGGGGCTTCCCTTCTCGCGTGAGAATTCCGTCTTTTACTAAGTCTATCAGTGCATGTGCTACGGCGGTGCGGTCGTAGTGGAAGCCTTGTCGTGCCATTTCGCTGTGGACTTCGCTTAAGCCCCGTGGCTCGGAGAACCAGTTTTCTTCCCAGAGCTTCTGGATTACGCCTTTACACGTCTCGGCTCTGGGCGGCGGCGCTGGCCTTTCGGCTAGACATGTGTCTTTGAGTTTCTCGGTTACGGCTGAGAGTATCTTGTCGACGGCGGATTGCAGTTGGTCTTCTTGGCTTTCTATTTCTATTTCGATTTCGCCTATCTTCATCTTTACCTTGATTGGTGGGTTTTGCGGTTTTTCTGTCAAGTTGACACCTATTGTTTATTGTATTGTGCAAGATGTGCATGCACAACACTTAAATATTTCCACCATCCCCATATTGGCTATTGGTGAATCTTGGTGATTGAACAATACACAATAACAACAACCCCCAAATATAACTTTCCACAACCCACCATCGACACAACACTACCCCAACGCTTCCTCGAACAAAGCATCCAATCCCTAAAACAAGTGCAACACCAAACCTTTCAACTAAATCAACAAGACTTTCAACAATACCGCATCCTAGAACAGCAACCATCAAACCTACAGCTCAACCGCCAGCCAATCACCTTGAAACCCAACCACCAAGAAACAATAATCGCCGCCATAGACACCTCAACCATAAAAATCGGCGAAACAAGCACAGGCATCATAATCGCCATCCGAGGCGCAACCACCTGGAAACAAAACCGAAAATACCGCTACACACGCCTCGGACCATTCATATTCCACATCACCGAAGAAAACAAAAACGAAGTCTACAACACCCTCGAAAAAGCTTACTTCAACGCTCACTACTCCAGCAACCGCTACGCCTCCCCGCACCTCATGCAGATGCCCACCCGCCTCGCGAGCCTCCTCGAACGCTGGCTACAAACTATGCTGGCAAAAACCGTAAACAACGGGCTAATCCTGTTCGACGGCTCTTTAACCTCAGGAACCTTCGACACTCCAGTGCAACGCATGAAAGAAATCCTCAGCCTCGCCCGAAAAAACAGTAGCACAGTGCTCGCGTTCAGCAAGATGACCAGCCTCCGCGTAAACGGCTACCTCATAACAGATCAACTCCCAAAAAGCGAACCGCCTTACCTGCTTGAGACCACGGGCTTAAGGTTCAAGCCGCCCACCGTTGTGTTAGGCGACGTCTACGTGGCAAGGCTGAATAAGGCGAATTACGCTTTCCGCTTGGACATCGACAGGGAAACCACGTTAACACAGCGCCTGGAAGCAGTAGAGAAACTCGTAGGCAACGACCTCTATGCGCAGAGCTACCCTGAAACCCTGCGGTTAGCTCATATTTTGTGCACGTTCACCGCCAACGAAGTCTTAGCCATGCAACACTTCATCACCCGCAAACACGGCATCCAAATAATCAATCGACCAGACATGCACCGCCTGCTTTTCGGACCGTTCGGCAAAGGAGAAATCTACTCATGAAACTCTACAAAAAAGAAGGCAACATACTCCAAATCCTCAGCTTCCCAAACGAGAACGCCGAAAAAGGCGACTACCTAATGGTTGAAGATCCAGACGCACGAAAAGCCATAATCGCTCAAGTGATTGACGTGCAGTTCGCCAGCATCCCCGGCGTGCTCGAAGAGTTACTACGTACATTGCCAGACGGCGGTGTACCCATCCAGGGCGAAGACATCGACCCGCTGGAAATTGCTCCGCATATAACGTACATCCAAGATGCTAGTCTGCTCATCTGCAAGACAAGAGCGACGCTGGAAAACGAAGCGCTCAGCCCTAGCAACAGCTGGCTGCCCAGCCGCTCGCAGTCCACCATTAAAAAACTGTCCGTGCCCATGCTGCTGAAGCTCGCTAAGGTTGAGGGAACACGACCTATAATTCTCGGCGGTACTAAAGACTCGTCGTTGCTGACCATAGACGCGACAGCCGTAGATGGTATGTTGAACATTATAACGGGCAAGAAAGGCTGCGGTAAATCGCACCTGTCCAAACTTTTGATGGCAAGTCTAATAGGCTACAAGGCTACAGTCGTCATCTTCGACCTGAACGGCGAATACACAAGCATAGGCATGACTCAAGACGGAAAAAGAAACATGTACTACAACAAAATCCACGCGTTAACGCCCTCGCAAAACTTCAAAGTAGCCCTTGACCAGCTGCACCTGAACGTGGTAATGGGCATACTCATCCACGCGCTGCACTTGCCTGGGACCTCGTCTCGCGAGTTCAGGCGCATCTGGAAAACGCTGAAAGAGAAAGGCAAACTTTCGCTATATGAGTTGGGTGAGGCTATACGCAACTTGACCTGCAACCAGCATGTACGCGACGCACTTTCCTCACGCTACCACGCCATAGTTAACTCAGGCTTTTTCACCGACAACCCCGCAGAATCCACGTTTCTGAAAGAGTGCCTGCTAAAATCTAAGGAAGAAGGCGGCGCCATCATCATAAACCTCAGAAACACAAGCACCATCGACCGCCAAATAGTAGTTGAGTATGTTTTGGGCAAGCTAGTTGACTCCCTGCAAAGCTGGAAACTTAAAGCCGTGTTTCTCTTCGCTGAAGAAGCGCATCTTTATCTCCGCGAAACTTACTGGGATGACATAGTCACGCGCATGCGACACTTCGGCATATTCACCACGTTCATAACCAACCAGCCCGACACCATCCGTGAAAGCATCTACCGCCAAGCCGACAACATCTTCCTCTTCAACTTCACAAACGAGCACGACTTGGATGTGGTCAGCCGCGCCGCCCGCGTGGACGCCGAAACCGTCCGGTCCATTGCAAGGGACCTTCCGCCGCATCACTGCCTCACTTTAGGACGGGTCGTGCGGGATTTTCCAATAGTTACCCGAGTCAGATCATTAGACATGAAAACAATGGGTGAAACACGGCTGTTCTTCAAAGATAGAAACTAGGGTTCTCCAGCTTCTGCCTGTTTCGCAGAAAGAACCGGCGGAAAGACTCCGTTAAATTGTATTCTTCCACCTCGTTGAAAGGCACCCACTTCAAATCTTCAGCGTCGCTTGCCGCTTTAGGGTTACCGCGCCTCACGGTTACAAGATAGTCAATAATTACATAATGGTACATCACGGCGCCTTTTTCACCCCAGCTAACAGAAGTAACCACGTCAACAAGCCGCGGCTCATAAACTTCCAAACCTGTCTCTTCCTTCACCTCGCGAACAACTGCCTCTTCCACATTCTCGCCGAGTTCTACTAAGCCGCCTGGAACAGCCCATTTTCCTTTTCCTGGAGAGTTTTTTCTTTTTTCCAGCAGAATCTTGTCTCCATCAAGTATTACGGCGCCGACACCTACAATTGGCTTCTTAGGATATTGCCTACTCAATGCTTGAACCTCTGGTGCTATGGTTACTAGTACATTAAAACTTCTACGGGTTTTAAGCTTTAAGCTCGCAAGCTGGATAATATTTACGGCTATTTCTTCTCTGAATTCCTTGGCAAGTTGAAGGCACGTTGCTTGGGAAAATCCTTGCACGTGTAGATTCGCAGTGGCCTTTGAGGGAACAGGCGGCATCTTTTACGCGCATTCTTGCGCCTGAGTCGGGGAGCCAATTGGAAGAAGGGACATTTTGAACATAAGGTACTCAAGCCACGTCGCCTCGGCTAACGTTTTTCTCCATGTTTACCGCGTCATCATTCTCCTGAACACTGGCACCGCAATTGCAGTCATGACTACGCCGAAAATGATGAGAATTATCAGCTCTGTGGAGATTGCGGGTATATCTGCGCCTAGCACCATTACTTTTCTGAGAGCATCAGCAGCGTAAGTGAGAGGCAGGAACCTGGAGACCCCCTGCATGTACCATGGCATCTGCTGGATCGGAAAGAACACGCCGCTAAGGAACATCATTGGAAACATCAGCGTCATCATGAGCATCT
>CAZJBY010000061.1:0-8929 GCA_964544495.1 uncultured Candidatus Bathyarchaeia archaeon
CCTCGTCCTTAAACCTTGGGACAAAGTACGCTTTTTTCGTCGAGTTAGTCACTTGCCTTTTTGTTTTTTAGGTGCAGTTAAATATGAAAGCTTCATATGGATTTTCAAGTGAGAGAATGGTTACGAGAGGTCAGCGCAGGCTGGGAAGAACGATAAGAACGCTTGAAAACAGCTTTGAATTTAGCACCAAGGAAAGCAAGGCTCGGGAATCTGAGAGAGAATACAAGGAGAAGATTTATCAGAATTTTGAAGATTCACCTGTTCAGGATTTGCGACGATTAGCAAATAGAAGAAAATTGGTCACAAGTAATGAATAAGGTGCATTCGCGAAACGAATCGGCCATTTCTGCAAAATAAAAAAGGGATATACGAATGACATCTCCACTGGTCTGGTGTGTTCGAGTCCTATTAGTAGTCAAATTGTTACGCAGATTCAATAGCTACTATGGCTTGGGACAAACCATAGAATATTTTTGTGTGCGCTGAAAATGTAAGAATTTAATAGTTTTGTCGAGAAAATTATATGTTGAAAGCATATGGAAAAAAGTCTTACAGGCAGAATCTTACGCGTTAACCTTACCACAGAAAAAATATCTTTTGAGAAAATTGAGGAGACGTTTTATCGTCGCTATTTTGGAGGCAGAGGATTAATCGCCTATTATCTACTCAAGGAACTGAACCCTGGAATCGACCCTCTTGGTCCAAAAAACAAATTGGTCTTTGCTTGTGGTCCCGTGACTGGCGCATTAGTCAGCGGCAGTGGACGCAACAGCATAGGGGCAAAATCCCCTCTCACAGGCGCATATGGAGAAGCAGAGGCAGGAGGATACTGGGGAACAGAACTGAAACAGGCAGGTTTTGATGCTATAATTCTTGAAGGAAACGCATCAAGGCCTGTATATTTGTGGATTAAAGACCAAAAAGTGGAGCTTAGGGACGCTTCTCGTTTGTGGGGATTGGAGATCAAAAAATCACAGGATAACATTCTAAACGAACTGAAAGACGACAGTGTGAAGGTGGCTCAAATTGGTCCAGGAGGGGAAAAACAGGTACGATATGCGTGTGTAGTTAATGACATGCATCATGTGGCTGGTCGATGTGGAATGGGAGCAGTTATGGGTTCAAAAAACCTGAAAGCTGTGGCAGTCAAAGGGACAAGAAGAGTTCTGGCTTGCAAACCAAAGAGACTTCAAAAATTAGCAAGGTTGATGGCACAAAACGTGGAAAGCGTTGCTAGAAGCTTGCATACATATGGAACAGGAGATGCAATGGACGTCTATGTGGAGACCGGGAATCTTCCTATCCGCAACTTCAGAGACGGCGACTTCCCGAAGGCGGATCAAATATCTGCTCAAGCTATAAAGAATCAGGTGCGCGTGGGCATGGGAACCTGCTTCGCTTGTGCTGTCGCCTGCAAGAAGAAGGTCAAAGTAGAAGAGCCATGGAATGTAGACCCAGAGTATGGTGGACCAGAATATGAAACCTTAGGCGCTTTGGGATCAAACTGTGGAGTATCTGACCTCAAAGCCGTATGTAAGGCTAATGAACTCTGCCAAAGATACTCCATAGATACAATAAGCACAGGAGTTACAATCAGTTTTGCCATGGAATGCTTCGAGCATGGCCTACTCACCAAAGAGGATACAGATGACATGGACCTGAGCTTTGGAAATGCAGAATCTATGGTTAAAATGGTGGAATTAATTGGAGAAAAACGTGGCTTAGGCGCTTTATTAGCTGAAGGCAGCAAACGTGCTGCTGAGCGTATAGGGAATGGCGCAGAGGAATTTGCTGTCCATGTCAAGGGACAAGAAGTTCCTATGCATGATCCCAGACTAAAAAGAGGCGAGGCTCTGGGTTACGCAGTTTCTCCGACTGGGGCAGACCACGTTCACAACATCCATGATACTTTCCTATATCCTCAGCTTCCGAAAAGGTACAATGGTCTCGGAATCTTGGAGCCTGTAACAATCGAGGATTTTGGACCCAAAAAAGTGCGCTTGTACAAGTATGTTGGTGAGTGGCGTACCCTCAACAATTTTCTGGTTATGTGCCTGTTTCCACCATGGAGTGTAGCACAGAAAGTTGAGATTGTTCGCTCCGTGACGGGATGGAACACCACAGCCTTTGAACTAATGAAAGTTGTGGAAAGAGGAAACACGCTTACTAGGATCTTCAACAACATGGAGGGGTTCACAGAAAAAGATGATTGGCTTCCTCCCAGATTTTTCCAACCTAAAACATCGGGGCCCCTAAGCAAAACATCTGTAAACCCTCATGAATTGCAGAATGCAAAACTGATTTATTATGATATGATGGGATGGACTGAACAGGGAATCCCAAAACCGAGCACATTAGAAGAGCTGGACATTGGATGGGCTGCCGACAAAATCCTTCGGCAAGATTGAAGTGATTAAGATCCTTGCCGAATACAGAGTCGATTCGGGAAGTTTTTCTCTTATATTAAGCCACTTCAGAGTCTCAGCAAACCCTTCATTGTCTAGCTTGAAGCCACAGGGAAAAAACGAGGAGTTTTGCAGGAGACGTCTCTATTTCGGTTTGTCTCAACTCCTATCCTAGTTTTAGACCGAACCAAGGGCAACATAGTATAATCTTAGTGGCGAAAAAAACAAAAAACAATAAGAAACGACACCTACTTTCTTTTCATGCTTCGCCTCTTCTTTGACAAGGGCACCCTACTGTTAAAAGGTGAAATAGGCACCCCGTACGGAAAGTGGGATCCCCGCGTCAGGGGTTACAGGATAAAGGCATTACATTATCGAGACGTCTTAGCCTACCTCAAAGAAAGCAAAATCGCCTACGAAGACTACGTTCAACAGCTTCCACCACGCGAAACCATCAAAAGCCTAATCAAACTACGCCCCTACCAGACAAAAGCCCTCAACAAATGGCGAAAAGCCCAAAACAGAGGTGTTCTAGTTCTACCCACAGCCGCGGGCAAAACCTACATCGCTTTGGAAGCTATCCACATTCTCGAAAAGCAAACCTTGATCGTTGTTCCAACCATAGATCTTATTGACCAGTGGAGAAAACGAATCAAAGAATACCTAGGCGTGGAATCTGGAGCTGTTGGCGGAGGCGAAAGCAACGTTCGAATGATAACGGTCGCAACCTATGACTCGGCATACCTACAGGCAGCGGTCTTAGGTAATAAGTTCATGCTTCTAGTATTCGACGAGGTTCACCATCTCGCTTCACCAAGCTACGTGCAAATAGCCGAAATGTACATCGCGCCTTACCGTATGGGCTTAACTGCAACTTTTGAACGTATCGATGAAAGACACAGACTACTTCCCAGACTTGTAGGAGATCTTCTATGCAACGTGGAAGTTGGAGAACTCACAGGCAAGCACCTCGCCCCATATACCTATGAAAAACTATACGTGGAACTCTCCCCTCAAGAACAGCAACTTTACAGGAGAGACATGGCGACCTTTCGAAGATACCTCAGAGAAAAACGCATTCGAATGAGAAGCCCGAGAGACTTCCAGAGATTCATAATGAGAACTGGTAGAGACCCGCGTGCACGTGAAGCGCTACTAGCTAGAAACCGAGCCCTTAAATTAGCTATGAACAGCAAAGAAAAAATCAAGGCTTTAGCTAAACAGCTAGATGCGAACACAAACGAGAAAACCTTGATCTTCACGTTGCACACCGACCTGGTATACGCTGTAAGTCGCCGCTTTCTCATACCTGCCATCACCTATCTAACTCCAAAGGAAGAACGACGAGGGATCTTGGAGAATTTCCGAAAAGGATATTACAATACGATTGTTACCAGCCAAGTACTTGATGAGGGCATTGACGTGCCTGACGCTACAGTGGGCTATATCCTAAGCGGAACAGGAAGCATCAGAGCTTACATACAACGATTGGGAAGATTGCTCAGAAAGGTAGAAGGAAAAAGAGCACGCCTTGTAGAAATTGTCTCTAAAGAAACAATGGAAGTTGGAATGAGCCGCAGACGAACAAAAAAAACTGAGGAGACGGAAACAAATGCTACCAAGTAGCCTCCTAACAGTCTGGAGACGAAAAGGCAACATTCAACCTCGTTTTGCCCGAGCATCCGCGGACAACCTACTGGTAGCAAAAACTCTCATAGAGATCTACTTGCAGGGAGCTGGCGAAAAGAAATCTGCTCTCAAAAGCACAGGCGAAGAGCTGGAGGACAAAGGATACGACTTCCACCTTGTGCGTGGGTTATCACTTCTACTGGACAGAAGAAGCATCTTCAAATGCACAAGCCAAGCCAACCCGCTTGAACTTCGGCGAAGACTTTTCCAAGAAACAGGAAAGATTGGACCTGCAACAAGTCTCAAACAACGAAAAACAATAATTGAAAAAGTCAGCTTGGAAACAAAAATCTCTGTCCAAGAACTTGAAGAGTCGATGTACGCTGATCTAGAAAGCGAACTAAGCCTGCAAAGCTTCGAACCCATAACACCTCAAGAGCTACTTGAGAAGTACGATCTCAGTTTAGCTCAAACCCTGCTTTTCGACTCAACCGAACTCAAATTTACCGTTTCAGGTAACTGGCAAAACATTTTCTTCAAGGCAAAAAGACTTGGGCTCATCTATGAAGCTTACAAGTCAAACGGGTTCTGGGTAAAAATTGATGGCCCGGCAAGCCTCTTCAAACTTACCAGACGATACGGAACAGCAATTGCTAAACTTCTACCAGCCATAATCGCCAACTCAAGATGGACAGTTGAAGCTAAAATCCTCTGGAAATTCACAAACACACTTTACGACTTCAAATTAGAAAGCTGGAAACACAGCCCATTATTCGGTCCCCAGAGAACAGCTGAAACCTTTGACAGTTTTGTGGAAAAAAACTTTGCTAGTCGGTTCAAAGCCCTAAATTCCGAGTGGCAGTTGAAGCGAGAGCCTGAACCAGTGATAGCAGGTCAACAGGTGATCATACCCGACTTCTCTTTCGAAAGAGAAGGAAGCAAATTGTACATGGAAGTTGTCGGTTTCTGGACTAAAGAATATCTCCAACGAAAAGTAGCGAAACTGAAGAAAGTAGAAGAGCAGATTTTGGTGGTTGTTGACGAAAACTTAACGTGCGAAAGACTGACTAAACTCGAAAAGCAAAATGGCTTGAACATAATTTACTATCGAAAAGAAATCCCTTTACCGCCAGTATTGCGATACCTGCAAGACGCCTACAAACATGTCCGAGCTAGGCAGCGAGAACTTTTGAGAGATCTTAACGTTACTTTTACGGAACCATTAATAAACTTCGATGAGTTTGCAGACAGAACTGGAGTATCTATTGAAGCTGTAAGGAACCTTTTTGGCGAAAAAACTCCAGATGATTATGTTGTTTTGCCGAACAGCCTGATTAGAAAGGATAGATTCAATCAAATCAGAAAACAGATAGATTGCGAAATTAAGAAAACCGGAAAGCTTCCATTAACAAAAGCTATTGAAATCGCTCAAAAAGAAGGTGTAGAATTAACCTCAGCAATTGAGGCCTTGGGCTATAAAATAGTCTGGCACGGCATAGACGCGGCAAAAGCTGTAATTACTAAATCCAAAAACAAAGTGTAATTGTTCAGATAAGAGCCTCTAAAAGAAAGTCTGGCTTCGCTTTTTATGTTCCCGGAGTTAAGACAATCGATTGCAACAATCTAATATGCATTTGAGACTAAAAATGAGAATTGGTTGTGGGAGACGCCTCCACTGATAGCCAAGTGTACCTCACCTCACATGCGTTTAGGCTACCAGGCCAAACTGAAAAGAAAACAATCTTGGTCGGCATATTGTTAATTTGATTTAATTTGGACAACAAGAAGGCAGCAAAATTCGTTTTATTTCCATATTCTGCTTTTTTTAAATTTCTTCACAGCGTCAGAATTTTCATTTTCTAATTCTTTGATAATAGCCTTCTTAATTGCAGGCTTAGAAATTGGCGGATCCAATTTAGAAAGCGTATACTGAACTCTATCAATAATCTCTCTTGCTGCCTTACGGTCCACTCCAACCCCGATTAAAGAATTCAATATTTTGTCTGTTTTGAACTCTTCAATAACTCCAGATTTGCCCTCCACACTCAAAGCAGGCGGCTTGGGAACTCTGATAGGCAAAGCAACAACCAATCTTGCTCTACTATCCCCTATCTCGTTGAGGCTCTTTGGATCAGAAAAAATTGTTATAACCTTGTTTTTTTCATCTATTCCCTTAACCTCAATCTTCTCAATAACCTGCTCATTTTCCAGAAAAACGGTCACAAAATCACCAATTGCAAGATTAGAAGGCAATAATTTACACTCTATGGGTATGGCAATTTTCCCGGTAGGCAAAATTACGCTAAGACCCGCCTCTTTCGCGGCTATCGAGAAATGTGAAATTCTTCCATCCTGAGTTAGTTCAATTTCTGCATCTCCTAATCCCCAATCTGTGATCAAACGTCTTTTTACTCGTTTAACAATAGCTGCTGGGGGAAGATCTGCGGGTAGAGTGAATTCTCTTTCTGATAATTCTGCTTTTAGCGAATCGGGCACTCTTGGTTTTGATGCAATATCAAATATTAAACGTTGGGGGGGAAGCTTTATGTTTGTGAATTTTTTGTTTGGGGATCGGATTCCCTTAATTATATCTGTTCCTTTTTGGGGAATTTTCCTTGAGATTTTGTCACCAGAATTCACTCCCCAAACAACAAAGATGAGCACTGCTAGTATCCTGATTACTCCGCCTGCGGTGGGTTGTTGAAAAATATCGGTCAGTCCTCCTGTGAATCCCCAAAAACCTAAACCGAAAGCTATTCCGATGAAGGTGGGTAGTTTCTCGTTTGTGAAGAACCTGTAGAAAAAAGACAGAAACAGGACTACAAAAAATGCTATGGCGCCTGAGATTAACCCATCTAATAATCCAGTTAGAGAGTCCTGTAATATGTTGATCATTTTTATCGTTATTCATCTATTGTGGATGAACATTAATCAAATTATCGAATCACCAAAGTTCTGCATAGGAAAAAAACGCATCGCACTGTTATCGTTTTTTGGTTGGTTGGATGAGCCACTTGCACCGCGCTACCTCAAGTAATACCATGGTGTGGTTGTTGCAAGAAAGCTGTAACAGCTATTGCAATGTACGCGGTAAAAAAGGGGGAAGATGGCAATGTTTATTAAGACTCAATATTGAATATACTTCTTGAAAACGAAGTGATGAAATGGTGGAGTACGTTAAGGGCAGTGAACATGACCGGTGGCATTGGTGTAAGAACTGCACACAGTATCCAATGTACATATACCAAAAAACCTCCGTAGAACCCTCTTCAAATCTCTGTGAACAGTGTAAGATAAAGGAAACCAACGGAAATTGCCAATGCGTAGAGTAACTGAACACTCTAAATGTCTCAGCAAAAAATATTGTTATTTTGACTTGGGCTTGTTGCACTAATTTTGGGAAAGAATTGACAGAAAGTTCAGAGTTTACAGAGAAAGAGGTCAATTCCTTCTGTGTAATCAAATAAAGTATGTAGTAACCTGAAAAGAAATTGCGCTGATAGGATCTACTCTCCATGAATATGGACAGATTTTCGTTGTCTCTTGAATAACTCTCTTATAATAAGGCCTGAAAGCGTTGATATCACAACAAAAGGCAGAAAGAGCTAACCTTCAAAATCTGGAATAACGATGTTGAAATAGCAGTCTTGATTAAAAAAGGAAAAAGGCTAAGGGCGATGCTAAGAAAATGTCCAAGAGGAACGAGATACGTTGCCTTGACCATTTTCTTTGATTTTCTTGACTTCGTAATTATTTTTGTTTTTCAGATGTAGTAGTTAAATAGGAAGGCGTGACATGGTCTCTCAGGTGAAGAGAATGGTTACCAGAGGTCAGCGCAGGCTGGGCAGAACTATAAGAACATTAGAAAACAGCGTTGAATTTAGTCCAAAAGAAAACAAGGCGCGGGAATCAGAAAGGAAGTATAAAGAAAAAGTTGAGCATAGGCTAGCAGATTTACCAGTTCAGGATTTGCGTCGATTAGCCAATAGAAGAAAATCAGATGCACATGATGAATAAGATAAATTCCCAAAACAAATTGCGGTCACTTTCTAATTAACAAAAAAAGGTAGAAAAGGTTACGACAGGCTCTAAAACGTACTGAGATACCTCGCTCTGCATATGTTTGGGCTACCATGGTGCACAAGCTTTATCGGCTATGTTTCTTAGGATTTCTCTTCTTTCTTTCTCTTAACTACTTACATATCTCACATATCACACAAAACACAAGAAAAAACACACACACACAACAAGCGCGCGCAAGCCTATAAAAGCTCACCCAAGACGGGAAATTCACCTTACAAAATAATTATCATATGTTGCTACATAACTAGCCAACAAAGACTAATATGGAAAAGGATGTTATCACATTTGTTATTATGCGTCTACGGTTTTTCATGGAGGTGAAATAGTGCCTTTACTTGGAACAAAAGTCCCATTAGACGGATTTGTTATGATGAAGTGTATCTGCGGCATGTGTCCTGTGCAAGCGGAAAGTGCATGTGCAAAGCCCAAAATTCAGAAGGTTATAGAAATGCGCGCTAGCATGAAAGGTTCAGAAATGCCTGATGGTTCAATGAACCTTACTCAGGAACAGATAAAGCAAATGGAAATGATGAAGTCAAAGCCTGAAGCTATGCCTGGACCTTACTGTTCAATAGGGGTCTCAGCCTGCAAGGATTTAGACATGAGCAAGGGTTGCATATGTCATCAATGTGAAGTTCACAAGAAATATAGTTTAGCAGCTGGCAAGCCAGTTGAACACTTTTGCTTCAATGGAACTGCTACTTAAGATATTTCGCACTAGGTGATCTCCTGCGACTTTTCCCTTTTTTCCTTTTTTGCATTAAATTTTAATCCCAACCCAAGACCAAATTTTATATTTTGAGGAATACAAC
>CAZJBY010000062.1:0-8311 GCA_964544495.1 uncultured Candidatus Bathyarchaeia archaeon
GCCGTGCTCACGTACACGACGTAGTCTAAGCCGTCTTTGAACTGGTTCCACCATATCGTGTGGTGCTTTGAGATTCCCCCGCCCACAATCAACGCGCCAGTCTTCTTCGCGGAGAAAATCAGGTCGCTTATTTCGCCCTCATCCTTCAACAAATTAACCCTGAAATCGTGGTCTTGGCTGAACATCCACGTTTGATAGCCTACGGCGCCGTCCGTGATGCCTGGAACGTAGACTGGTATGTCGTTTTTAGCTGCCCAGTAAAGGATGGAGTTTTCGTTGCAGCAGCGCAAGCCTATCTCGCGGCACAGTTCCCTGCCTGAAACTTCTCTTACGTCCTCTTTCCAAAGGCTCTCCAGCAACCCCTGCATCTTCTCCTCTATTATCGTGCCGTAGCTGTCGTTCGGGACCAGCACGTTTCCCAAGCGGTTAATGCCCTTCTCATGCAGTTTAGCGTCGTTCATGAAGAAGGAGCCCTTGTAATAGTTTCTCCAGCACCGCGCTATGTCATGGTCCAGTGTGCCACAAGCCGTAATGACAACATCCACCAGCTTCCGCTTTACCAATTCCTTGAACACGCCGCGGGTGCCTGTCGCCACAAGGTTTGCGGTGAACGAGAGGAAGTTAACGCAGTCTTTCGCTTTGAACATGCGCTCCAGAATGTTTACGCCCACAGAGAGTTTTCCAGCGGTGAAACCCCACGCTTGCTCCATCTGGTTGACAAGCTCCTCCACCGACATGTCTCCACGAAACTCGTAATCTTTGACAACATCTCTCAACATAACTGTGATTCCTCACTTATTCAGTGATGTGGAAGATGGAATAAATATGTGTGTCGAAACCAACGTGGACAAATTCGTGTTACTCAGACAAGTAGGTGATGACTTTGTCGTACAAGTCCTTGGCGCATCGGTCTTCGTAGCCAGCGTAAATGCTTGGGTTATCGTTGACCTCCACCACAACGTATTCGCCGTCAACTTCTTTGATGTCCACGCCGTAAAGCCCCTTTCCAACAACCCTGCAGGCTTCCAACGCCAAATCTTTGACATGTTGAGGCGCGGTCTGATTCTTCATCGCCACGGTTCTGCCCCAAATAACCGTGGGCTTGCCTCTCAGCTTGGCGCCGTGCTTCCAACGCCCCTTCGGAATCATGTACTTGCACACGTACAGGACTTCGTCGTTCAAGACGCCGACTCGCCAGTCAAAAGCTGTAGGCGTAAACTTCTGCACCGCTAAAACATCGGATTTCCTGAAGAACCGCTTAGTGATGTCTCTGAAGCTGGTTTCGCAAGCGGCTTTTTCCACGTACCGTGAAAAACTCGTGTACGGCGCTTTTATGACAACGGGCTTACCTAAAGTGTCAAATATGCTCGCAATGTTTTTGTGGTGCAACTCATACTTGTTCAGGAACACTGTTGGGATGTGGGGCACATCGAACTTTTCAAGCAGCGCATATTGGTGAATTTTGTTGGCGCATATCTGTATCGACTCTGGATCGTCGATGACTTTCAGCCCCAGCGTCCAGGCAGTTTTAGAAACGACGTACGCGGTGTTAAGCGGGTCAGTGGTGGCTCTGATGAACACGGCGTTGAATTTCGGTATCTCCGCGATTTCTTCTCTAAATAGGAAACTGAATTCCTGTCCTGCGTTTTCTGCGGCGCATTTGAAGTTTTGAAGTGCAGCTTCTTCTGAGGGATCAGAGAAATTGTACTTTTCAACAAAACAAGCGATTTTAGCCACTGAAACGTTCACCCTGCTCGGAGAGCAGCAAAACTTCTCTGGAAATCTGTTTTAGATCACTTGGAGAAAGCTCGTCTTTTCTTACGGGCTGCAGACCGCAGAGGTATGCTTTCTCCTCGACTTTTTGGACGTGCAGTTTACAAACTGGAATTTTGAACAGCTCATAGACTTTTTTCGAAATGTATCGTATTTCCTTGTCATCTTGTTCTGTTGTACCTAAAAACGATTTTACCGAGAACATTTCACCCTTAAGCGGTTGACTGCACACGGCGAACTTGTAGTTCATGCTTAGGCTCTTCACTGCCCGATACAACGCACTTATGTTGCGGGCTGTTTTATACCCGTCGTAAATGAACGGGTTAACTGCGAAGACCGCCACCGGAAACCCTTGTTGAGAAGCTATTTTCTTCACCGAATCTGTCACGAGAAAGGGTAGTGTTGGGATTCCCGCTCTGGAGGCTCTGAGCAGCAAGAGTGGAGTTCGGTTGGCGTCGATTATGTTTTCGCTTGAAGGAATCACAGGGTTGCCCATGACTTCCGCGTGCAGCGACACGTAGTATCCTGTTTTCAGATAGCGATAATCGCTGTTAATGTTCAGAACCGAATCTTTGATTGATGACTCAAGAAACATTGACGGCTTCATCGTATACAAGCCGCTTGTTAGGCCGATACTAGAAACGACCAACACTCATTTAACACCAGACAATCAAAAGCCGATATCGCAAGAGTCATATTTAAAACTAACTCCGCGTTATAATCGCTTTAACGAAAGCAAACGGGAAAGAGGAAACACTATACGTACAAACCGCTAGAGGTCATGGGTCCAGAACACGAGTTTTCTCTGGTTAACGAAGAACTGAAGCCTTTGCCAATAGTGGACAAGGTCATAAAAGACTTCCACGGAAAAATAGTCAACTTCGTGGAGCTACCGCACTTCACTTTCGGAAAGGAACTTCAAATGCACGTTATGGAGATAAAAGCCAACAAGCCCTTTAAGTCGCCCGAACTTTTCGAGGAAACCATGCAAAGCGCGGTATCGACTCTTACGGATTTTCTGTGGAAAAAACATCACGCTTACCTTCTCGGAACAGGCATGCATCCCCTGCTCAGGCTTGAAGACACAAGAATATGGCCTCATCGCCACAGAAAAATCTACCAGGAATACGGCAAAATCTTTAACCTTAATCAGCACGGCTGGCTCAACATCCAAAGTTTTCACTTAAATCTTCCTTACGCAAAGGAAAAAACAGGCGTTCTACTGCATAACTTGCTGGCGGGCTTGTGCGCTTATCTTCCTGCGATTTCAGCCGCTTCACCAATCTGCGACGGCAACGTAAGCCCGAACGTGGATAACAGATTAAACTTTTACAAGGCAAATCAGCAGGAAATTCCATCGATAACTGGCGAGGTAGTTCCAGAATATATTTCCTCATTTGAAGAGTACCTAAAAGAAGTGATTGGAAGGTACTCTAAAGATTTGGCGGAGGCAGGAGCTGGGCACCAAATTCTTTTCAAGGAATGGATCAACTCTCGCGGAGTTATCTTCAGGTTTGACCGGTCAGCCCTTGAAGTGCGCGTGATGGACGAGCAGGAATGCATCAAATCCGACGTGGCGATGAGTTGTTTTGTCCGAGCCGCCCTTCGAGGCTTGCTAGCGGAAAATGCCGAGCCTTTGACGCATCAACTTCTGGTCAGAGATTTCAACTCGATACTGGCGAACGGATTAGACGCCGAAGTTATGCATCCCAAAGGCAAAACTGCTCGGCAAGTGTGCCAATATCTCTTCAACTTGGCTCTGGAATACGCTGAAGAAGACGAGAAAAAGTACTTGTGGATAGTCAAGAAAAGAATTGAAGAAGGCAACTTGTCCGACGTCATACGAAGCCGCGTCTTGGCGAAGGCTCAGAAAACAGACCTTAAAGACGCAATCTTGAACGTTTATTCAACGCTTGCCCAGTGCCTTGTCAATAACCAACCCTACTTATGAGGGAAGCCCTCTATGTCGGATGAAAATACGAGAAAAACCTGCTCCTTCGAAGTTTGCTGTACGTGTAAAAACATTTGTTGCCAAGATGCCAAGCCACCACTAACTCAAAAACGTCAAAAAATCATAAAAGACTACTTGAAAAAGCAAAAGCTTCACATCGAAAAACCATTCTCGCGCGAAAGCTATTCTTTTCCCTCCGTAGATAAATTCGGCATCTGCTTGTTTTATAACAAAAAAACCGGAAAATGCCGAGTGCACCCTGTCAAGCCTGAAACCTGCAGAGCTGGACCAGTTACTTTTGACATAAACCTCCAAACTGGAAAGGTGGAGTGGTACCTGAAAACGCCCGAGGTATGTGCGCTTGTTGAGCAGTTGCGTGAAAATCGTGTTTTAATTAGGGAATATTTCGAAGTAGCCAGAAGAGAGTTACTGGAGCTTATCTGCGAGCTTGATGTTGCGGCTTTGCAGGCGCTTATGAAAATTGAGGAGCCTCAAACAGTCAAGATAGGCGAGGATTATTTGCCAAGAGAAGTCATGGAGAAACTGCTTAAGTGATTCATGCCTCTTCACGTCAAGTTAATAAGGAAGATTTGGATATTTTCAAATGATGCAGCATTAGTACAAAAGTGCACAAGATAAGGAAGGGTTATACAGAGTTGAAAGAAATAGAGCGGAAATTAATTTCTGAACTTATGAAAAATTCTCGAAGAAGCGACAGAGAATTAGCTAAAACAATAGGTACATCGCAACCCACCACAACACGGCTTAGAAATAAGCTGGAAAAAGAAGGGTACATCAAACAATACACGATAATCCCGAACTTCAGCAAAATCGGTTACACTATAATGGCTATGAACTTCATCAAATTAGACCCGAAAATAACCGAACATGACATTGAAGGGTTCCGAAAGACACATCCTGACACAATGGGTAAAGCCCCGTGGGGGATTGTCCTGATCCATCGTGGAATCGGCTTAGGATACGACTCAGTAATAGTTTCATTTCACAGGGATTACGCCTCTTACGACGCGTTTAGGAACCATGTAAAACGCGACATGGGTGCAAGCGTAACCGAAATGAATACTTTCCTGATCAGCGTTGAAGAAAACGACACTCTGCCGCCTACTTTTTCATTTCTTGCGCGCCATATTTTAAAATAAGGTAGCAAACCAAAAAATGAAGTGGGATGGTTTAAAGAAATCCCATTTCCCTTAACTTCAAAGCGAGGGCTATGTTGCCTTTAAACTTGAGTTTCCCTGTTAAGAAGGCTTTTTCTCCGCTCATTTCACCGTTGATCAAGTCCATGTAATCGGTTTCTGCCATCTCAAGCGATAGTGTCGGCGAAGAGTGCGTTCCCTCTTTGACCTCTAGTTTCTGGTTTTGTATTGTAACTAACCAGGCGCCGCCGTTAGGACCAGTGATGTTTATCTGAACTGTAACATCGGTGTTCCCTGCTTTTTCAGGTTTGAATCTGCTGGGCAATATTTTTTCGAAAAATTCTTCAGGTGTTTTAGCTTTCGTCACCGTCTCATCTTACCTTTTTTTTTCTGCTATCCTACAGTATTCTCTGTTTTGAACTTTTCCTTTAGCTTAGCCAAATCCAGTGCGTCTCTGCCAGCCAGATTCATAACCAAGAGCTGAATCTTAGCGGCTTCTTCAACCATTTCATTCAGGCTGCACGCCGCTTCTATAGTTGAGCCAACGGTTACAATGCCATGATTTTCAAGAATCACCGCGTCATAATTCGCCATCTTTTTTTGAACAGCCCCCGCAAGTGCTTCAGAACCAGGAGCCTCAAACGGAACCACGGGAACCCCATTCGGCAGAAGCATAAACATCTCTACTTGCAATGGGAAAATTTTAGTTTTTGCGATTCCAAATGCAGTCGCTGTTGACGCATGCGTGTGCACGACTGCGTGCACATCCTTCCGCGCTCTGTAGATTGCCGCGTGTATTGGAGTCTCCAAAGAAACGGTTAATTCTCCTCTGATTTTGTTTCCTTGAAAATCCACGAGAACCAGTTCGTCTGGCTCCAAGAATTTCATACGTGCTCCAGAAGGTTTTATCAGAAACGTATCTGTGCCGGGGATTCTGGCACTGATGTTGCCGCTAGTTCCTTTCACTAACCCATTGCCATACAGTTCCCTGCTTGCCTTCACTATTCTTTCGCTGACATCTTTAATCGCTTTTGTACTCATCTCTTTCCCGCCTAAACAATCATCTGAACAAGTCCTTCTCTCTTGGTCTAGTAAGCTCAGCAGCCGACGCGTTTTCCGTTGCCTGATACTTGTAGCCTCTTATGATGGCGACTGGTATCCCCTCGTTCGCTTGACCGATCACAAGCTCTGCAGCAGACGCCAATTCATCAGCAACAGCAGTTTGTTTTATTTTCAGCACGTATCCGAACAAGTCTTTTTCTCCACGCCTATCCCTTATCGGCTTGATTCCTGCTACGCCTATTGCCACGTTTATCTCTCCCATCCGAAATGGGCGCCCATGAGTGTCAGAAACAATGACGGCAACATCGCAACCCGTTAGCCTCCTTATTTCTTGCCTGGTCCTCTGCGCTGAAGCGCCAGCGTCTTTAGGAAGCAAAACCAGGTTTCTTTCTCCTTCAACATTTGACCTGTCCACTCCCGCGTTAGCGCAGACTATGCCTTGTTTAGTCTCCGTGATTATGCTGTTAGGACCTACGCGCACGATTTCTTTTGTCTCACGAAGAACTACCTCAACTAACTCGGGTTCCTTGTCGGTTTGCCGCGCTATTTCTTTTGCCCGCTCCGAAGGCGAGACCGCATCAAGATTAACCACGTTTCCCTCGGCTTTCGAAACGGCAACATGAGTAATAACCACCACATCTCTTTCTTGTATGGGCGTGTTCTGCTTTTTCGCGGCGTTACAGATGAGTTCAGCTAGTTTGTCCCCTTTCGTTATTAACGGCAAGTTCTTAACAGCAATTATCTCAACAGAGTCCACAGTTGCAAGCCTCCATTCCTAGGCAAGAAGGGCTAACTCTGCAATAAGACTTAAGGTTATCTACTTCAAGAAACGCCTCTCCACGTAACTGGAATTTTCGCTCAATCTGTTAAGTAATCGGAGTATGCGACGGGTTCGGGAAGGTTTTAAAAACTATCTACATTTTATACATTTATTCAGAAAAGTTACTTCCCCGAAATGAAGGAATATCCAAAAGTTGGGAATCGAGAACCTTAATCGCATTTTCAATCCGAAGCGCATCGCCGTCATAGGCGCAAGTGACAGAGAAGGCTCCATAGGCGCCAAAATCTTCAGCAACCTAATAAGCGCAGGCTACAATGGCAAGGTTTTTCCTGTAAATCCTTTCAGGCCGGCCATACAGGGAATATCTGCCTACCCAAGCATCAGCAAGATTCCTGATAAGATAGACCTCGCGGTCATAGCGACCCCAGCGCATGTGGTCCCGCAGATAGTCGAAGAATGTGGAAAAGCTGGAGTTGCGGGGGTTGTAGTGATCTCAGCAGGCTTAAAAGAAATAAGCGAAGGCGGCGCGAACCTAGAGAGGCAACTCTTGGAGAGTCAAAGAAAGTACGGCATGCGCATAATCGGACCCAACAGTTTCGGCGTGATCAGACCAAAAATCAATCTTTACGCCACTTTTGCCGATAAGCAGGCGAGTCCCGGAAAAATCGCGTTCATCTCCCAAAGCGCCGCTTTATGTGCTTCCGCTCTGGATTGGGCTTGGGACGCGCAAGTTGGCTTCAGCGCCGTGGTTTCCACAGGTTCAGTGCTTGACGTGGACCTCGGAGACCTAATCGATTATTTCGGGATTGACGCTCAGACCAGAAGTATCCTAGTTTATGTTGAATCAATAAAAGACGGGCGAAAATTCATGAGTGCAGCCCGAGGTTCCTCCCGAACCAAGCCCATCGTGCTGATTAAGGCTGGACGTTTCAAGGAAACCAGCCAGGCCACACTTTGCCACAGCGGCTCCTTAGGCGGAGAAGACGCGGTCTATGACGCTGCTTTCAGCCGTGCTGGCATAGTGCGCGTTGATGCTATCCGTGACCTTTTCAACTGTGCAGAGGCGTTGGCTATGCAGCCGCATCCGACTGGTCCAAACTTGACGATAATCACAAACGCGGGAGGCCCAGCGATAATGGCTACAGATAACCTTATTGCAAAAGGGGGAAAGCTCTCGCGGTTAAACACCGAGGTAGTTCAAGCTTTGAAGAATATTGTGCCTTCTTACTGCAGCATAGCGAATCCCATAGACCTCTACGAGGAAGCTACCCCGGACAGGTTCAGGAACGTGCTGGAGATAAGCCTGAAAGACCCCAACAGCAACGGCTTCCTCATTATATACACACCACAGGGCGCAACAAAACCTGTTGCCCTCGCGAAGACCATAGTGGACTTGGCGAAACAGACCAAGAAACCTGTTCTTACGGCTTTAATGGGTGAAGACAGCCGTTGCCGAAAAGCTCGGCGAATCCTTCAAGGACACGGTGTTCCGTCATTTGCAACTCCTGAAGAGGCTGTTTCAACCTTCATGTACATGTACGATTACTCTCGAAACTTGGAGCTTCTGTATCAGACTCCTGAAGAGCT
>CAZJBY010000063.1:0-7747 GCA_964544495.1 uncultured Candidatus Bathyarchaeia archaeon
TATATAAGGGGGTATAGCCTTTTCCACGCACTAGAGATAAGCGTAGTTCAGTATTGGATTCCTTCGGTCAGTTTGAAGTCTTTCGGCATCTTAACCAGCTGAACCATGTTCACGAAGTCAGCTCTGTCCACAAGCTCTTTCGGCGCCAACCGCCCAGTCATAACCACCGTAGTTTCCTCTGGCACGTTGTCCAGCAGCGCCAGCACGTCTTTGACATTGACCAGTTTCCACTGAGCCGCTAACCCAATTTCGTCCAGCACCAGCAAATGCGGCTTCTTCTCACGAAGGATTTTCGCCGCGAAATCAAGCGCCTTCTTCGCAAGCTCTTTATCACGGTTTTTCACGCATTCAACCACAAACTTTTCACCCGCAAACTCCGCCGTTTTTTCTTCTTCGCCAAGCCACGCTTCCCGTCCGAACTGGTAAATCTCGTATAAAGGCGCAAGCCTGTCCTTGACAAGGTATTCTCCTATGTCGCTTCGCCATTTGAAGAACTGGATTATCACAACGTTTTTGCCGTGGCCCACCGAGCGCAAAGCCAATCCAAGCGCGTTGGCTGTTTTGCCACCGCCAGTTCCAAAATACAAGTACACGTATCCCACACTTCGTCACCTCCTCTAGGCTGGAAACGGACAATTCTGCGTTGGGCAACCACCAGCATACTCAGCCTGCGCAGAAACGAACTTTCCCTCTTTACCCTTGACCTCGCCAATGTACAGAACCTGCTCAGGCTTGCTCCCGTACCTGAAAACCGTTACGCCCTTGCACTTCAGCTTCCAAGCCAAATCGTAAATCTCCCTTACATCCTCAACCTTCGCCTCAAACGGCAAATTCACCGTCTTCGAAACCGCGTTATCCGTGAACCTCTGGAAAGCCGCTTGCATCTTCACGTGCCAAACAGGCGCAATATCCAGCGCCGTGACAAACAACCGCTTAACATCATCTGGCACACCCGCGATTTTCTGAACCGAACCTGTCCGCGCAACCTCCTCAAGAAGCTTGGCGCTGTAAAAGCCCCTTGCCTTCGCAGTTTCCTCAAACAACACGTTAGTCTCAAACAAGCGTGCGCCACCCAGCACGTTCCGCATAAACGAAACAGCAAACAACGGCTCAATCCCAGAAGAACACCCTGCGATGATGCTTATGGTTCCCGTAGGCGCAACCGTGGTCACTGTAGCATTCCTGAAAGCGCTGTAACGGTCTTTCCAAATGCTCCGTTCAAAATTCGGAAAAGAACCGCGTGCTTCCGCAATCTCCACGGATTTCTTGTGCGCTTCCTCCTGAATGAACCGCATCACCTGCTCACCCAGCCGTAACGCTTTCTCCGAATCGTACGGCACACCCAGCATAATCAGCATATCCGCGAAACCCATCACTCCTAACCCGATTTTCCTATTCGCCTTGGTAACCGCAGCAATCTCCTTTAACGGATAAACGTTCGCGTCCACAACGTTATCCAAGAAATGCACAGCGTTCCGCACCGTCTCCCGCAACTTACCCCAGTTTACCTTGCCGTCGTCCACCATCCGCGACAGGTTAATTGACCCCAAATTGCAGGACTCGTAAGGCAGCAACGGCTGTTCACCGCAAGGATTCGTAGACGCAATCCGCCCAACTTCTGGTGTTGGATTATGCCTGTTAATCTCATCAATAAATACCGCGCCTGGATCTCCGCTAGCCCAAGCAGAACGAGCCATCAAACCCCAAACCTCTTTGGCTTTAAGCTGCTTCACCTTCTCACCGTTCCGCGGGTTAACCAGCCAATACGATTCATCAGCGGCAACCGCAGCCATAAACTCGTCGGTTACCGCGACGGAAACGTTAAAGTTCGACAGGAAAGTCGGATTCTGCTTCGCGGTTATGAACTCCAAAACGTCAGGATGATCCACACGCAAAATGCCCATCATGGCTCCTCTGCGTTTTCCACCAGCCTTAATCACCTCCGTGGAAGTGTCAAAGATACGCATGAAACTCACTGGACCAGAAGCAACGCCTTTTGTTGACCTGACTAAGTCGTCTTTGGGTCTCAGCTCGGAGAAGTTGAAGCCAACTCCACCACCAGTCTGCTCGATGAGCGCCATGTTTTTCACGGTGGTGAATATGCTGTCGAGCGAGTCGTGGACTGGCAGGACGAAGCATGCGGATAGTTGGCCGATGTCTGTTCCGGCGTTGAAGAGTGTGGGTGTGTTGGGGAGGAATTCGAGTTTTGCCATCATCGGGTAGAAGGTTTTTTCGGTTTCTTTGGGGTTTTTTCGGAAGGTTTTGTCGATTTTGGCTGTGGCTTTGGCTACGCGTTTGAAGAGTTGGGTTGGGTTTTCAATGAGGTTTTCTTGTTCGTCTCGCAGCAGGTATCTTGCCTTCAAAACTTCAAGCGCGTTCACGGTTAGTTTAGGTTCTATTCCAAGCGTTTCTCTTAGTGCTCTGAGTTCTTCCTTTTTCGTTCTGTAGTCTTGGTAGGCGTGTGCGACTTTTTCGTAGCCTTTTTTCTGCAGGACTTCGATAACCAGGTCTTGTGCGTCTTCAACCGAGGGTGTTTTCTCTTTGAGTTTTTCTTCTAAGCGTTTGACGACTTCTGCTGTTACGGTTTCGGCTTTTTCGCCGTTTCCCAATTCGACAGCGAGAAAGGCTTTGTGGACGGCGTTTTTTATTCGGTCTGGGTTAAAATCGGCGATTCTTCCGTCTCTTTTCTTAATCTTGCGAGAAAACATGTGCATCTGACTAGAGATTTTCTTTTAAGAGATATAAAGTTTTCAAAATTTCTGTGCAGCTGTCGTGTTTCGGCGGCGATTGGCGTGGTTATTGCTTTTTTTTGCGAATTGGTTTTTTTGAAAACGGGAAAAGAGTTGAAGGCTGAAGCTTGTCTGGTTAGACTAAGGCTTTGAGTTGTGTGATGAGTTCTTGTTTCATGTCGGGGCTTTCTTTGATTTCTTTGCGGGTTTTTTTCCAATCTGTGCTGCATCTGCCGTAGCTGGATTGTTCGCCTATGTACTTGTGGATAACTTCGTCGATTTTGCCTTTGTTCTCGTCTGTGACTTCGACTTCAGCTTCTTTTAAGACTCCATTAAACCATTTCCAGCAACCCAAAAAGTTCACCACCTTAACACGTATCTGTGGTGTGATATAACGTTTTTTGAAAGGAAAAGAAGGGAAAAGTGGGTTTGTTTGTGGTTTTTAGGCTGGCTTGAAGAATTTTTCTTTCGGAGAACCGCAGATGGGGCATTTGTCTGGTGGTTCGCCTTCAACCGTGTTTCCGCAGACGCTGCACACGTAATAGTCTACTTTCTCCATGGGCTTCTTGTTCTTCAACGTATCAATCGCTTTGCTGTAGAGTTTGGCGTGTATCTGCTCCACCTTGTTTGCCACGTCGAAGCTCCATGCAGCCTGTTTGTTGTCGTCCTGTTTCGCGGTTTTTATGTATCCAGGATACATCTCGCTGAACTCGAAGGTTTCGCCTGAAACTGCGGTTTCCAGGTTCTCAAGGGTTGACTTGATTTCGCATGTTATTCTCAGATGGTTCAGTGCGTGCACGGTTTCGGCTTCTGCTGCGGCTTTGAAGAGTTTGGCGACTTGTGTGAAGCCTTCTTGTTCAGCTTTTTTGGCGAAAGCTAAGTATCGCCTGTTAGCCTGTGATTCACCTGCAAACGCCGCTTTCAGATTCTCATCGGTTTTTGCCATAAAAATCTCCTTGACATAGTAATCTTCACGGTTAGTAATAAGCTATGCTGACGATGAAGCGTTTTCGACGTTTGCTCTCTGTTGCGATTTTTATGGTTTCAGTCGCCATTATCGTAGTTTTGCTTGTTGGAACCAGATTTGGTTATTTTCACTTTAATTTCATTTTAGCTAAGGTTGTAGGTCCCGCGTCTGGAATAGTCCTTTTCGGATTTTTTATCGGGTTTTTTGTTCTTATGAAAACTTTTCAAAGAAGAATTTCGCGACTTTTGACCAGCATCGATACAAGCAAGTTAGCGTTTTCCCTGCATGAAAGCAACGATGGCGTTGAATAGTTCTCGGTGTGGCTTAGTTAGTGATTTCCAGTGGCGTTTTTCATCCAGTCATGAGCGAAGATTTCGGAGTCTCCGCTTTCTACGCCTTCAAGTATCTTCTGAGCAGCATATTCGGCGGTATCAGGTTTGAAGGGCAACTCGCCTTCTTCTAGCTCTTCCCGCGGCAGCAAAGGGTCTTTGATGCTGTTCTTCTCGAAGTCAGTAAGCGTAACATACGGGTAAACCACGCTGACTACGATGCCGTCGGGTTTTAGCTCTTCTCTGGCGGTTAGGCTGATGCTTGCCAGCGCCCGTTTCATGGCAGAATAAGCCCCGTTGTTCGGCAGATACATCAGTGCGGTTCCTGAGCTTACGTTGACGATTGCGCCTCCGCCTTGGCGCCTCATGATTGGGATCACCTGCTTCATGGCAATGAGTGGACCAACCACGTCGAGGTCGAAAATGTGCTTGAATATCGATAGGTCTGTTCTCTCGACTGGCGCATCATATCCTTGACCTGCACAGTTGACTAACACGTCAATTCTTCCGAAGTGCGCCATGGCGCGTTTAACCATCTGCTTGATTTCATCGGATTTCGTCATGTCAGCGGGAACCGCCAACGAGCCAGGCGGCTCTTCGGCAAGTTGCGCCAGTTTCTCTTTCGAACGCGCAACAAGCGCAAGCTTTGCGCCTTTTCCAAAAAAAAAGTTTCGCGGCAGCGTACCCAATTCCCGACGAAGCCCCAGTGACAATAACAACCTTGTTTTCGACGTTCATAAAATCACGCTTCTAGTAGCATTGCTACAATCGCATAGTGAATCGGTGTTGACTAATATTCCTTCCGATTTCAAGCCAAACAAGCCTCGAGACAGCGAGACGAAGTTCAGGAGTAAAATTGGGCGCAATTTTGGTAAACTTTTAATTCTCTCGCATGTGGCAAGTTAACTGTGAAAGGAAGTAAAAGAAAATGAATGCACATTTATCGATTGAACAAAAGCGTGACTTGTTGCAGAAGAAACTTGATGAACACTTGCAGATGGAACGTGCCTTGGCGCTTCAGATCAATCAGGAGTTTGAGGAGTTGAAGCACTTAGAGGTTTCTTTGGAAAGGTGCTTAGTGCAGAAGCACTCGGCAAGGCTGATGAGCGTCAAACACTGAAAGCGCTTTCGCTCAACTAATACGTGTTCTTCACATTCGAAACAGGACAAACAGCAGTCTTTCTGATGCAGCAAAAAAATAAAGTTGGAAATAGAGAAAAATGGAAAGCGGCGCAGTAGATAGCGCTTCGCTTGTTTCATGGAGGCGTTATTTTTATTGCAGAGGTTGGGCACTGCATCTCGCAGGCTAAGCACTGTATGCAGTCTGGCTCTCGGACAGGGTCGGATTTCTTCTCAGAGGTCGGATGCCCAGGCGCGTCCACCAAGTCATATAGTGACACGGGGCAAACATCCACACACACGCCGTCTCCAGTGCACACGTCCCAGTCGACAGCAACGTTGGTTCCATGGATGCCCAGCTTGGTCGGTGGCTCTACGGGTCCCCAGACTTTGTGTCCGTTGTGTTCGCTTACAACTTTTCGGTTCTTCTGAAAATCAGGGTCTATCGGCAAAACTTTCACCTAAACATAATCGGTGACGACAGCCAAATATTAGGCTTTCTACTTCACACCACTTCCATTCAAAATCATATATACACATTCAAGCGCATAACGAATCATCGAAAGAAGAATGAGCGGTCAAATGGCGGCAAAACCAGAATACGGCAACTGGGTTTCAAAGAGAATCATCTACCTACTTGCTTTCATAAGTTTCGTTTTTCTGGGTTTAAGCTTTCTATTCTGGGTTTTAATGGTTCCCGCTGTGCTGTTCCTTCTGGCTTCCGGGTATTTTCTGTATGTCAGGTACCAATTTTCCCCTCAAAGAGGAAACATGCAAGACCGCATCTGGAAATTGGTGTTAGCAAATCTGGATTGGAACGGAGAGGGAAAGGCACTCGACATAGGCTGCGGAAACGGACCCCTCACAATCAAACTTGCCCAGAAACACGCAAACGCACACGTTGTAGGAATTGATTATTGGGGGAAAAAGTGGGAGTACTCGAAGAATACCTGTGAAAGGAACGCAGAGATTGAAGGCGTAAACGAGCGCGTGACGTTCCAGAAAGCAAGCGCCGTATCCTTGCCGTTCGATGATGAATACTTCGATGCTGCTGTAAGCAACTTCGTCTTCCACGAAGTCAGCGACGCCAAAGACAAACGAGAAGTTATCCGCGAAGCGTTACGGGTTGTCAAGAAAGGCGGAAAATTTTCTTTCCAAGACGAGTTCCTACTCAAACAGCTCTTCGGCGACATCAACGACCTAACTGAAACCATCAAAAGCTGGGGCGTCAGCAAAGTAGAGTACGTTCAAACCCGAGACGCAGACTTTATCCTACAGGCGTTGAAGCTGCCGTTTATTCTGGGAACCATGGGCATCATTAAAGGAGAAAAATGACCTCTCCGCAAAACATTTGACCCACAGAATCCACACTAATGCGCATGGCTAGATACAATTTGCCACGGGGCATGCGATACTCCACCCTTCAGGAACGAAAACACTTCTACACACAAGAGTTCAATCTGCCAAAAGTGCAGCAGTGGCTTGAGCAGCACAGAGGCAAAGTAAAGTTCGCCGCCGTCATCGGAAGGCACACCAAGATTTACCCAGAAAAATACCGCGAAGACGCAGGCACAACCATAATCATAGACGACTACAAGAGCCTAAGCGAGGTGCGGAAGTACATGGTCGATTTTCTGCCCGAAGCGACGTACTATGACCGAAACATCTACGACAGCCATGACCGAAAAACGGGTCAGGAACTCGCGTTTGACCTTGACCCCGAAAACATCACCTGCCCCATCCACGGCACGCTCGCGGACAAGATGCGGCGGCATCAAGGCTTGGGCTTCTGCAAGCTAGAGCTGGAACTCGTCAAAGAGCAAGCGCTGAGCCTGTATGAGCATCTGGAGGCGCAGTTTTCCAGCATAAAAATCGTCTATTCGGGCAGAGGCTACCACATCCACGTTTTCGACCCTGAAGCCTACACGCTAAGCACCAGAAAAAGGCGCGAAATCGCCCGAAAGGTGAAAGAAAAAGGTTTCAAGATTGACGAGTGGGTGACCGCCGGCGACATGCGTTTGATTCGGCTTCCTTACAGCCTGCACGGTTTAGTTTCGCGCGTCGTGGTTCCCCTAGGGAAAGAAGAGCTTGAAAGTTTCGACCCTGTCCACGACAAAAGGTGCCTTCCAAAATTTCTGGCAGGCAGGGCTACTTCTTGACTTCTTCGGCTTTCTTCTCTTTCTTTCCGTAGTAGTAGAACTTTTTCTTCTTGTCCTCTTCTGCCTTCTTCGCTTCTGACATAAACAACACCGAGATTACTACTTCAGAACCGCCAATTAAAGATTTCCAACGCCTCTCCCGCCTGAACGCTGAAGCGCCGAATCATTCGGCTAAACAGTTATATTCGCGTTAACGCAAAGGTTAGCAAGTGAGACCATGCAATTTTCTAAAGTTCAAGGAGAAAAAAAACATCACAAGGTTGTCGTTTATGCGCTCAGCACATGCGTCTGGTGTAAAATGACCAAGCAGTACCTAAAAGACAACAACATCGAATATGATTATATAGACATTGACCTCTGCACCGAAGAAGACAAGCAGAAAATCCGCCAAGAAATACAAAGCAAAGGCGGACCCCTAAGCTACCCCACCACCATAATCGACGA
>CAZJBY010000064.1:0-7724 GCA_964544495.1 uncultured Candidatus Bathyarchaeia archaeon
CCGTGTTTTTGACGACACACAACATGGAAGAAGCCAACCAGCTTTGCGACAGAATCGCCATCATCAACCACGGCAAAATAGCCGACATCGACAGCCCAGAAAGACTTAGACTTCGAAGCAGCGGACTGCAGTCTATCGAAGTCAGCTTTGACAAACCAGTGAACACTGAAGAGCTGTTAAGCATTAAAGGTGTCGAGAAAGCCGCAAAAATGGGCGACAAACTCAAACTGTACGTTGACAAAACAAGCCCGGTAATAGACGCGCTTGTTGATTACAGCCGCTCGAACGGGCTTAACATCGTCACAATTAACACGCTTGCACCAAGTTTGGAAGACGTGTTCCTAAAACTCGTGAAAGAAAGCTGAGGTGACGTTTTTATGGAAAACAATCTTTGGGAAAAGTTCAAGCAATCGCTTGCAATCGTCGAGAAGAACATACGCATATACTATTCGAAGGGTCCCGTCATCATCTTCGGGCTTCTGATGCCGTTTTTCCTTTTCCTAGCCTTCTACATCGGAAGAAACACGCCCATTGAAGAGCTAATACCGGGGCTGCTTGGGATGACCGCGTTTTTCACGGCAACTTCTGTTGGACCAGCTATCGTTCCGTGGGAGGCAAGAGCTAAAACTCTTGAGCGCCTCATATCTTCGCCTGTTTCCCTGCGGACAATTTTCATGGGAGATGTGCTTTCCTCGTTCGTTTTCGGAGTTCTCGTCTCCGCTTTAGCCGTGGCTGCAAGCCTGCTCTTCGGCGTCGGGATTATCAATCCGCTTCTTCTTTGTTTCGGGCTTGTTCTTTCCACGTTTTGCTTTGCGTCTTTCAGTATACTGCTCTCCGCTTACCCGCCGACAGACAACCCAGCCACCATCATGATGCTGTCCTCTATGATAAAGTTTCCCTTGATTTTCATAAGCGGCGTTTTCATCCCAATCGAAGAGCTCCCAGTTTGGGGCAGAGCAATTTCATCAATATCCCCGCTAACCTATTTCATGGACTTAGCCCGATATTCCATACAAGGCACAAGCTACTATCCGATAGCAGTAGATATCTTGGCGCTAATTGTATTCACGGTAGCCTTTCTATTCGTAGCCATAAAAATCCATGAACACACCATTCTAAAAAGATTATGAAAAGGTACGAACAAGCTGCAACCCCATTTTTGGTTTGTGGCGGGCCCGCTGGGATTTGAACCCAGGGTCTTCGGCTCCGGAGGCCGATGCCTTAATCCGTGCTGGGCTACGGGCCCCATTTCCAAAACAAAATGTTCTGCCAGATTTAAAACTAGCCGCTACTATTCCGGTATTAGTTCTTCGTTTATCCACCAAGCCTTTTTCTTTCCAGACTTCTCTCCCGCGTAATACTCGATTATGGGTTTGCCGAACTGTTTCTTTGAGCTTCGCTGTATCTTCCTCAGCCTGTTCAGCACCAGCCACCTGTTAGTCTTCGTATACTCTGCCAGTTCCGGCGTGGTTGCGCCCTTGTAGTGCAGCAGGTAATCCACGATTTTGTGGTCTGTTTCGTCGATGCACAACGTGTGCGGATTAATCCCACCATGCTGGTACGTGAGCAACTCCAAGTCTGCAAGGTACTTCCGGACTTCGCCGACGCTTTGTTCGATTTTGCTCATTCTCTCTTCAAGCTCAAGAAGCTTGTCAGCCTTCGGCGTTTTTTGAAGCTTGTCCATTATGGCTTCTCGGATAAAATTGCTTCTGTCCCCTTCTGGAATGCGCAAGACAAGCTCTTTGTAAACTTCCTCAGGAAGCTTCAACGAAACAACTCTGACCTCAGTCACCGCAACCACTCCACCCACTTCTATTGCACTCTTATTATTTCACGGTTTCTTCAAAACGCTCGTAATTCCAAGTGTTAAGTCCTCATTCCGAGCATGCACATTAGTGGTGTCTCAGAAAACCGTGGGAAAAAGAAGAAAATATATTTTGAAGAACAACAGAGAAGTATTCAGGTGAGAGAGTTGATTGACTGGACCGAAAAGGAGATACTAATTTTAGCCTTTGACCATCGTGGGTCATTCAAGGAAAAAATGTTCGGCATCAAAAATCGTCAACCAACATCTGAAGAAAAAAGCCAAATCCAGGACTACAAGAAGATAATTTTCGCAGGCTTCTGCTCAGCCTTGGAAACAGGTGTCCCCAAAAAAATTGCAGGGTTGCTAGTGGACGAAGAGTTCGGAGCCAGCATACTTCGAGAAGCCAAAAAAAGTGGCTTAACGTTTGCCATGCCCGTGGAAAAATCTGGTCAAGCCGAATTTGACTTTGAGTACGGAGAAGACTACGCCAAACACATCGAAGAGTTTGATCCGACTTTCGTCAAAGTTTTAGTGCGCTACAATCCCGCAGACGACGCTATGATGAACCAGCGGCAGCTGAAACGGCTGAAAAGACTCAGCGACTACCTGATACAAACGGAAAAGCCTTTCCTCTTTGAGCTAATTGTTCCCGCAACGCCCAGCCAACTGGCAGAATCGAGCGGGTCAAAAGAAAACTTTGATCTAGACATGCGCCCCAAACTCATGGTTGAAAGCATAAAAGAAATTCAGATGGCGGGAGTTGAACCAGCCGTCTGGAAGCTTGAAGGCGTAGATAAGCCAGAAGATGCAAAAGCTGTTGTGGCTCAAGTCCAGATCCAAGGCAGGAAATCAGGGGTGATAACTCTCGGAAGAGGAGCATCCAAGGAGCAAGTGCAGAAATGGCTTGCGGTAGGAGCTAAAATACCCGGCATCATCGGGTTCGCCGTTGGAAGGACGATCTTTTGGCAACCCCTAGCAGAGTACAAAGCAGGACAGATAGACAGAAACGCCGCTGTTGAAAAAATTGCGCAGAACTACGTTGATTTTGCGGACTTGTGGTTGAAGGAGCGGAAGAGGCGATAGAGCATGGTCTCTTTAAGAGCGTTGTCTCCGTCGTTGACGAGAATCACCATAGCAGCGGCGGTGGGCGCAGCCTTACACATCGGCAAGGGTAACCCGAACAAGGTTGACCAGACCGCTCTTGATTTTTCTCGGGCGGTGCTGAACCAGACAGAAATCGATGGTGAAGTAATCTGTTGTGAAGGACCAAAAGATAATGCCCCAGCGTTTAGCTACCGCGAAAAAGTAGGAACAGGTAACGGTCCCAAAGTGGAACTTGTCATAGATCAGGTTGACGGCACAACAGCAACCTCCAAGGGAAGAAAGGACGCTATTTCAGCTTTGGCATGTGCTCCTGCGGATTGTCTTCAGGTTCTCCCTGACGATGGATACTACTTCAAAGTGGCAACCGACGGGCAATCAAAAGGGAAGCTTTCTTTAGACATGTCAATTGAAGAAATCGTGCAGACTGTGGCTTCCCAGAAGAAATTGCTTCTTTCGAATTTCACCGTAATTATGCTTGAGCGGGATAGACATACCGATTTGCTTGCGAGGCTAAGAAAAATGGGTGTGAGAATCATCCTAATCGCTGACGGCGACATCGCAGGTTCCATTGTCACGTGCGTGCCAAATTCGGGCATTGACTTGCTAGTAGGTGCTGGTGCAGGTGCGGAGGCAACAATCGCCGCGACAGCCATAAAATGCCTGGGTGGCACCATGCTCGTTAAGGTCTGGCGTGACAAAAAGGACGACGCAGACCGACTGCAAAGACTGAAGACCGCGGGGGTTGATGTTGATAAAACCTATGCTGAGGATGAATTGGCGAAGGGAAATGAGCTTATTTTCGCGGCGTCAGGCATAACCAAAGGTGAATTGCTTGACGGCGTGCGGTTCACGGCAAACGGCGCAATCGTAAAATCCATATGCTCCAGGCTTCCCAGCGGAACCTTCGAAAAATCAGAAACCACCCTAAGATTCAAGGGACACCCTGTGTACAGTCAGATAACATAGTACAGCAGGTTCTGAGAAGCTCGGAAAACGCTTCAACACTTGAAGTAGCCGAGTCACACAGGTAAAATCGAGTGTTCAGCCACGCTAGTTAACGCTGCACATCGATTTTCGACAATATCGTGCAGTCTCTTGCGCAGCTCCGCTCTATCCATATTCTTTGCTTTTAACAACGCCGTCTTTTTCGCAAGTTCTACGTCTCCGAGAGCTGTGAACCAAGCTTCAAAATCTCCTCTGCTCTTGTGAAATTCTATGGAGTCGAGGGTGACCTTCAGAATTTTGTCGCGAAAATCTTGGAGGCTGCTTGCGTCGAGGCTTAACGGTTTTCCTATGTCAGCGTAAAAGTGGAATGATTTTTCCTGTGGCGTGGATGCTAAAATTGCTTTGGCGGTTTCTCCGTTGATTTCTGGTATGTCAAGTGCTTTTTTGCCTTTTTCCGTTAGAGTGTAAACTCCTTTTTCAGGTGAAGTTGTGTATCCCATACGAGTAAGTCCGATGATGTGCATCATAACGGAGGGAAATTCTTTTCCAGCTTCTTTTGCTATATGTGTCGCTCTTGCAGGCTTGTCAAGCAGCAACATGGTCTCCAGTATCTCGTATTTAATGGGTGATAAACTCATTGGCTACGATACCTCATCGGGTATAATGCGCACACAAGCTAATCAACGTTTCTCAACGGTTTACTGAACCTAAAATAAGCAAAGCTTTAGTATGCAGGTTTCTATTGCTACATTGGAAAATGGTGAGCAACAAGAATGAAGATTGCTGTGCTTGTTTATGAGTATCCGCCTAAAATCGTCGGTGGCTTGGGAACCTATGCTGCTGAAATAACGCGCAAGTTCGTTCTGATGGATAATGACGTGACCGTTTTCACGATGAACGATGATGGTGGCACTCTTCCAACGAGAGAGATTTGGCGTGGCATAGAGATTCACCGTCCGTTACACATTGACGTTTCCGATTCTTTGCCTGACGTGATTGCGGAAGACATCAAAAAATGGGGCAGAGGACTGCATTTATTCGGCAATCTTCTCGTTTATAATTATCTTACAGCGTCAAAACTCGTCAATGAACTCATCAAGAAAGAAGGAGTAAACTACGACGTTGTAGCCGCTCACGATTGGCTTTCGGTGATGGGCGGAGTCACCGTGAAAAAAGAAAGTCAGCTTCCCCTAGTCTTTCATGTCCACTCAACTGAAAAGGGAAGAACCCTAGGAAACGGCTCAAGCGTAGTAAGCAACATTGAATTGCGCGGAGCCAAGATGGCCGACATGATTATCACGGTGTCGTACGCCATGAAAGATGAGTTAATAAACCTAGGTTTCCCACGGGACAAAATCGAAGTCGCTTACAACGGAGTCGACCCGCAAAAGTATGACCCAGAAAACGTGTCTGATGAACAAGTGCGGAAAGTCAAGGAGTTTTACGGCCTCAAAAATGACGATTCGATGATTCTCTTTCTGGGAAGACTTGTGGGGGTTAAGGGCGTTGACAAATTGATTATGGCGATGCCGCATGTTTTGTCCAAGATTCCCAACGCAAAGCTTGTAATAGTGGGCGTGGGCGACCAGCAAGAATACCTGACTAATCTGACCCGAACCATGCGGCTGGATGATTACGTGCGGTTCCGTTTTGACTTCATTCCCGAAGAAGACCGCATCCAGCACTACGCGGCTTGTGACGTAGCGGCTTTTCCAAGCTACTACGAACCTTTCGGCATAGTTGCTCTTGAAGCGATGAGCATGGAGAAGCCCGTTGTGGTAGGTGCTGCGGGCGTCAGCGGAATGCGGGAAATAGTTATCTGCCGCGGTGAAGAACAATGCGGCTACCACATAGACCCAAATAACCCTTCAGACGTTGCATGGGGCATAATAAGCGCGCTGGAAAACCCGGAAAGACAGAAATGGCTTGGAAAGAACGGCAGAAAAAGAGTCCTGAGCGAGTTCACATGGAACAAAATTGCTGAAAAAACAGTGGAATTATACGAAAAAGCAATTAAACGCTGATGAAAAATTGAACAGCGATTCTGACGTAAGATGCAAAATCGCGAGGGAAGCAGCCGCCCTCCTGTATTTTGGAGCCGAAAAAGAGTACAAACAAGCCAAATTAAAAGCTGCAAAAACTTTAGGTGCCCACTTTCTCCCCTCAAACCTTGAAGTTGCCTTGGAACTCGACAGAATCGCTGAGGAAAATGAAGGAGCAGCCAGAAAAGAACGGTTAATCCAGATGCGAAAAGAAGCCCTGAAAATAATGATTGCCCTCAAGGCGTACTGCCCCGTCTTAATCGGGAGCGTTTGGCGTGGAACCATCCGACCGGGAAGCGACATCGACATAGCCCTCTACCATGATGCGCCCGAAGAAGTCATAGGCGCTCTCGAAAAAAACGGCTTCAAAACGTCTAAGACTGAGTGGACCACCGAAACCAAACGGGGAAAACCTGAATCTTCCTTTCACATATACGTTGAAACGTCAGGCAAGCAAACAGCTGAACTCGTTGTTCGAAGCGCTGAGGAGGCGGGGCGCAGAAGAAAATGTGAGATTTTCGGAGACGAGCTTAAAGGGCTTAACGTTCAAGAGGTAGAACGCGTGCTTAAAGAAAACCCAGAGCAGAAATTTGTGCCTGTGTAACTTGAGAAATTGCCGATTCAAGGAAAAAACCACTTAAGGATGCGTTTTCATATGTTAACGTGAAGCGGTGCTTGAAGGCTGAAAAGTCATGGAGATCGATAAGAAATCGTTCAAAAAGATGTTTCCGAACCTATCTGAGGAGCTTGAAGGCGGAGAAGGCAAAGTCCCGATAGACGCTGTAAGAACAGACCCTGACGCCGCTGAAAAGGCGGTGCCGGACAAGTTTCGCAATTACGACCCAACCGTTGTGGATTTCATACGGCGCTGCGACACGGAAGAGCAGGCAGAGGCGATAATCGCGTTTTTGGAGAAGCGAGGCGAATTAACTGAGGAGTACGCCGCGAAGCTTAGGGAGCAGCTGAAGAGGGAAGGTGTGAGAAGCTTCGGTTCTAAGAAGGAAGAGCATTACTATTTTAAACAAGGCGGACTCTGCTAGCGGCCAGAAAAGACGGTTGCGTAATAGCATATTTTTTTAGAGCCAAAAAAAGAAAGCGCTGTTCCAGAACGATAGTGTCTGAAAGACTTTTTACGGGTAGAATCTTCTGGTGGTTCTCGGAAACGGAATCGCGTCGATAACGTTTTCCAAATCAAGCATCCAAGCCAGCAGCCGCTCCAAGCCTAAGCCGAAACCCACGTGTGGCACGGTGCCGTAGCGCCTGAGATCCAGGTACCAGTCGTAGTCCTTTTCATTCAAGCCCATGTCTCGGATGCGTTTAATCAGCGTTTCCTTGTCGTCTTCTCTGGCGCCGCCTGTGGAGACCTCGCCTATTCTGGGCACCAGCATGTCCACGGACATGGCAACTTCGGGGTGGTCACTGTGTGTCTTGCAGTAAAACGCTTTGATGGCAGTTGGATAGTCATAGACGAAGAACGGTTTGCCGAACTCGTCTGCCAAGGTCTTCTCGTCCTCGTAGCCGAGGTCGTCGCCCCACTTCAGCTTCGCGCCTTTTTTGCGGAGAAGCTCAACCGCTTCAGTATACGTCATTTTTGGAAAGGGTGTTTTAACCGAAGCCACCTTGGAGACGTCGACGCCTAATTCTTCGAGTTCGCGTTTGCACTTGTCCGCGGTTTGCTGGCAGATGTGCGCCATAAGCTCCTCTTCAAAGCGCATCAGGTCATCCATGTCGGCGAAGGGCCATTCGCCTTCGATGTGCCAGTACTCCGTCAGATGCCTGATTGTCCTGCTTTTTTCAGCGCGAAACGACGGCGCGATGCAGTAGAC
>CAZJBY010000065.1:0-7704 GCA_964544495.1 uncultured Candidatus Bathyarchaeia archaeon
AAGGAGGATTGTGTGCAGTACAAATGTGCGTGTGGTTTGGCGCCGCCGATAGGATGCGCGTCTTATAATGGGAAAAAACTACTAGTTCTTTTTATTGTTTAAGAATCTTTTAGCAAACTGAAAATTATAGCGGAAGCGCTACTCTGAAGGAGAATTTAACTTGACCTCTCTCCATTTTTTGTTAATTCTTTGAGGCTAATATGATTGACAAGGATTTGGTTGAACCCTCACCAAGTGGAGACATCACCCGCACATCCTTTTCTTTTCACGCCCTGATTCATTCGGGGAAAGCTAAGTTCATGAGGGACTGGAGAGGTTTCCAAGATTGTTATCGAGGCTGAGCGTGCTACTGGTGTCCTTTGGTTTCGTGGTGCATTGTGTCTTTGTGTCTTTCCATCTCCGATCGGGTCTGGAAAGTTTTGCCGCAGATTGGACAAGGAAACTTGCTCGGCTCTGCTCCTCTTGCTGGAATATCTTGAGATGACGGCGCTCCGGGGGAGTGAGGTAGATGTCCCTCTTTATCACTCATAAAATTGCACCTGACAATCTATAACGATTTAAGCGTTCTTAAATATGTGTAGTTGTGGTAAGGCAACAACAAAACTACTTAATTTAGTAATTAGCTCCAGAAGTGGCGATGTCTTCCGTAAACCCCTTATTTTTGAAGACCAGCTATAATATAGTGTTCGATGTCAAGTTTTCGTTTGGTTCGAGTATATTGGTAATTTTCTCCTTTTTCAGCAAAATTAGAAATTATCAGATGATTCTTCCGCTTATTGGATCTTTCATCTTCCACAGCGGTGAGCCGCACCATAGAACTTCGAAATAATCGTTGATTAGAAAAACCAGATTCTCGTTGTTTGACCATAAGGCAGATGCCCCTGTGAGGTTTCCCGTTTGATTCTTGAAAATAAAGACTTCTTTCTGGTCACAGATGGCTGTAACTGTTTTGGGAGCAGCTTTTAAAAACCTGATCTGACAGTTCGGTGTTTTGCTCTTAAAAGATTTTATTGTCTTAATTGTGCTTTCTACGCTTGGTTTTTCTAAAATAAAAAACCATTCTACTCCTCGGTGGCAAGATTTTTCAATATTGTCAGAAAAACGAAGGATACCTTTTAAAAATAACGGCTCCGAAAGAATTACACTAATGCTTTTCTCTGATTTATCGATTGCTTGCTCTAATCGAGTTATCATTCTGCTTTTTGGCACAAGTAAATAGTTTGATTCGTCTGTTGCTGGATAGGTTTGTTTATGCAGTTTTTTCGCAGAGTTTCTTAATGCTGATACTTTTCTCTTCAGTTCAATGTATACTTCATCTTTCTGTTGCTGTAAGAGATCTAAACCTTCGTGAAGAGGAATCGCTGTGTACCTTATCGGATAGGTGATTTCTCTCTCCACCAACCCTTTTTGTTCAAGGTTTTTGAGTACGCGATAAAGATCAGGTCTTTTTACTTTGGAAAAGTTGGAAATTTCCTTTATGTTTAGAGATGTCGACCTTATAAGTGCAATGTATACTTTGGCCTCTCTACCGGTCAATCCCAAATCTTTTAGGATTACGACCGAATTTTCCAAAATGTACGCCCTTCCTATTTCTAGAAAAGGCTATTTTAAAACATAAATCTTTCGTAATTTCGGGTAGCAAAGCTACCAAATAGTTGTTAAATATGCCAAAACCTTAAACTTATTCTTGTATGATTGAATTGCTTCAATTATGCATATAAGCCCTTCATTGGGTGAAAAAAATGGAAAATAGAAAAATAAAAACCGCGAAAATGGCGTTTGCTATTTTAGCTTTACTTTTGATTTCTTCGACTCTAGTGTTACTTGGAAACTCTGCAACTTTTCATCCTGCTAGTACGGCTCCACCAATCTCAACACTTGCCGATTACGGTGACATAATGCAGTACCCCTGGCCTCGAGCCGGGTATGACGAGGGATTGTCAAGTGGCAATCCAGGACCAGGCCCTGAAAAAGCTGACATACTATTCAAAATCCAGACGCCAGGAAATAGTCATGTTGTCGTGTTCGACGGAAAAGCCTTCGTCACTAGTGGCAGTCGTGTCTACGCTTATGACGCCTTTACTGGCGATGAAATCTACGTTTCTGATCCTGATGGATCAATCTCTGCTACAGGCCAAAACAACGTATTCAAGCTTGACGATACTTATTTTCTTACACAAGGCAGCACAGGCATATCGGTTCGCAGAATTTCAGACGGACAACAAATTTGGCAATTTGACTTTCCTGCGGGGCAACATGGCATGCCTGGTAGTGGCTCATACTTTGGAGGTCACTACTCTGATAGCATGAAGATGTGGATGATGATGTATAGTGACCCATCATGGGATGATCCAACTAAGCAGCATGCAGGAGTTATAGCTATTGACCTGTCAGATCCATCTGTTCCTCAAACTGAACCACTTTGGGATTATTGGGCTGATACGACTTCTGAAATTCTTTGTTCTGGCGATGGCTTGCTCTTCTTAGGAACTACTGAAGGAGATATTATCGCCTTAAACGCAAACGGAACGGTGGAGTGGCAAGCGCCACTCTTTGGCGGAGTTGCGCAGCAAACAGGAATGTACTACGATGGCAAGGTAATCATCTCAGCAGTAAACTGGTATATAACTGCCCTTGACGGTGCCACAGGCGAGATGCTGTGGCAAACACCAAAAGGTGAGAGGGCTTTCACCGCTTATCATGGATGTGTTGGTGCAGGAATGGTTTTTGACGAGACCGACGAGCTTGATCCTTATGGCAGTGTGGGCGCGTGGGACCTTGAAACAGGAGAGCGGGTTTGGAAGAACGCTGGATACTTTAACATTCGTTATGATACTATGGCGTACGCAGATGGCAAGGTCTACGGCGTAAAATGTGATAGGGGGGGAGGACAAACCTCCACGCTAGTAATGCCTGATGACTCGTCGTTTTCATGTTGGGATGCCTACACCGGAGAAGAAATGTGGAATCTACAGGGCATAGTATTTGCTTATCCTTCGATAGCCTATGGAAACCTCTATGGCACCTACAGCACCGGCGGTTGGGGAGGCCCCGCATACTTGGTTTGCATTGGCGGTGACCCAGCGGACTGGAACTTTGGTCTCATAGGAAACGTTGACCAGCCCAGAGTGGCTGTGGGACAACAGGGTCCCGCGGACATTTCGACGCCTAAGTGGGCGTTCCAGACTGGCGGCGACACGTACAGTTCACCGGCGGTTGTGGATGGCAAAGTGTACTTTGGCTCAAACGACCACAACATCTACTGTCTAAACGCGTATACTGGCGAGGAGATCTGGCGCTTTACGACTGGCTTCTATGTACGTGCGTCACAAGCTGTCCTGAACGGGAAAGTCTACACTGGCGCAGACGACGGCTACTTCTACGGTCTAGACGCTGACACCGGAGATGAACTGTGGAAGACTTCTGCCGGAGGATTATTCACAAACTTCCTCAACCCTGGCGAAGCTAAACCTGGATCCTCGCCCATCGTTGTGAACAATAAGATATACTGCGGCTCAAAGGATGCCAATCTTTACTGCCTAAACTTGGACGGAAAAGTGCAATGGAAATTCAAAACTGATAACGCAATAATTGGTTCACCAAGCTACTCTGACGGCATAATCTACACAACATCAACAGACGGATACATGTACGCTGTGAATGCAAACAGTGGCAGCCAAGTATGGAAGACCGCCTTCACGCTCAACCACTACGTTGAGCCACCTATCTACTCCTCGCTTTACAATGTGGGTTCACCGACTGCAGCTGATGGCGTGGTATACGTGGGTGGAGGAGTCCAATACGGTTCCGCTATGTCTGGTGTAGACTACGACGCTATTGGCATGAGTGCTCCTTCAGGCTCTTGGGGAGGTGGCATTATAATGTTTGCCTTCAACGCTACTACAGGCGAAAGCATCTGGAACCAGTCACGTGCAGGAAACTCACAACCCATATACTATCCGTGCTACGTGGACGGAAAGATATATGCTCCTGAATTCTTCGCCGTCACTAAGATGGACGCTGAAAATCCCAATACCACGGGAACAGTTGAACCACCTGACTTCAGCTACGCAAATCGAAAGAACGGACTCCGCGAATGGGCATCATGGCTAGGCTACCAGATACAGGGTTCGATGGCGTGGGCAGACGACCCAACTGGCGCAAAGATCTATGCTGGCTCCGACATCGGCAGCATGTATGTGCTCAACGCTGAGGATGGATCGTCACTTTCGGTGTGCACAGTTGGCGGAAACGTGCCTACCTCGCCAGCGATTTGGGAAGGCAAGATGTACTGTGGCTGTACCGATGGTAAAATGTACTGCTTTGACGATTCCCCAATAGTAGACTTCAGCTTGTATGCAACGTCCGACAAAGGCGAGACGATGTGGAATAACGAAACAATCACTATAGCCGGGCGACTAACATCAAACCCCACTATGTCGGTATGGAGCTATGGAACTAATACTACTAGTGGTGCATACTTACGCGAACCCAGCGAATATCATCCAGGACTTCCAAACGCGACAATAAAGCTGTCTTTAACTACACCTAGCGGCGAAGACGTGCCATTGACGGCGACAACGGACAACAGCGGCTACTTCACCTTCTCGTATAGCCCAACTGAGGTTGGCGAATGGGGCTGGGTAGCCTACTACGATGGTATGCGAAGACTAGGAATCACTTACAACGGCGCCTACGGTGAATGGAACGCTGTGTCTGTGACTTCTCCAACGGCGGGCGGCGACACTGAGCCTCCTCCACCAGCAGGATTTCCAATGGAAGCAGTATACGCTGCGATTGCAGTCATAGTCATAGTCATAGTTGTGGTCGCTATCGGCGCGTACATGTTCCTCAAACGCAAGTAGCTAGTAAAGCCAAAATGCAACAATCTCTTTCCCCCTTTTTCGGGTTTAAAATATTAAGTCGCTGAGAAAAACAAGGGCTGAGAGGGTTCATGTGATAAGTCAAAATCGCAACTGCTACGTTGGTCTGTGTTTTTCCATTTTTCACAATCACAGGAACCCCAGCAAACCAAAACGTGACGATGATTAGGGGCTGAAAGGATTCATGTGGGAAACGCAACTACAATATCTTTTCTCCTATAGTTTGTGTTTTCCATTAGTTTCCAGCACACTGCCTGCATAAATCCCAGCAAACCATGAAATCCGCTTTAAGCACCTTATCGAGGGAAAATTTTATTTCATAAAACATACATAATATCAGTGTTGTCTCGTTTTGTGGTGTCTCTTGGGTAGCCAATTCGCTAAGCCAGAGCCTTGTGTTGTCTAAACTTCCATTAGAATGATCATAGAGGGAGAGCGAAATGGTTGAAACCGATGGGAAACCGTCATTAAACCGTTCGGCGAAGGAGCGCAGAAACACGTTGTTTCGCGTTTTAGACGGCGTTTTAAGCACGGCTCACAAGAAAATTCATGCTGGCGGCAACAGCGATCGGGCTAAGCAGGGTTGGGCGAGGGTGCTGGTTTCAGCCGTCTCAACCTACGGCAGCTTGCTTAAGGACGAAGAGTTGGAACTCAGGGTTATCACATTGGAGGAGAAGCTGAAGAACAGCATACTAATTCCGAAACCAGAGGAGAAAAAGAGATGAACGGGTTAAGCCGTAAACTTCACGACATAGAGAAGCAGAGCCTTATAGAGGAGCCGACAGAGTCAAGGCTGCTGATAGATGACGAAAAAGAGCTACAGTTACGCCACACGGCACAGTGCATTTTAGAAAAACACTTGAAAGACTTAGAGAACTTCAGAAACGGCTTAGACGGTTCATGCTGTCCCGAATTAAGCGATGCTGACAGGGCTGTAGTGGAAGAGTCAACACGCCTTATTTTCAAGCGGTTTTGGCTGTTGTTTGACATATTCGGCAAGGCGTTTATCTACCATGATAATCCGGTAGCGCAAATGGTATTTTGGTCCCGTTTCATGTGGCTTGTAGAAGAGGCGCAGAAGTACACGGAGCAATCCGACGCTGAAAACGAAGTTATGCACGCTCCCGACTTCTTCGATTTATGCGCTGGGGAACAAGACCGACGGCTGAAACCCGTTTACAACAAGTGGGAAAAAAACCTGTTCAGCGAAAAGTCATTCCACGATTACATTAAAAAACGCTGGAAAATAGATTCGCTTTCGGAAGTGAACCCGACACCTGAAGAGCTGGAAGAGCTGGACAAAGAGGAGCAAGCGGATCGTGAGTTTGACGAAAAAATGTTCAGAGAAAAGTGTCCGTCGTGTCCTAACCCATGTGAATGGTATAAGCGAGAAAAGAAGAAGAAGGAAAATGGAAAATCAGAATGAGTTTGAAAAAGAGATTCAGATTCCGATGTCGGAGCGCGTGCGCCTAGAAGATTTGCAATTTGACAAATGCAACCTTAACAGGCTTTCGCGAGAGGGTATGGAGCGGCTGAAAGCATCAATCCGCAAGTGGGGTGACATGATTCCGATAGTGACTAACAAAGATCTCTTGGTGGCTGACGGGGAGCAGGGAGCCTTAGCCATGAAAGAGCTTGGCATGACCGAGTGCAGCGTGATTAGGCTTCCAGTTGAGGATGTGGATCGCCGGCTTTTGAGGCAGGTGCTGAATAAGCTTCGGGGCGAACACGTGAAGGAGTTGGACGCGGAGGAGTTCAGGATTATTGTTGACGCAGGCGCTTCGAAGGCTTCTCGGTCTTCTTTGCGGAGAGCGTTGGCAAATCCTTTCCACCTGCGGATTTCGTCATCTAATGCCATGCGGTAGGTTTCAACGGTTTTGCCCACTCTGCTAAGCCTCCATGAACGCTGTTAAAGGCAGGATTTCCGAGGGCAATTCAGCGGAGCCGAGCTTGAAGGTATGATGTTTCTCTAAAATCACTTCTCGCTCGTATTTTGTTTGTTTCAGGCTCAAAATTACGTTTGCTCTTGTCGCTGTTAAGGCTTGAAGGTATATGTTGCGCCGGCTGTCTTCGTGAGGCGGGTACGTGGCTATTGTGATGACTTGTTGTTTTCGGGTGAAGTTTGATAGGCGGGTTGTGACTTGGCTGTAGATTCTTTTTGCCTCTTCTTCTTGCACATCTTTGTCTAGGAACATGGCTGCTATGTCAGAGATTATTACGAGTTTAGCGTTGCATGTTTTAACTGCGTCTTCGAGTTTCTGCAGTATGAGCGCTGTCATTTGATAGGCGGTGAAAGCTCTGGAGATGTAGATGCAGTCCAGCACTTGTTTAGGGTCTAGTTGATGTAGTCGGGCTAAGCGTGTTATTTGGTAGAGTCTGAAGGTGTTTGCGCCGTCTATGAAGACTACGTTGCTTCCTAATCCCCCGAGCTGGGGTGGTAACTGAGATCTTATGCACAGCAACGATGCTAAGGATGAGACTGCGTGTGAGCCGTGGAGGAGTGCGAAGTCGCCTGTTGCGAAGCCTGGAAACAGCTGGTTTATGTTTCGCATGTTCAGCGAGAGCAGAGGTTGAGATGGTCTGGTCTTGATTATTGTGTTTTGAGACAATTTTTTTCTCACTTCTCCCTTTTTTGTGAGGGTTAGAACAGTGCGTTCTTTACCGTTTTTAAGTTATCACCGAAACGACTATTGGGCTAAGGGGAGAGGGGAGTTAAACTGAAGAGAAAAAATGGAGATTAAGTTAAAGAGAAGTTCTCGTTGAGACAACGCCGTACATTGTGTTGATTCTGGATTCATAACTCATTTATCGAATCTATGGC
>CAZJBY010000066.1:0-7662 GCA_964544495.1 uncultured Candidatus Bathyarchaeia archaeon
ATTTCGCCGATAGAGCGAGAACGCGCAAAAGTCTTCACGGTTTCCCTGACAACATTGATCCCGCGCTCATCGCTGGCGTTTAACTCCATAAGATGTTCACGGTAACCTTCACCGTAAAGATCCCGCGCCAAACATAGAGCAGCTGTGGTTTTGCCCGTCCCTGGTGGTCCAGCGAATATGCAGTGAGGAACGTTTTTGGATCTAACGAAACTCTTTAACCGTTCAACTATGGTTTTTTGGTCAACCATGTCTTCTAGTCGTTTTGGCCTGTATTTTTCAGCCCACATTTCAAAACTCAAAGTGTAAGTCCTCCTTTTCGTGTAACATTATAAACAAGGGCTAATAAATGCTGATGCTGCCCATTTTTGCTTTTGGAAAGCGCCTTCGGTTGAAAAAATCGTTAAACATTCATCTGGTATATAAAACATAAAAGTAATCATTTCGTAAACAGCTGTTTTTTTGAATGTTTAGTAAGGATTATATAGGCAATACCTACATTTATTTAGAAATTTAAAAGGTGGAAAAATGAATCTAAGAAGACCAAACTCGGATGAAGCAACCAGCACATTCAATCGATCAAGAGACGTTGCGCCTATGTCCGGCATCTGCTCAAGATGCATCGATGGATGTAGAGGCGGTTGCGAAATCTGGCTATCAACATTCAGAGGACGTGAAGTACTTTACCCTGGTCCATTCGGTGGAATGACCGCTGGAGCAGACAAGAACTACCCCGTGGACTATTCACACCTGAACATTCAAGGCTACGCCCGAGGCGCAAAAGGCTTGCCCGAAGGGGTAGAAGGAAATCCGGATACGGCTCTCTTTCCTAGAGTAGACACTGAAACAGAATACGGATGGGATAAGAAAGTCAAGTTGCGCGTCCCCATATTCACTGGCGCGTTAGGCTCCACGGAGATAGCGCGGAAGAACTGGGACCACTTCGCCATCGGTGCCGCTATTGCAGGCGTAACGCTTGTCTGCGGAGAAAACGTTTGCGGAATCGACCCAGCCCTCGAGTTGGACGGCAACGGCAAGATAACCGAATCGCCAGAAATGGACCGCCGCATAGAGATTTACAGAAAGTTCTATGAAGGCTACGGTGAGCTTCTGGTCCAGATGAACGTGGAAGACACTCGGTTCGGAGTAGCCGAATACGTGTCATCGAAACATAACCTGGAGACAATCGAGCTGAAATGGGGGCAAGGTGCCAAATGCATCGGCGGAGAAATCAAAGTTAAAACTTTGGAAAGAGCCGCAGAACTTAAAAAGAGAGGATATGTCGTTTCACCAGATCCTGCCCTCCCTGAAAACCAAGCAGCCTTCAAGAAAGGAGCACTGAAAGAGTTTGAAAGGCACTCGCGTTTGGGATTTGTAACCAAAGAGCAATTCTTAGAAGAAGTTGACCGCCTTCGCGGCTTAGGTTTCAAACGGATTACTCTGAAGACAGGCGCTTATTCCGCCTTGGAACTAGCGATGGCACTGCGTTATGGTGCTGAAGCAAAGTTAGACCTGCTGACCATTGATGGCGCTCCCGGCGGCACGGGCATGAGTCCTTGGCCGATGATGAACGAGTGGGGAATCCCAACGTTCTATCTGCAGTCGCTCATGTACAAGTACTGCGAAAAACTCTCGCAAAAAGGTATGCGGGTTCCTGACATTGCCATGGCTGGCGGGTTCTCTTCTGAGGATGGCGTGTTCAAGGCGCTTGCAATGGGCAGCCCCTACGTTAAGGCTGTTTGCATGGGAAGAGCTTTGATGATACCGGGCATGGTTGGAAAGAACATAGAAAAATGGATAGCTGAAGACAGCTTGCCCAACTCGGTCTCCAAGTACGGCAAAAGCGCTAACGAAATCTTTGTTGCCTACGCGGAACTTGAAGAGAAATTCGGCTCTAAAATGAAAGACATACCGCTGGGCGCTGTGGGCATCTACACCTACTGCCAAAGATTCAAAGTCGGGTTGCAGCAGTTGATGGCAGGAAGCAGAAACTTTAGACTTTCAACGATCTCTCGCAAGGACCTTATGACGTTAACAGAAGAAGCAGCGAAAATCTCGGGATTACCCTACGTGATGGACGCTTACAGCGACGAAGCAAACAAAATCTTGGAGGAATAAAAAACAATCCTCCTTTATGTGGTTCTGAGTTTTTCCCTTTTTCATAGTTTTTTGCGTTTCTTGTGAAGTCGGTATTTCACGTTTCTGTTTTTTCTAGCTTTGCTTTTAATTCTTCGATTCGGGCTTTGATGTCGTCCATTTCTTTTTCAAGGTCTGCTTTTTCTGCCACTAATTCTTTTTGATAGTTTTCTAGGGTTGTAACTTCTTGTTCTGGAGTCTGTGAGTAACCGGGCTGAACAATTGTGGGTGGTGGGTATACGTACCATCCTCTGCCGAAACCTCTGCCCCAGCCTCTGCCAAATCCTCTTCCGTATCCGCGGCGTGGGTTCGCGTATCCGGGAACTGGGTAACCAGTGCAGTATCCTGCTGCTCTTCCGGTCATGGATCCAGCGCTCCATGGTCCTGTTCTGTCTCCTCTTGGCATGTTTTTTTCACCTCTATTTTGTGTTTATGCACAATTTACATTTATTAGATAATGCACAAAAATATATAAGTATTACGGCACAATTCTACATTGGCTGATCACAATGTCACGCAGACGCTGCAGAAGAGGACGAAAAGGAAGATTCCCCAAACCAGTAACCATACCAACTCCCTCAAAAGTAGAACAATTCATCCCACAACCAAAAACACCCGCCAGCCCCATTACAATTGAACCAGCCGAAATAGAAGCCCTAAGATTAGTGGACCTTGAAGGCTTGTCTCAGGAACAGGCAGGAGCGGAAATGGGCGTCTCAAGAGGCACCGTGTGGAGGCTTCTCCAAAGTGCTAGAAGAAAAGTGGCTCAAGCCTTAACCGAAGGACGAACCCTCGCAGTCACCAACGAAGCAAATTACTCAGCAAAATGACAAACGCACCACACACGCTAGAAAGTTCACATCAGGTTTCAATTAAGGCGAGAGAACGTAGAGCATCAGGGCCACCAAAAAAAGTAATTCTTAATAATTTAAGGCGAACACCTAGCCTATGAGGAATGCCTCATGACACACCACACCGCATTAACAGTCGCACGAGAACAACTTAAAATAGCCGCTGAAAAATTGGAACTTGACCCGGGGATACATGAAATTCTGAAAAACCCCAAACGGGCACTCATAGTTTCGGTCACCATAAAAATGGATGACTGCACCATAGGTGTCTTCAACGGCATCCGAGTACAACACTGGGACGTAAAAGGACCCTTCAAAGGCGGCATCAGATACCACCCAAGCGTTACATTAGATGATGTAACCGCGCTTGCAATGTGGATGACGTGGAAATGCGCCATCGCCGACCTACCCTATGGAGGAGCAAAAGGCGGAATATGTTGCAACCCCAAAAAAATGTCACAGGGCGAGTTAGAGCGGCTCACCAGAAGATACGTGAGCCTAATTTTTGATTACCTTGGACCGCATCGGGATATTCCAGCGCCAGATGTCTACACGAACGAGCAGACGATGGCGTGGATTATGGACACTTACAGCCAGCTTAAAGGCTACAGCGTTCCCGAAAGCGTCACTGGAAAACCCGTGGAAATAGGTGGTTCCGAGGGAAGAAACTGTGCAACCGCACTAGGCGTCGCGTTCTGCACGAAAGAAGCAGCCAAAATCCTAAATCTAAAAATGAAAAATGCCACGGTGGCAGTGCAAGGCTACGGTAATGTCGGATACAACGCCGCCAGCATAATGGACAGCTTGGGCTGCAAAGTAGTCGCAGTAAGCGATTCATCAGGAGGAATTTACTGCCCAGACGGGTTAAAGCCCTCTGCTGTTTACGCCCACAAAGAAAAAACGGGCTCGGTGATAAACTACAAAAACTGCACCAACATAACCAACGAGGAACTGCTACAGACAAAATGCGACATACTTGTTCCAGCGGCTTTGCAGAACCAGATAACCACGGATAACGCGAACAGAATAAAAGCTAAGATAGTGGCTGAAGGCGCAAACGGGCCCACAACCCCAGAAGCAGACAAAGTGCTCCATGAGAAGGGAACTTGCTTGATCCCGGATATTCTAGCTAACTCTGGAGGCGTAACGGTGAGCTATTTTGAGTGGGTTCAAAACTTGACAAGGGAACACTGGACGCTGAAAGAAGTTGATGATAAGTTGGAAAACAAAATAACGAAATCGTTCCATGATGTGCAAAAGCTGTCGAAGCAGGAAGAAAGCGACATGAGAACAGCAGCGTTGATGCTTGGAGTAGGAAGAGTTGCCCAATCAATAAGGACACTAGGTCTCTGGCCGTAAGCCCAGCACTTTAAACTTCCTAAATTTTCAAATTGTTTGGTCTAAACCTTTAAACTGTGCTCCTTATATCTTGCGCACCACATAAATTATAAGAGAACGGAACGGAGAGGAAGCGCCATGTCCATGCCAATCGAGAAAATGGATTTTTGCTTTGAAAATTTACTTGTAAGAGTTGTAGCTGACAGAAATTATCCTGAAATAAGACTCGCGGGGTTATCTGCGGGTCCTTTCGAAGAAGGAAACGAGTACGAAGTTTACTACTGGATAGCACAGAGTCTCGTCGCATCAGGAATTGCGCATCTCCGTGAAGAAGATGGCTTAGACGCAACCAAACTCTACAAGACTCAATGGAAAGAACGGGTGCAGATAGCTGGGCAAATATCAGAACTCAATGAAGACTTTTACCCTAAGCTTCGCCGCTACCTCGCAAGCATTAAAGCCGAAATAGCGAAAAACCCGGAGAACGCGCAGGAATACGAGAAAGCCAAGCACTTAGCACGGGACATCGTGAATTCCAGATTAAAAAAGATAATTGCGCTATCTTCAGGTCCAGTTCAAACCGAACAGATACAGAAAAAATTTACATGTGAGGAACGGTTCATTTACGAGCAACTGGGCAAGATAATCAGCGACTGGAAAGCACAGATACTAGACTTTGAAGGAGAATGATTATCAGAATGGCGAGAGAATTAACAACGGTAGACCCTCAAGAACGCTTCCTTGAGTTCTTCAAAAAGGCAAAGTATCGTCAGAAAATTTCGCAGATGGTTATAACTGGCACAGAATCAATCACCGTTGATTTTGAAGAACTTTTCGGGTTTGACCAAAGACTCGCGGAAAGACTGATGGAAAAACCCGAGGACTATCTGCAGCACGCAGGTAACGCGGTTTATGCCCAACTCGGAATCGAAGACCCTGAATACGCGGGAAAAATTGAGAAGGTAACCGTTAGAATTGTAAAGCTACTGGGTAAAGAGCAACTGCGGAAACTCGGCTCAAAGCAAATGGGAAAACTAGTTATGATCGAAGGCATCGTCGTCCGAGCCACTCCAGTTCGCCCCATGGTTATGAACGCCGCGTTCAGATGTAAACGCTGCGGAACCATAAATCAGGTGGAACAAACGGGTCAATTCTTGAAGGCGCCCCCCGTATGCCCCAACCCAGACTGCGGAAGAGAGGGACCATTCGAATTCGTTCAAGATGAGTCCACATTTATAGATTCGCAAGACCTGCGACTTCAAGAAAAACCCGAAGATTTGCCGCCTGGTCAGCTTCCACGCACGTTAAACGTGAAGCTTGTTGGAAGTGAAATAGTTGATCTTGCCAGACCTGGCGATCACGTTTCAGTAGTTGGAATAGTTCAGGCGTTTGCGCCCTCACGCCCTGGAATAGGGAAACTGCGCATTTTCATCTTGCATTTAGACGCCAATTCACTAGAAGTCTTGGGTAAAGAGCCCGAGGCTAGGCCTCCATCTCCAGAAGAGGAAGAGAAAATTCTTGCGCTTGCAAGAGACCCTGAAGTTCATAAGAAGATAATGAACTCTATAGCGCCCTCCATCTACGGTTATGAGCACATAAAGGAAGCTATCATGTATCTTCTTTTTGGAGGCATATCCAAAAATCTTCCCGACATCATCATTAGAGGGGAAATGAACGCTCTTTTAATCGGAGATCCAGGTACCGCAAAGTCGCAGCTTTTGCAGTACGTGGCGAAAATAGCGCCGCGTGGGTTGTACACTTCAGGACGTGGAACAACCGCCGCTGGTTTAACCGCAGCCGTCATCAGAGAAAAAGGCGGCTCAATGAGCCTTGAAGCAGGAGCACTGGTGTTGGCCGACAAGGGAATAGCGTGTATAGACGAAATGGATAAGATGCGCCCCGAAGACAGAGTTGCAATACACGAAGCCATGGAGCAGCACACCGTTTCCGTCGCAAAAGGCGGCATCGTCGCCACGTTAAACGCCCGAACCGCCATGCTCGCAGCAGCCAACCCAGCCTTAGGCAGATATGAGCCGCATCGAACCGTGGCTGAGAACATATCTCTTCCCGTAACAATTCTGTCTCGGTTCGACCTGATTTTTGTTTTGAGAGATGTACCTGACAAAGAAGCCGATGCAAAAATGTCAAAACACATACTTGAAATTCACAGGCGAGGAGCAAGCCCCGTAGAAGCACAAATAGATACAGACCTGATGCGAAAATACATAAGCTACGCTAAAACCATTAAGCCAGTGCTAAGCAAGGATGCGCTGAAGCATCTCGGCGAGTTTTATTTGGCAATGCGTTCAGCAAGCGAAACGGAAGGTTCGCCGGTGGCAATCACTGCGCGCCAACTTGAGTCGCTTGTTCGTATATCTGAGGCAAGAGCCCGAGTAGCGCTGAGAAAGGAAGTTACAGGTGAGGATGCGGAAGCGGCGATAGCGATTATGAAGAGGTCTTTGGAGGAGGTTGGAATAGACTTGTCTTCGTACAAGGTGGACATTGACTTAATAATGACTGGGAGACCCAAGAGCGTCAGAGACAAGATGCAGGTGGTTCTTTCAGTGTTGATGGAAATGGAAAAGGAAACAGGCATGGTTGAAAAGGCAGCACTCGTAAGTGAGCTAGAGGTGAAGCATAATATTCCAAGAGCTGAAAGTGAACGCATGATCTGGCAGCTACTGCGGGAAGGCACAATCTACGAGCACAGAGAGGGATACCTGAAGAAAACATAATGGAAAGACCTGAAGCGTGATTCAAAGATTTCTTTTTTATATAGTTGATTCACTCTGGAAGACTTATTAACTTCCCATCAGTTAATTCTTCCCTAATTCATGAAGATTTATGGATAAGACGAGAATGAGCAGCACAAGTAAAGCCCTTCCTAAACAGCCAGAAGTCAACATCGGCACCATAGGACATGTAGATCACGGAAAAACAACGCTAGTGCAGGCGTTAACTGGTGTTTGGGCGTCACGGCACAGCGAAGAACTGAAGAGAGGCATAACCATACGCTTAGGATACGCTGACATGGCAATCTACAAGTGCCCCAAATGCGAACCACCAAAAAACTATTCCGTTAAACCTCTTTGTCCCAACTGTGGTTCAAAAGCCGTTTTTGTTCGCGCCATAAGCTTTGTTGATGCTCCGGGACATGAAGCGCTGATGGCGACGATGCTTTCAGGAGCGGCTGTAATGGACGGCGCAATCTTGGTGATAGCTGCTGATGAACCGTGCCCTCAACCGCAGACGCGGGAGCATCTGGCGGCGGCAGAGGTTATTGGTATAAAGAACATAATCATCGTTCAGAACAAGATTGACATTGTCGAGGAGAAAAGAG
>CAZJBY010000067.1:0-7231 GCA_964544495.1 uncultured Candidatus Bathyarchaeia archaeon
GCGGCTGGCTGTTAACCAGTCGGTCATAGGTTCGAATCCTATCGGCGGCGCCACTCTTAACGCGAAAAAACTACCAGTTTTTTCGTTCTTTATTCTGAGACTTCCCGTTTGATCAGCTGTTTGAGTTGATCAGCAAGAACAGACAGTTGATGATTTTGTGTTTGTTCTGGGATCTCAGTGATGTTTCCCCGCATAAGTGCATCTTTGGATAAGATTTCTTCAGGGTTCTGTCCCCAGGCGCGGATGATTTCTTTGAGTTGTTCGATTCTGTTGACTTGAGTTTTTGGTCTAATAGCTAGTCCTGCGGATGTGTAGAGGTTTCTAAGTGTTTCTATGCCTAGGCTTTGAACGTCTTCGTAGGTGTCGATGGTTTTGCCCATGAAGTATTTGATGATTTCGCTGTCTATTTTTGAGGCGCTCATTTGTGTTCTGAAGTATTTTCGTAGGCTGTGTGTTCTTACGCTGTACATCCAGCTGTCTGGTAGTTTCTTTGAGACGTCAGCTTCAACGGCGATTGTGTGCACGATTTTTCTTAGCGTTTTTTCGCTCACGCCTACTACCTTGTTTGCGTTGTGGTTGCTTCGAACTAGAGGTGAGTCATCGGTGATTTCTTCTGGCGGAGTATATCTGCGGCCTCGTTTTCTGTCAGCTAGGTACATTTTCAGTAAGTAGCTTGCTTCAGCTTTAATGAAGGTGTCGTAGTCATGGTATTTTCCTTTAGTAATTCCTGCTTCGACATGGATATGTATTGGGACTCGGTTTGCTTCTAGGTCTTCTTTGACGTGTCGGTATTTTAGTTTGCAGAAGGTTCCCTCTCGGAATCCACCTGTTGCTAAGGCGGCGATGATAAAGGCATCGCGGATTGCAGATTTGTCTAGCATTCTTGTGATTTCTTCAGGTTTTGGAGCTCTGTCCTTGTAGGCTACTTTTCGGGGTAGACGTTCTAAGAGTTTGATTTCTATGCCGTTTACGTGATAGAAGGTTTTGACGGCTTTTATGCAGTTGTTGATTGAGGCTGGTTTGAGGAAGTCGTCTTGTAGTTCAGCGAGATAGTCATTTAGGAATCCGCAGTGATTCTGGACTCTTATAGGGTCAGGAATGGCTCCTTGAGGTTTTGCGTCTTGAATGATTGAGTCTGGGCTGTGTCCTATCCAGATGGCATATTTTCTGACGTTGACCGAGTAGGTTAGACAGCTTCTGTGCGAGCCTGAGCAGTGGCGCAGGAAATGTCGGGCGAGTTTTAGCATGCTTTGGTTTTCGAATATGAAAGAAATTACTCCTGGGCGGTCATTTAAGCAGGATCTTATGATGTAGTCGACTAAGCCTTTTTCTTTGGCGTCTAACAGGTTTTTGAGTTTGATGATTACTGGCTTCTTGAGTTTCCAACCGGTTAAGCTCTTGCAAATTATGACTTGTTCGCCTTGGATTGTCATGGGAAGATTGAGGCTCTTTAGATCTTCAACAGAGAGTTTACGGTTGCGAGTAATAGCGGGGGCTAAGGCAGTTCTTTTCATCATTTCTTTTCTTCTCCTTTGGAGGAGTGAGTTTTTCGCTTCTTTGGTTGAAGCGCATACTCGCTTTGAACTATGGCAGATGAGGAATTTAAATGGCAGTCTAAGCTTTCTTTTAGTGGCAAAGCATGGACTTCAAGCCTTTTCAACTCGAAAATAGCTGATTTTAAAAGGACGAGCCCCGAGGCTTTAGGGTCGCCGCCTCTCAGAGTGGGCGGTTCAGCATCCCTATCCCAAGAAAGGATTATGTAATCTTCGCACTCGTAATTTAACCAACCGATCGCCTCGCGCAACTGTGGTTTTAGGGAACATGGGGAACATCGATTATACAAAACATGGTCTTCATAACGCACATAAACTAATTTTAAACTTGGAGCTTTCGAACATTTGATTTGCTTTTGGTTCAAATCAAGTGTATCCTTTTTGAGTGAATCAACTATATCCTCAGTCATACACCATCTCACCCTCTTTGTTTCAAGTTTTGAGCGGATTTGTCTGACGCCTCGTACACAGCCACGTAAACACATAACTCTGAAAAATACTTCAAAGCGCGAATAGGCGGATTCCGCTCAGCATGCTCACGTTTGCGAGCTTCAGCCCTAGCCACAGCTAACAAACTGCCATATTCCACAGTCTTTTCATTTGGAATTATGACCAGAGCCTTAAACAAGCTTGCCAACCTCATTGATTTGTATCTGAAGTTTCTTCCTCATTTGCCTTCTTGATTTTGTCATGCTCAAAGTCTAAGAAAATTGGTCAATATCCTGTAAAACCTCAAGGTACTCCTGAATTTTCTCTTTTGTCAGACCCATCTCGTACTGCAAAACTGCGATAGTTTTTGAAAGCGGAATCTCGCCTTCTTTGTGGATGGCTGCTTGGATGGTACACGCTATTCTCCGAAGCCTCTCTTTTCTAGCTTCTGCTCCGTCTCTTCCCACCATCTAGTTTCCCCCAGGGTTTCGTGTGTGTAGGGTAGAAGAGGCGGTGTTTTGCCTTGGCAAGTTCTCTCTTTCTTTCCTTTGAATGTATGAGTTGGTGTTTGTGTGGTAGTGTATGAGTGTATTGAGTGTAAAGAAGAAAGAAGAAAGATATGAAAACGAAACAATCACACTCATATACACACACCCTCCTCACCCTTAAACAGGGGCTTTACTATTCCCAAAGCTTTCTTCTGCTCGTCGGACAGAAAGCTTAGACTTGCAAGTTCCCTGTAAACCGCTCTTCTAACAAAGTCACTGAGGTCTTCTCCGCGAGCTTTGGCTACTTTTTTGATTAGCTCTGTATCTTGTTTTGGCATTCTTGCGGAAATGACAGATTCAGCCATTGTACTTCACTGTTTAAAACTGGGATACACCGTAAGATTTAAGTTTCCAAATGATACTTTTAAGTCTCAATTGAGAGTGATGATGGTTGGGACGCAGGACTGATTGGGAAAGCGAAGAAAGATCAATTGATGAAAAAATCATTGAGATCATAGCAAGTTCAGATGCGCGAGGAATCAGATTTACAGAAATAGTTGCACTTGCGGAGAAAGAAAGCATAAGCAGGGCAACGGTTGCCCGCACTCTAACAACGCTTAAGGAGAAGGGGTTAGTCAAACAGAATGGAGCCTACCGTCTTTCAATGGAGGCAGTTCAGTGGAAGCATGCCCAGAGAAGCATGTTTTCTGTTCTATCCATGTACATTTTCAATGATGTTATTGACGCGATAGGTCAGAAAAAGTTTAGTGACGAAGAATTTACGAGAGTTTTCACGGGCAAAATCGGAGCTTTGGCGATGTACGTGCTTCTAATTGGGATTAGTGAAGCAGTAAAAAATAATCCAAAGAGTGCCGGAAAATGGATTGAGGAGGCTTTTGGAACTTTGCCTCAGAAATACGGCTGGCGCGTTTGCTTGAACAGACAGATTTTTGGAGGCCCTGTAAACCTTAAGCAGCCTATAATGCTCCAAAAGTTACCTATACCTGAAATTGTTGTGGATAATGATACTATTTACTTGAAGCCACCTTCAACAGGAGAAAGAGGTCTAGCAGCAGAGGTTTTTAGAGAGTTGCCACCGATACCAGTGGAGAGGTTGACTTCTCTACAAGAATCTTTGAAAACCCTGTATCCTGATGAGGTGGAGATTTTGGATGAAGCATTAAGCCAAATCAAGAAGGCGGCAAATGTAAGCCAGAAAAGGAGGTGATCGAACTGGATAAAAGAAAGAATGCTGCAGTTTACGTCTGTGCGGGGGAATTGCAGACACGTTTCCGAGGCATTAATTCGTTGCCCAAGAGAAGAAGAGTAGTCAAGGAAAGCAAAGGTCATCAATAAATTATGAAATGCAGCGTTGGAATAATAATCTGATATTCTTTAAAATCCTTTGAGCAACCTGCAAGATTACTCAGAAATGCTAAAAAGACAATAATCCTTATCTATGGAAATAAAGTGAGGTCAAGCTTATAACAACTGAACAAAGAGAAATTGCGTCAATATCAGCGGAAGAATACTTAAATCTGCTAAAGAAGAACCAGAACCTCACATTAATCAAAGACATGATTGAACACCTTCTGAACAAGAAGAAAAATGGAAAAATGTTCAACATCGTAACGGCAACGTGGAATCCAATATCAGGATGCTTGTACAACTGTAACTACTGCTGGGCTAGAGACTTGGCTTTAACAAAACTCAAGAATAGTCACAGATACTCCAAAGGATTCAAACCTAGCCTAAACGAAAAGGAGTTCCGTGTCACGTTCGGCAAAGGTGACTTAGTCTTTGTGTCAGACATGGGTGACATGTTCGGAGACTTCATACCTGACAACTGGATAAAACAAGTTTTAGACCACATAAGACAATTTCCAGAAGCAGACTTCCTATTCATGACTAAGAACCCTGAAAGATACCTGAAACTTCACCCATATATGCCTGAAAACACTATACTTGGAGCCACAATAGAAACAACAAATGACGAAATCATTCAAACTGCCAACATTTCACATGCTCCTCTTCCAACAGACAGGTATGAAGCGATGAAATCGTTGGACTGGAATAGGAAGATGGTTTCAATTGAACCTATACTGGATTTTGATCTGAACATGTTCTCAAAGTGGATTGAAGGCATTAACCCATTCATAGTGTACGTGGGATATGACAACTACTGTTACAAACTTCGAGAACCAACTCTTAAAAAGACAACCGAGTTAATTGAAAAGATGAAGGATACTTCACTAGTGATAAGAAAAAGTATAAGACCAGCATGGTTTGAAGATAATCAATCAAAGTGATAGCTGAATAATGGCTAAAATAAAAACACCCACTTCCGAGTGGCTAAAAAGCAAACTGAATAGACTAATAGAAATGACGGATGTTTTAAAAAAAATAAGTCCTGAACTTTATACCGAAGTTGACCCAGATTACGGGTTTTGGTCACTGAAGAAAGAAATTGCCTTGATGTACTGGGTGTACACGTTTCAAACAATAGCAAACAAGTGGTTTGATACCTATTACTACATTGATTTATTCGCTGGGTCTGGGTTAATGGAAGCAGACAAGTGCTTCTTCGTAGGGTCACCAATCGTAGCAGTAGGTTCAACTTTGAAGGAGAAACCATTCAGCAAATACATTTGCATAGAATGCGACGAAACACGTAGAAATGTGCTAGAGCAACGCATGAACAAAGCATGTATGCAATACGAAACTTGCGGAGCAGAAATAATTCAAGCTGATTGCAATCAAGAAATTAAGAATGTGTTGAAAAGGTATAGTCCTCAAGGGAATACTTGTTATTTGGCTTTTGTTGATCCTCAGAAGTATACAGACCTTAGATGGCAAACTCTTGAGACATTAATGAGGTATGGAATAGGCGATATTATCTTGAATTTTCCTACTATGAGTCTTATTCGAAACATAACAAAAGCGGAAAGTAGACAGTCAGTTTCGAGTTTTATCGGCGATGAAGATTGGGCACAACTGAATCCTCTGAACATCGACAATGTGTTAGAGCATTTTAAGAGCAAAATGAATCGGTTTAGACGTGAAGTTCATGGTATAGAAGTTAAGGGTGATAAGAATAATCGACTATTTGACTTAGTTTTTGCCACTAATTCAAGAGGTATGAAAAACGCATTGGAAGACCTTAAAAAGAGGTTAAATGCAATTCGTACAAAAGACATCAAAGGCTTATACTCTGTTGTTGCTGAAGGTCAAATGCAAATGGAAGACTATTTCAAGAAACGCGAGCGATAGCCGAAGGCTCTGTGTGTGTTTTTCTGATGTTTTCTAGTCATTGTTCTGTTCAAAAGAAATTTAATAGGCAAACGGAGGGAAGGAAATTAAAACTTGGTCCAATCGGATTAGAAAAAAGCACCAAGTTGTGATTGTTTTTTTGCTGTTTTTGCTTTCGCTTGTCTTTGTTCTACTGAAAGCAAGCCAAGTCTTTCGATAAGATATAGACAGTTTTCTGGGGCGTACCCGTGAAAGTGATTGTTGAAGTAGCCAACCACCTTCTTAACCTTCCCCGCTGCCTCTTCTACTTTTGGAATCCAAGGGTCAAGCTCCTCTTTGCTGTACCTGTAATCAAACCAAGGTCTCTCGCCATGACCGTGCCAACGGAAATAAGCAAAATCAGCCGTCAAATGCACTTCAGACGGCAGCAAAGGCTCATCCACAATCACATAAGCCACCTTATACTTCTCCAGCAAACTCCACGTTTCCTCCCTCATCCAAGACAGGTTCCGAAACTCCACCGCATACCTGAACAACGGGTCAAGAAGCTCAAAAAACGACTCAAGATTCTCAGGATTATAATCGTACTTTGGCGGAAGCTGAATCAAAAAGCAGGATAGCTTGCCGCCTAACTGCAGAGGGCACATAAGCTCCAAGTAAGCATCCAAATCAGCCTTAACGTCACCCTTCAAACCCAGCTTCTTGTCATGCGTAATCACTTTAGGAAGTTTGGCAGAGAAAACAAAATCCGACGGGGAATAACGCAGCCAACCCATCACCATGCCCTTCGAAGGATAACGATAAAACGTCGAATCAATCTCCACCGTCTTGAACACCCTGGAATAGGCTCGCAGCTTACGCTTTTCGCCTTTCTGATAGAATACTTTCTCCCATTCCTTATAGCTCCAGCCAGAAGTGCCCAAGAAGACGTTTTCGTTCTTCAAATAACCGCCTCCAAAGCTTCAGCCACCTCATCTATGCCATTGTAAGTTCTTTCAGGAATTTTCAACAACAACTCCGACAGGTGGACACGCTTGCCAAGGGTTAAATCGACTACTTTCCAACCCTGCTTTTCAATCAAATCAGATTTTGACATTGGAAACTGCGCATCCTCAGCCAGAACCGCCCTTGTAGAATCAACACCAGTGAATGAAGTAACAGGAAGAAACTTGCCAGTCTTCTTATACTGCATATATCGCGCCGCATCCGAGTTCATCCTAACACCATGATAAGACAAAGCCACAATACGCGGACTGATGCTTTCAATCTCCTTGTCAACCGTCAAGAGCTCGTCATCCGTAAACTGCCAAATGTTATGCTTCCCCTTTCCGAACAGACGAGAATAAACGATGTCAGATTCCACACTCGGCGTCTCCCTCGACAAGTCAACACATTGAATCGCGTTAAAATCGCTCATTAAATCAACCACCGCTGACGTTACAGGCGCTCTTACCTCCCAAACGAGACGAACACCTCTCAGGTTAGCAGAAGAAAGGAAATCCCTCGCCCTAT
>CAZJBY010000068.1:0-6971 GCA_964544495.1 uncultured Candidatus Bathyarchaeia archaeon
ATTAGCCTTTTGTTTCAGAAAGAATGATTACTCGGTAAGAGAAAAGAATAACACTACCCCTGAAAGTAATAGGTTGAGGTTAAAAATCCGTGGCGCCCCATCACAGCGTGTTCAAAGACGAGGCGAAACTAGACATAAACTATATTCCCCGCCGCTTGCCTCACAGAGAAAAAGAACACCGCTTATTGATGGAATTCTTCAATTTCCTGTTCCGTTTTCCAGAAAGGATGGCTCAGCGGGTTATCATAACAGGCGAGGTTGGCACTGGAAAAACCGCCCTTGCCCAGCGTTTCGGGGCGGACATAACTTCAGAAGCGAACAAGCGGAACGTGAACGTTCGTTACGTGCACGTCAACTGTCGTGAATACCGCGGCAAACTCTTCCTCGTATTACAGCGTGCACTTGCTGTTTTTCGCCCGAACTTTCCCAAGCGCGGCTACTCTTCCGAGGAGCTTCTTGGCACTCTTGTGCAAGTTTTAGATGAAGAAAACGCTCACATGGTCCTCACGTTGGACGAGTTTGACGCGTTCATTAATCAGGAGGGTTCGGAAGCCGTTTACAAGCTAACCCGGCTTCAGGAAATGAGAGTAGGTCAGCCTTCGCGCATATCGTTTCTGTTCATTCTGCGGGACCTGAAAGCGATAACGCGGTTAGACGCAAGCACAAAGAGCACGCTGCAACGTAACGTAATCAGCTTGGAACGATATCCGAAAAGCCAGCTTGTGGACATTTTGAATGACCGCGTTGCGATGGCGTTAGAGCCTTCTACGGTGCCTGAAGATGTTATTGACCTTGTGGCTGAGTTAGCTGTTTCTGAGAGTGGAAACGCCCGCTTCGCCATTGAGCTTTTGTGGCGGGCTGGCAAGTACGCTGACGCTGAAGACGCTGGCGAAGTTGAGCCTGAGAGCGTGCGGAAGGCGGTTTCAAGCATAACTCCGACGCTGCGGAAAAACGAGTTGGCTTCTATGGGGCTTCATGAGAAACTGTTTTTGCTTGGCGCGGCTCGGTTTTTCAAGGGAAATTCAAAGGCTTACGCTTCCCTGTCTGAAATCGAGGGAGCCTACGCTATGGCGTGTGAAGAATACGGCGAACAGCCGCACAGTCACACTCAACTGTGGAAGTACGTTCAGCTTCTCTCGGCGTTAGGCATATTGAAAGCCGAAGTCGCGGAGGCAGGCGTGCGTGGCAGGTCAACGCGTGTTTCTTTGCCCTCAGTTCCCGCTTACGAGTTGGAGAAAGAATTAAGTGCGGCTTTAGAAAAAAGGTAAGCGTGAAACATCATGGAGATTGAGGCAGTTTTTTCTTCCAAGCCAAGAATGAAAATTCTTAAGCTTGTTGCGCGGTTGGGCGCTCTTAACATTTCTGACATTGCGCGTAGGATTAACTTGAATTATTCGACCACAAAGCAGCATTTGAAACTGTTGGAGTCTGAAGGCGTACTTCAGCAGAGGGTTTACGGGCGAATTCGCATGTACAAGTTTAGCGATGCATCGCCTAAAGCGCGGGCGGTGCAAAACCTAATAGAGGCATGGGAGCAGAATAAATAAGCCGTAAACGTATCCAATCTAGGGAGGAAAGCAGTGTGACTATGGTTGATGTTTCAGGCAAAGCGGAGACCTTTCGGGAAGCAACCGCAACAGGAACTATTAGGCTAAAACCTGAAACCGTAAATTTGATTAGAGAAGGAAAAATCGCTAAAGGCGACCCACTTTACACGGCGAAAATTGCCGGAGTGCTTGCTGCTAAGAAAACGAGCGCGTTGATTCCCCTCTGCCATCCGCTGCCTTTGACGAGCGTGAAAGTTGAAGCGGAAATCGTGGAGAAAACCGCTGTGGAAGTGACCGCCACCGTTAAGACTAAAGCGCAGACCGGCGTGGAAATGGAAGCGTTAGTTGCCGCCTCTCTGGGTTTGTTGACGATATGGGACATGACCAAGCAGTACGAGAAAGATGCAGCTGGACAATACCCAACTACGGCGATAGAGAACATTCATGTTGTAAGAAAACTGAAACAGGTGTAACGGCGTGAGCGAGAGCACCAAGCAGCATAAGGCGACGGCGCCTAAAAAGCTGAGTTTCGCAGTTTTCGTTTGTAGCACATCTCGGTATCAACAAGTGCTGAAAGGCGAGAAAACAGATGATGTTTCAGGCGACACCATTGCGGCTTTGCTGAGAAACGCTGGGCACAAGGTTCTGTCCAAAAAAATAATCGCGGACGACAAGAGCATGATTGAAGAAGCCGTGAAAAACGTTTTGAACACTGCGGACCTTGATGCTGCCGTTTTTTGCGGTGGCACAGGAATTGCTCCGAAAGACGTTACGATTGAGTCGGTTCAGCCTTTTTTGGAGAAGACGCTTCCGGGGTTCGGCGAGATTTTTCGGCGCCTAAGCTACGACATGGTGGGTTCCGCAGCGGTTATGTCCCGCGCCGTGGCTGGTGTGGCGAAAGGCAAGGCGCTGTTTTGCATTCCTGGTTCCCCTGACGCTGTGCGGGTTTCGGTAGAAACTCTTATTTTGCCCGAAGCGCCTCATATCGTTAGGCACGCGCGTGAATAACGATGGTTCTAACCGACAACTGCGGTCGTCCGCTTCTTAACTTGCGAATATCGATAACGCAGCGGTGCAACTTGCGCTGTGATTACTGCCACAAAGAGGGCGAGGAAATCGGTTCGTGTTCAAGGGGTACAGCCGAAGAAATGACCGTTGACGAAATCGCACGTGTTGCCAGAGTTGCCATAAGCTTGGGCATTGCGAGGGTTAAGTTGACGGGCGGAGAGCCTCTGATGCGGAAGGACCTTTGCGAAATCGTCAAGGGCGTAGCTGCAATTCCTGGCTTAAAGGACCTTTCGTTGACCACAAACGGAAACTTGCTAGGCTTCCAAGCGCAGGAGCTGCGTGCATGCGGGTTACGACGCGTAAACATCAGTCTGCTCACGTTGAACGCGGAAACCTACCATAAGCTCACTGACGGAAGAATAGAAAACGCGCTGGAAGGCGTGAAAGCTGCGGTTGCGGCTGGGCTGTACCCTGTGAAGCTTAACATGGTCATTTTGAACGGCGTTAACGTTGACGCTGTGCCTGAGATGATGGATTTCGCGCGGCAAACAGGCACCATACTGCAGCTTATCGAGCTTGACCCCGTGAACGTTAACAGCGACTATTTTTCGTTTTACCACAAGTTCCTGGATGGTTACGAGGAGATGCTTCGGCAGAAAGCCGTGAAGATTGAAACCAGACGGTTCATGCATAACCGCCGCATATATCATCTTCCCGACGTGACCGTGGAAGTTGTGCATCCGACCGAGAACGGCGAGTTCTGCGCCCACTGCACCAGACTGCGGGTGACAAGTGACGGGAAACTGAAGACCTGCCTTAAGAGAAACGATAATTTAGTTGATATTTTGGCGCCCATGCGCCAAGGTGCGAGTGACGAGGAACTGAAGGCGCTTTTTATGCGAGCGAACCAGCTGAGAGAACCGTACAACAAAAGCAAATAGGCACCACGGCGTTTTTCGCGGGATTCTATGCAGTTTAGTTTATATAAGGGGGGTATAGACTGCACCGAGCAACAGTTCTTGCGCGTTGGTCTCATTTTTTCTTTTTATGATTTAAATCCGCCGAATCATCTTCGCCGCTTAAGAGAAGACGCAGCTCTTTCACCTCGTCCCGCAACATGTTAATCTCGCTTTCCAAAGCTCTAGCCTTCGCATCCGCCATTTTCTTAAGCTCCTCAATCTCAAGCAACAAGTTTTTCCGTTCAGTTTCCAACGTTCTAATCTGCTCAACCGTGGTTTTGATACCGTTCATAACAGGCTCCTTCCATCGTTCTGGATTTATTACCGTTAACACTTAAGACTTTTGCACTTTCACCTCGTGTGCCGATTCAATTTTTATATACGAAACTGCAGATAAAACACAGCAACCATCCAACTTCATTGTGGACGGTGCATCCATGAGAAAAACCATATTCAAGAAACTCGAAGCCCAAGGACTCATCGCAAATTACAATCGCCTCAGAAAAAACCTGCCCCCTAAACTCCCCAAAAAAGTGTATATCTGGGACGAAACCTTCCGCGAAGCCCTAAAAGCCCCCACGGTTTTCCTAACCTACGTAGAACAAGTTAAGCTCGCCAAACTTATGGATGATACAGGCATAGCCACAATCAACGTCGGATTCCCAGCCCTCTCCGAAAACGAAAAAAACAATATCAAACGAATAGTCAACGAAACCTTCAAAAACACAACCCTCACAGCCTCAGCAGAACCCACCAGAGAAAGCATAGATGCATGCCTAGAATGTGGCATAAAAGAAATAACCATAGAAACTCCCTTCAACAGCCTCAGCCTCAAACACAGACTAAAAACCACCAAACAACAAACGCTAAAAAAAACCGTTGAAAGCATCGAACACGCACAGAAACATAACGCAAACACAAATCTTACACTCATAGATGGCACAAGAACGCCACTTGAAGACATACTGCAAATTTTCGAAGCCGCAGCAAACGCTGGCGCAACAAAACTCGCCGTAGCCGACAGCGTTGGCTTCATCAGACCACTTTCCATGCGCTACTTAATGTCCCATATCAGAGATGGGTTATCCAAAAAGGTGAAGGAAAAGGTGGAGCTTTCAGTTCACTGCCACAACGACTTTGGCTTAGCGACTGCCAACACCTTAGCAGCGGTGGAAGAAGGTGTAACTTGCCTTCACACGTGCATTGCAGGTTTCGGAGAACGTGCAGGCGTAGCAGCCTTCGAAGAGGTTGTCACCGCACTGGAACTTCTCTACAACATCGATACTGGAGTTGACTTAGGCAGAGTTTACAGGCTTTCGCAAACAGCTGAAAAAGCGTTCGCAACACCCGTCCAGTTTCACAAGCCGATAGTTGGAGATGGCATTTTCGCTCACGAAGTAGATCAAGGGTTGGAAGAGATGCGAGCGCATCCCATGCTTTTTGAGCCTTTTCCGCCCGAAATTGTCGGACGCGAAGCAACTCTGTTCATAGGCAGAAACACGGAGCAAACGTTGATTCAGCAGCTTCTGGAAAAAGCTGGAATCCGCGCTTCACCTCGCCAGATGGATGAATTGTTCAGGCACATAAAAGGTCCTCAAGAAAGGTTGGACAAAGGCGAATCTCAAATGACGTTTTATCAGGTGAAAAAGCTCATGAAAGAGCTGCAGAAAGGCTATACGATGTGGGATTTCTGGCGTTTGGTCGAGCAGATAACTCGGCAAAAGCCCAAGCTGCAGGAAAAAAGCGAAAAACCGCCTGCTTCGGAAACAAGCTGAGCTAACGGTCTCTTAGCTTATGGCGGTAAACTTAACTGCCGCTTTATCGTTAACAGTTCTTTCAAACGCAGATTTCGAGGGTAATTATAGATAGGTCCACCTGGTTTCTCATTGTAGAATGGACGGTTGCAATCTGGGCATCCCGAAGTGAGGAACGGCTTGCCCGTTTCCACTATCCATGTAAGCGTTTCTTTTTCGACGCCGAAATCTGTTAAGCAACCAGCACTGTCGAAGTGCATGTCTTCTGAGCGTGCGTGCCCATTGACAATTAAGTATCTTGCAAGTTGGATTCGCCTGTATGTTTCAATTAGAGGTTGCGGTTTCGTTTCCAACGGTGTGCCGCGAATGGGAGTGAAAGCGAAAAGGGCTGGTGAAACATCCATATCAACGCATCTTTGGATCAAGCTGACTGCATCGTTTTCGGTTTCACCTAACCCAATTATCAGATGTGTGCTGACGTTTCTTTTGCCGAAAATTTCTGCAGCCTCATTCAGTTGCCTGAACAGTTTTTCCCACACGTACGGACCATTTGCGTTTGCACCTTTAATCTGGTTGAACAGCTTTTCCGTTGCTGCATCCAATGCTATGCCGATCCTGTCTGCGCCTGCTTCCCGCAAGCGCCGTATGTCTCCGCTGTTCCGTGGTTGACATGAAACCGAAACGGGAACAGTTGAGTGCCGCTTTAGCGCGGTAACTAAAGCGACGAGATGCATGAAGACCTCAGGATAATTTAGGGCTTGGATGCAAACACGCCTTACTATTTGGGTTTCAGAACTATCTCTGATTTTTTTGAGAACTCTTTCCGTAGCGAAAACAGGCCAAGAAACCCGTGAAAGCATGTCTGCTTTACAGCGGCTGTTTCGGGCTTGAGGGCAAAACAGGCAGTTGGCAGTGCACTTGCCCGTCTTGTACGTCATCAGATAGGCTGTTGTGGGCGCAACGTCAAGCTTGCCCTCTAAAAGCTTGAGAACAATTGCAGAGCCTAGTGAAACGCGAATTTGCCCCGGTAAAGCTGCTTTTGTATAGCTTAAGTTGTTCGCCAATTGTTCCACAGAAAGAAAACAATGTGTGGACGGTATATTAGTTTAGAGCTTTGAACTGTTGTGCTTGGTGCAGTCTATACCACCTTATATATAAAACCTACACTCTAAGTGTATTTTTTTATAAAGTGCATACTATTCTACAGTTAAAGTGTAAATGTATAAAGTGTTAATCCCAAGCAGCCTGTTTAGTGTTTGCGTTTCTTCAAGTGGACAAGCAAACCAATATTTTTGTACTGTATTATTGTTAGACATGTATACAATTATTGATTTTTAATATTTATGATAAGTTATCAAGGTCTAAATAAATGAGTTGTCAACTGAATCGGTATTCAGCGAAGATGTAAGAAATGACTATGGGCAAACCAACAGAGAAGCGAGCGCATCTTTGATTTTAGCTAAGCCTGTCTCTGTTGGTGTGGGACTACAACTACAAATGCTTAATAGTAATTTGCACCTCTACATTACTTAAAAGGAGTTGCGGATTTTGGGTGTCTTAGAGGATATATTTGGGTTTATTACGTCTGGAAGCATAGGGGGCATACCACCTATTGTTGTTATGATTATCCCTTTCATCATCGGTTTAATCGTGGGCTTTTTCATCAAAAAAATGTTCAAAATCGCTATTATCGCTGCGATCAT
>CAZJBY010000069.1:0-6630 GCA_964544495.1 uncultured Candidatus Bathyarchaeia archaeon
TATGCAGAAACTTTTTCACGAGCACTCGCAGGTACTTCTTGGAAACCGCTGCGCCCTCGCCTTTCACCGTGACCTTGTTTGAGTCTTTGGTCACTTCAGCACCTGTCTTTTCCTTCATGAAGTCAGCTAATCCTTGAATTACTTCTTTTCCCTCACTTTTAAGTTCGGAAGCATCAACTGTTATCTCCACCATACTTTCGTTCACCTCGCTTCGTTTCGCGCTTTTATTTGCGTTTTATCTGACTGTTTCACGACTCTTTTGCTGATAAATTTTCCGTATAGGAAAGTGTCAGTTCGCCCGATTTATCTGTTATTCTAAGGGGTTTTGTCACACATTTCGTGGAAAGCGTAAGTAACGCCAAAAAAAGGCTACTAAGTCAGTCAAATAGTGGCCGAGGTGAGGTACTCTTGGCTAAACTGGTGACATCACCCGCAAACCCAATATTTTTTTGGTTTTGTACTGCTGTTGATATACCAAATGAGAAATAGACGAGCTCATACTTAAACATAACGCGTTTCCGTTCCTGTTTAGATGACGTGTTTCTGAGCTGCTGCCTTCTCGCCTTGTATCCCCTAAAGTCTTACAAGGATGTCACTTTCACAAATTGCTTATTGTAGGCTGCCGTGTTTGGTTTTCTGGGCTTGTTTTAGGCTTTGTCAAGAAACGTTGACTAAGCAGATTCCATAGCGCCTCTTACAATTGGGCTATTAAAAAGACTCTCACTCATTCTTCTAACAGCCTTTTTATTTCTTCATATTCTTCTTTGGTAATTTCCCCTTTCGCATATCTCAATTTTAAAACTCTTAGTGGGTCTTCTTGAGTTATAGGCGCTTCCGTTTTTCTTATGTTCTTAATTTTTTCATAAAGAGTTTTCATAATTCGGTCTTTTGTCTTATTTCTTGAGTCAAACAGAGGAGTTTGCGACATCCCTACTTTGTCAACATATTCAATTAGGACAAATTTGTTCGTGTCGGGAAAACCCATACTCCACATTGGTCCAGCAAGAACCGTTCTTAATTTATTAATCTCTGTAGTTGTTTTGACAGATAGTTTTTCTATTTTTTGATAAGGAATTTTGAGCACAAAATTGGCGCTTTGGTTGTCTTCAAAAATCAATTCTTTTTCCGTTAGGAGTATTTTGCCAACATGTTTCTCCGAGGAGGAACTATGTCCTCCTATGTAGGTGACGACGTCAAACCTTTCAATTATCGTTTGCTTGGAAGGCATTTTTCCACTCTTTATTTCTCTAATTATATTAACCCATTTTTCAACGTCACCCTTCAGTGAAGTACTAAATGTAGAAAGAGGTATCATTTTCTCTTTTACTTTGCCAGTTTGTTCATAAGTAATTTTCAGATTCCAAGCAGTTGATAACTTGTGCTTGCATTCGACTGATTGTATTGATTCTAACGGAATGATTATTGAAGAACCACTCTTTCCTTTTTTGTTCTCCCAAATTAGATTATTTGTTGTTAAAATTAGGAAACCAGTGTAATACTCATCTTTTTTCAGCATTTCTTCTGAGGATAAAATTTTGACAATCTGCTGTTTTATAGTATTTTCCTTTTTGTTCCCAAATATAGGACTCATAGCTTATTCCTCAAACCCACTAAAAATAATTCTTGAATGTGTTATTTAATGCTTTGAATAAGTTTTAACCTGAGCCTTGGTGCAAGTGGCTATATCTCCACTCTCAACAAAAACCCTCATTTTATTGAATTATTTTCTTTTAGCATAATCCAAACAAAGTACCTGCCAAATTTTATATATCAAAACTGAAGCATCAATATTATGTGGCACTTGAATATCTACTATCTTTTCCATCTAAAGTTAGACTTGCTCATCTTAAAAAGAGAGGTTTGCAAATAGGCGAAAACTGCTACATAGACCCAACCGTGCGATTTGACTATTCATTCTGCCACTTAATAAGAGTGGGTAACAGTGTAACTATATCTGCTAACACCATAATTCTCGCTCATGACGCAAGCACAAACAGACTATTACACTTCACGGAAAAAGGTAAAGTAACAATAGGAAACAACTGCTTCATTGGAGCAGGTGTAATAATATTACCAAATGTGCATATAGGTGATAATGTAGTCATCGGTGCTGGAAGCGTTGTTACCAAAGGCGTACCAGATAATTCAATCGCTTGTGGAAATCCTGCGAGAATTATTCAATCAGTTGAAACATTCAAGATTAAACATACTAAAATTAGAAATGATAGATAATAGAGACTACTCAGGGCTATAAAGCCAAATCAAGAAATCACAAATTATAAAAACGATTCACAATAAAACTTGATCTCATAATGAAACAATTACACGCCTGCAGTTTAATCTCAATCTTATCGATTTTCTTATTTGCGTCACTGATGCTTCCGATTTTTGGCAGCGACGAATCTTTAATTCCACCTTCAACGGAATGGAGCCAAACATACGGAGGGAATATTGCATATTGTGTTAAGCAAACGACCGATAGTGGGTTCGTTTTGGCAGGTGGCAACTACTTCTGGTTAGCTAAGACTGATTTGAAGGGTAATCTGCAGTGGAGCAAATCATTTGGAACAGAATTGTCGATCGCCTATTCTGTTGTTCAAACATCTGACGGAGGATACGCGCTAGCAGGTGAAAAATATTATTACGGCGGTGGCAAAACTGATTTCTGGTTGGTAAAAACTGATTCAACTGGAGAAATGGAGTGGAATCAAACGTATGGAGGAATGGACTGGGAATCTGCGCACTCCGTTATCCAAACATTTGACGGAGGGTATGCACTAACAGGTTACATAGAGTACTTAGAAAATGGAAAACGCGATTTTCTGCTAGTTAAGACAGATTCGTTTGGCAATATGGAGTGGAATCAAACATATGGGAGTCCAGAGAATGATCAGGCATATTCTGTCGTGCAGACAAGTGATGGAGGATATGCAGTTGCGGGCTATATGGCGTTCAATAACACAAATTTCTGCTTAATCAAGACTGATTCATCTGGAAAAGTCCAGTGGAACCAGACATACGAAGGACTAGAGGATCGCTGTTATTCTATGATGCAAACAAATGATGGAGGATACATTCTAGCAGGTGAGACTTGGATTTACGATAAAGGAAGGGCTTATTGTTTGGTTAAGGCCGATGCAAATGGGAACATGAAGTGGAACCGAATTTGGAGTATAAACTATGGGGATGTTGCCCGTTCAGTTATTCAAACTACTGATGGAGGATACATGGTTGCAGGGTACACGCACTCTTATACCAATAGCTCGCTTTCGGACGACGCTTGGTTGATAAAAACTGACTCACTAGGCAATATGAATTGGAACCACACATACGGTGGAATAAATGATGATGCTGCCTATTGTGTTATTCAAACATCTGATGAAGGATATGCAATAGCTGGATTTACACAATCAAGCAATGCTTGGTTAGCGAAGATTAGCAGAGGAAATGCTCCGATAGCTAATTTTACGTACAGTCCCATATTTCCTTCTATTGACAAAGGAATAACTTTTGATGCTTCCTTCTCCAGTGACATAGACGACGATATTGTTTCTTATCGTTGGAACTTTGACGATGGCAATATCACGTCAACGACTAATTCGACTATAGTTCATATCTATGAGGCTCCAAGAGCCTATAATGTCACCTTAACGGTTGTTGATAGCAAAGGGTTGGAATCGTCACATTCCGAGATGATTTATCCAAAGATTCTTACCTATATTTCGCTTTCAACTTCCTCATCCACAGCCTATGCTGGGTTTACTGTAAACATCACTGGGGGACTCCACGACATGTATGGAAATGGTTTGGAAAATGAAACGGTTATTCTGCACTACTCTTTTGCTGGACTTGGAACTTGGACTCCGATTGCCTCGGGCGTTCCAGACGATCTTGGCAGCTATCATATATCGTGGCTTCCCTCAGCCACTGGAAATTATGAATTAAAGGCTGAATGGAGCGGAAACGCTACTCATTATGGAGTGAACAAAACTTCGACGCTAAGCAGTCTTGCATTTGATGGCCAGTATGTTTTCACAGTTGAATCCAATTCTACAATATCAGCGCTTGCATTTGGCACGGAGAAGAATACACTTAGTTTTACTGCAACTGGTCCAAATGGAACAAGTGGCTTTACTAAAGTAACTGTGGCAAAAAACCTCATAGGGGATATAGCAGGCACTCAAGTAATTCTGGATGGTAATCAGCTTGAATACTCAGTTACTTCTTTGGAGGATTCGTGGGTTCTTCATTTCACTTATCAGCACAGTTCCCACAACATTACCATAAACCTAAGCGCCACTTTATCGTTTTTCGGGCTTTCACCTATGGATCTTGCAATAATTGGAATAGTTATAGCTGTCATATGTGTAATTGCGGTTTTCCTAGTTCTTAGAAGGAAAAGAGTGAAAAAAGCTTAGGCTTTTTGCCAAGCATAGTCAACTGTTAATAACGGCTGTGTTATGTCTATGTCCCGTTCTTTTTCATTTTCCATTATTTATTTCCCCCTCAATCTTTGAGACATTTCCCGTTTCTTTTTCTCCTCAAAATACCAGTCGCATTGTTTAGGACAAGTCGTACATTTTTCTGTAAACACTTTGTTGTCAAACTCTATGTCTGCTTGCTCCTCTTTTTCCGCTTGCTCTATTTCTGCTTGTGTCATTTCGGGAAGTTTAATATCCCCACATACTCGGCTCACGTAATCTTGATATGATTTTTCTGTGAACAGGGTTTTATCCCATTTATCATAAACGGGTTTTAATCGCTCATCTTGCTCTCCGCTGCATAAACTAAAGAAGTCGGGAGCGTCGAATACAGCGTTTTCCGCTCTAGTTTGCTCCGCGAATTTCTGAGACTCTTCTATTAACCACATAAACCTTATCCAAAACACATGTTCCGCTGTCGGATCGCCTAACGTGATAAAGGTTTTAGCGAATTGCTGAAACAGTATTAGAAACCGCTTTAACATAAAACGTGTTGACTGATCCACTAGCGTTTGTTCTTGTTCAGTTAGCTCGGGGCAAGTGGACCCGTCTAGGTTGTTTCGGAAATCTTCTAAGTCTTTCACATGGCGCTCTAAAATTTGACCCGCTGTTCTATGAAGCTGCATTTCCTTATCGTTGTCTATGAATAAATGTGCTTCCGTCGGGTCCTCTATTACGCTCTGTTTGTTTAGCTCGTAGAGTTTTCGGCTTCTAGTGTCCATGTCGTTTTTTCTCCTCTGGTTTAGGTATCAGTATGCTGTTCTTGAGCTTCTCTTCAAGCTCCATTATTCTAAGCTCAAGCTCCTCATCTTTCAACCCGTTAAGAATAGATTGGTAGAGCCGTCTTTCCTTTTCCACAAGTGAGCATCTAGCCTTTAGGTTAGGCGTGAATTGAGTGCGCGTGTTATCTATTTTGGCTTCCATCCACTTCGCACGTGACCATAGCTTCTCTAACACGTCGGTTCTTGTGAATGAAAGTTTTTTTTCTTCAGCCATGCTTAACCGCAGCTCCTTTTATGATTCTGCGCCATTTAGAGACAGCTCTGTTTTTCATGTTTGCATCCTTGTTTTTAGCTGTCGAGTTATGGCGTGGCATCTTGTTTCTCCTTTTTCTTCTTCTCATTTTCCTCTCTTTTCTTGTTCTCTAAAGCCTCTAAAACTGGACGCAACCGTTTTTTAGCAGCTTCTCTCTCTTCAGGTGTCGGTTCCCTGTGAGGCTGCGGTTCCTTAGGTTTAAACGGAAGCAGCTTTCCGTCTTTATCAAACGCTCTGCCACTTGCAATAAGTAACGCCTTCATTCTTTCACCCGGCGTTTTAAATGCAGTAATTACTGTTTCCCGTGATTCCGCTTCTAAATTGGAACCACCCCAAACCCCGCTAAAAACTGAATAAAGATTTTGCAACCATTCAGCCATTAAGCGATCCTGATAATACATAAGCGTGTTAACTTCAGTTTCTATTTCGCTAAGTTTCATGGCTGTGTCAGCTAACGCTTTAAATCTGCTCTGGTAATTCTGCAATGTCGATAGTAGCCACATATTATCTAACGCGAATTTTAGTAAGTCAATGCTGCGCTCTGGTTTCTTCTTAATTAACTCTGTTGCGCGTTGCTGAAAAATGCCTATCAGCCATTCTAGCATCCATGCGGAAGGCGGGACCGTTTTTCTGACGTTTTCCCAGTTTCCAACAAATTTATGAAGAGAAATTACGCTTTGCATGTGGCCTGTGCGATCCAAAAAATCCTTTATAGCGTTCTCAGCGTAGTTCTGAGTTAGTTGCTCTTGTTTTCTAAGTCTCCAACGAATACGCTGCTCTTCTGAATGTTTGCCCCCTTTAGGTCGGCCACCATGCCCTGGTTTTGGTCCACGCTTGCCCATTTAATCTTATCCGAGTTTAGTATGGATTAAATAAGTATTTAAAACTTTTCACGAAAGGGAAAAGTTATTTAAGCAACTTCCCATCTATAGGGGTAGATTCACAACAGAAAAAGGGGGGTGCCCGTATGGGAAACGAGCGTACAGTTGCGACTCGCTAAAACCTCAGACAAATGAATAACAATAGAAACCAAGTTTCAATAAGAATAAAGGGATCAAAAGCCCTTGTTTTAGAAACCCTTGAAAAAATCGAAAACTTATTTCCCGTGAGTGTG
>CAZJBY010000070.1:0-5891 GCA_964544495.1 uncultured Candidatus Bathyarchaeia archaeon
TTGCTTACTTACATATACTTACTCTTACCCTCTTCTCACAAAACACCAAAAACGATAAACCATAACTCACACACAAGCAAGTCCTTAAACACTTTTTTTTATTTCCGTTTGATTAGGTATACCACCAGACCTAAGCTGATAACAATTATTACAACTGCTATTATCAAAATGGCAACAATTAATGATGTTGGAATAGTATCTGAACCATCAGGCGAGGTGTTTGATTCTGGAGCAAACTTAGCAAGCCAAATTGTGTTGTCTAACGAACCCAAAACTGCATATCCACCATCTTTTGTTGCAATAACCAAAGAAGCATGTCCTTCATGGTAATCTTCTAAACTGCTAAACGTTTGATTCCACTGAACACTACCAAAACTATCAGTCTTAAACAAGAAAGGTGAAATATAAAAGCCATAAGTCCAACCTATCGGCTGTGAATCATAAGACCCTGCAAGCAAAAACCCGCCATCAACGGTTTGCACTGCTGACCTGAAAGAGCCGCTGTCGCGATGACTTGTAGCATAGGTGCGGCTCCACTGCCAATTCCCTTGTGAATCAAGCTTCACTAGGCAGGGCGCAGAATAGCCTACGCCTTCGAGCGCTACTCGCGAATCTCGGTAAGCTCGCCCAGCAAGAAGATATCCTCCATCATTTGTTGCAATAGCGATAACATCGATAAGTGAAGCAGGGCTTTGCTCTTGTCCCATTATAACTTCAGCGTAATTAGAGGCTTTGTTGAATTGAACCTCTCCAGTTGAACTGGTTTTAATAAACCAGTAATTGGGGTCTTTTACTCCTCCTACGGTATAGTAGTTTGAACTGTGTATGACTATGAAGTAGCCTCCGTCATTAGTCTCTGCGATACTGATAGAAGGGTCGAAATCTGTAAGTTCCATAAGCGTTTGGTTCGAAAGTAAGGTGCCCTCGCTATCTATCTTTATAAGTTGAATGCTTTTCCCGTTACTGCCCACTAAAACGTAGCTGTTATCGCTTGTTTGCAGAGCCGAAAATATCGATACTCCTAGGGTCTTGTTTGATTGGATATTTCCCTGAGCATCAATTTCAAAAAGATAATCATTCAAAAGCCAATCTGTGCTGATGGCGAGATAACCTGCGTTTTGAGTTTGAAAAATTAATTGAGAAGGCGATAATGTTGGATTTGCTTTTTGCCATTGTAAATTGCCCAATGAATCTGTTTTAATGATTATGCCTGAATTGTTTTGATGTGGACCTGAATGCTCGCCTACAGAAAAACTATCTTGAATAGAACCAAGTATAGCATAGCCTCCATCTGCTGTTTGAACAAAACTAATGCCTTCATCTCTATGAACAATGGTATAGTTGTCAACTGTAGTCACGGGAGGTCGAGGGTAAGTCTTGCTCCATTCCAATGGTTCTTTAGCAACACCTGTCGAAAAAGTAGAGGAAGCAATATACATAATCATTACGATAATAAGCGGTATCACGAGAGCCTTGCGCATTTACATTCATTTAGATAAAGGGCTTTTTAAAAATTAAAACGTTCTTGTAGACGTTTCTTAACTGAGCCAAGTCCAGATTTCTTGATAAACACTGTTTCTGTCTATTTAGGCTTCTTGATGAAGCGGCCAGTCTTAATGTCTCTGTATCGAACCTGAGATTTGCCCTTCACAGTGACAACTTCATGTCTCCAAGTTACTGCCGTTCGCCCAGAAAAGCGAGAAACAGGTCTTCTCTCAACAAAAACAGGAATTCCAAGTCTGCGAGCTTCAACAGTTAAAGCCCTGTTCTGCATGTAAGTGTCATGCCATTTCCAACCAGCCCAATAAGCAAAAGCCAACCTCAACTGCCTAAAAGACTCAATCCGCCTAACATCAACAACCTCTTCAAACCGACTGAAAGCTTCAGGAAACCTGTCCATCCTAATCCTCTCCAAGAAGAATACTTCTACCTTTTTTCACAAGACCCGTATCGTAAGTGACCTTCTCCCAAATCTCTGGAATCAAAGTTGGATAAGACTCAAGAACCCTCACAAGCTTCTGGCGCAGTCTACCTTTTTTGTCGCTTGTTCTAAGCGTTGCTTTCTTCCGCTTTACAGTGTAGTCAAAGAAAATCGGGTCTAAATGCTCAGTGTCCAATAGGATATAGAGAAATGTTTTGTAGTCAACTTTTGAGAAGCACCATGCACGATAAGACCCTTCAGCGTCAGAAGCTACATAAATGTGGCTTAGCACGTATTTTCTTTGAACATTCCGCAACGTTTCTCCTGCTTGTTCTAAAGTGCAGTTTTCCAAGTCCCACATAACAATATGTGAACCATCAGGTTGAAGCGAGGTCACGCCTTCAAGCGTTTGCGTCTTGGCTAACATCAAGAAAAAAGTGATATTCCCAATTTTTGCTCTGAAGTTAAAGCGCGTCAACTATTGCACCTCACTTTTTGGCAGACCTGAAAACCTGATGTTTCCTTCAGATGTTTTTTTGAGGATGCCTTCAGACACTAAGGGGTCGATGTAGTCTTCTCGTATTTTTCGGGTTGAAACGCAAGTGCGGGTAGCTAGCTTGTCTATCCACTGTTTTTGGTTTCCGCTTTTCCACTCTGAGCAGTAGCTGAGGACTTTTTTCATTATATCGGCTTTAACTTGAAGTCTCTTGTCAGTGATTCTGTCGAATCCTAAGAACGCGTAGATTTTGCCCAAATTGGTTTCGCGTTCAAGAAGTCTCGCTGATTCTGGACATGCGATTTTGAATTTCTCTTCTCTTTTGATTTGTAGGTGTCGCTCTAGGCAATTTTGATTACAATACTTCCTTCCCTCTGGAATCGGCTTTGAACATTCGGGATTTTGGCACTTCATTGAAACCTGTCCCTCCTGCATGGTTTCCTGAGAACATCAACAGAAGGCACTCTCTCACGCATCAAGTCTGAGAGTTTAAAACCGTTTATGGTGTACGCTTTTCCGTTTTTCAGATTAATTACTATTTCTTGTGTGTTTTTGTTTACGTGGGCAATTCCTACCTTTATTTTCCTCGACATAGACCTTAACCTATTTTCGTCTATGCCCTTTTTGTAGCCCGCTACTGCCCCTGCCCTAAAGGGCTGAAAAAGCACAATATTAGACTTTAAGCGTCTAATCAGTAGTGATACATCATTAGGTAGACCTTTTCATATAAGCCTTGTTCCAAATGCAAAAAAACGATGATTTGATGCCCAAAAGTATCATTTGATACTTGGGAATAAAGGTAATAAGCACCTTTTTTAAGCTTATTTTCATATAGGGGGATGATTTAAACGCCGTTTCGTAACTCTAAGACACTCAAGCTTGCTTTGTCCGATTACGGCTCCTATCTTGGCAAAGCAGAAGGCTGTTTCGAGGTCAGAGACAAAAACAAGAAAGTTAAGCGTTACCCGTATTTTCAAAAGGAAATAGGTGAAGCTGTGTTAATGAGTGGTAGTTTTGTTTCTGTTGATGCTTTGATAGACCTTGCACTCTGGAACATTGACACATACATCATGACTCGGAGAAACCGTGTAGTAGCGATTCTAAAGAACCTTGAGGATGATTCCCACGTTAAAACGAGGGTTAGTCAGTATCAAGCACTTGGTAACGGGAAAGGCGAGCACATAGCTCAACAGATTGTCAAGGCTAAGGTTGAAGGTCAAAACCGCGTTTTACGGAAGTATGGTCTTAAGACTTTTGATTGTCATGTTGATGTTTCGGATAGGAGAAAGCTTCTTGGGATTGAAAGCAGATGTGCAAGACATTATTTCAGCCAAATCTTCAAGCTATTTCCCGAGAAGATTAGACCTGAAAAACGAATAGGATACAAGGCTTATGACGGATTGAACAACGTTTTCAATTTTGCCTATTACTTCTTGCAGTGCAGAGTACACAAAGCACTATTGAAAGCTAAACTTGAACCGTACTTAGGGTTCCTTCACTCTGTCCAACATGGCAAGCCGAGCCTTGTTTGCGACTTTCAAGACCTCTATCGTTACTTGATAGACGATTATCTGATTGAACGTTGTCGGAAGCTTCGCAAGAAAGACTTTGTCGCAGTCACGGATTTTATGATGCGCCTTAAGATGGGAAAGAGGATTCACCTAATCGAGTATGAGGCTGACAGTTTAGCGGAAGGATTGAAACTGTTTTTTGACTGTTTCGTTGAGGTTCCGAGAGTAAAGCACGGCTACAGACAAACGATTGATACATTGATTAGTGAAGAAGCTCTTCTTCTCGCAAAATACTTAAGGAATGAACAAAAAGAGTGGAATCCGAGAATCTCAGCGGTGTAATCTTGTCCTGCCGAGAATCTTGATGCTTTAGTTCTCTATGCGTGCCCGTCACTTTTTTTCAAGCACTTTTCTAATCCAATCATATATAGCGGGCAGTTGTTTCCCGTAGCTTTTACGTGGATTACCAGCACCATAGGCTGACTTCCTCGTCGGCAAGCGTTTCTCCACAACTTGACAAGCGTTTTCAAGAAATTCTATCAGATAGCCGAAATAAACGCCTGCATATAGTTCAAAATCTATCACGTTGTCATTATACTGTACTTCTGGGAAAGAAACCAAATTCCGATAACCTTTGCTAACTTGGAATAGAATTCTTCCCTTTTTAGGAAAAACCATAGTGTCAGCTCCTCTATGCAGGTTTTCGTCTCTTACGTTCTTTATATCATTGAACCACTCGGCAGAAAGAACCAGTTTTGCTAAGTCATCCCCGAGCCTTTCCACGTTTTCTTTCTTGACTTCACCTTTTTCGTCAACTAGCCAACTCCTCAAATCATTGAATCCTTTGTCTGTCACGTTTTCGGGATGGTCTGAGACCCTCTGAATTACTTTTCCTAAATAGTCAAAAATCGAGCGGGTTTCAATGTGAAAAACATCGATGTCACACTGAGCAAATCTTGTCCATCGCCACACATCAAGCTCGCCCTTGTCAGCTAGGTCTAACTCCCAAACAAGCCTTGATGAAAGGGTCTCTATGTTTGTCAAATCGACAAATATGTACTGCAAGAAACTGCCTATCGGGGGAAGTTCAACTCCCCAGAGCTTGTTGTTGCGGACATTACTCCATAATTTAACAAGTTCACTTGGGCAGATATAGCCTTCCTCTGTTTTATGGAGCGTTGAAAGTGCTACCTTTAACTTTTGCTTATCAATCGACATACTAGCCAAAAAGGGAGTTTCACACTAAAACTTTTTCGTCTCTCTTAACAGCTACGAAAAAATACGCTCTACTGAAAGGTTTTTTGTCTTGTTTTTGTGTGTGAGTTATGGGTTTTGGTTTTTGGTGTTTTGTGAGAAGAGGGTAAGAGTAAGTATATGTAAGTAAGTGAAAGGAAGCAAGTTAGCACGTAAGTACGAGAGAGAGAAAGATTAAAATTTAATCCATAAGCTACTGAAGCGTCTGTTTTAGCTTTTTTCGAATCCTATTCTTTTTAGAAGGATTCTCGACACAGGTAGACGTCTGCTATTTAATGGAAAAATTCTATGTAGAAACCAGAAGAGTATCTGACTCGCTCGCACCTAAGAAGAACGTAAAGTAACAGGAAACAACAAAAAGTAACGGAAAGTTATCAATTTGTTTTTTCAACGCCCAGCAAACCCGCCAGAAGTAGATATGCTAAGCAACCCCACACAACTACAACTAAACAAAACAGCATCCACCACGCACAGGCCAAACAACACACGCGCACCCTCACAAAGGATACAACCAAATATCGCTCAGACACCACCGAGCCCGACACCTTAGGCGATTGGTGACCGCAGGCTGAGCTGGTCGACCGAAATCTTCCAGCTTACACCCCGGTTCCATCAAACCCATCTTCTATGGGAGCCTTCGTCCCGTGAAACGGGATGGCTGCCTCTTTTCGGGAGAGGCTTCGAGCTTAGATGCTTTCAGCTCTTATCC
>CAZJBY010000071.1:0-5780 GCA_964544495.1 uncultured Candidatus Bathyarchaeia archaeon
GCAAAGCACGCAGCCGCCACATCCAACGCCTGAAGTACCTGTTGGCAGCCAGCGTGGCGCTCAGCATTCCAACGGTTATTTTCACGTGGTTCCCAATTCTGCCGGTGCTGCCTAACAACGTGTGGCTGTTCCTCCTCGCAACCCCTGTGCAGTTCATTGTCGGCTGGACCTTCTACGTCGGCGCCTACAAGGGCTTAAGGAACAGAATCACCAACATGGACACGCTTATCGCCATGGGCACGTCCACCGCATGGATCTACAGCACCGCCGTAACCTTCGCGCCCGGCGTGTTCCCCGGAGCAGGCGTGTTCTTTGACACCGCCACAATGATAATGAGCTTTATCTTGCTGGGCAAACTCTTGGACGCCATAGCTAAGGGCAGAACCTCCGAGGCTATCAGGAAACTCATGGGACTCCAAGCCAAAATCGCACGCGTCATCAGAGCCGGCGAAGAACAGGAAATCCCCGTGGAAGACGTCCAAGTGGGCGACATCGTCGTCGTTCGCCCAGGAGAAAAAATCCCCGTTGACGGTACCGTCACCGAAGGCTACTCAGGAGTGGACGAAAAAGTCATCACGGGCGAAAGCATACCCGTAGAGAAGAAGAAGGGCGACCAAGTCGTCGGAGCCACCATGAACAAGACCGGGGTACTGAAGTTCAAAGCCACCAAAGTCGGAAAAGACACCGTACTCGCCCAAATCATAAACATGGTGGAAGACACCCTAACCTCCAAAGCACCTGTCCAACGACTGGCGGACGTCGCGTCAGGCTACTTCGTGCCCGCCATCATAATCACCGCCACACTCTCCGCCCTCGCATGGTACTTCCTAGCAGGCGCAGACTTCATCTTCGCATTAACCGTATTCATAGCCGTACTCATAGTTGCCTGCCCCTGTGCACTTGGGCTCGCCACGCCAACCGCCATCATGGTCGGCGTCGGGAAAGGCGCGGAAAACGGCATACTCATCAAAAGCGGAGAAGCGCTGGAGACAGCGCACAAGCTAAGCGCCGTCGTGTTTGACAAGACTGGAACGCTCACGAAGGGCGAACCCGAAGTCACCGACATCATCCCAACAGGCAACTCCACCAAAGCACTAAATGAAGCGCAACTCCTGCGGCTAGCCGCCATCGCAGAGAAAAACTCCGAACACCCGCTCGGAGAAGCAATAGTGAAAAAAGCCGCCGAAAAAGGCATCACAGTGGAAGACCCCGAATATTTCAACGCCATCCCCGGGCACGGCGTCGAAGTGAAGCACAACGGCGCTCAGATTCTGCTGGGCAACCGAAAACTCATGGAAACCAATAACATCGACATTGGCAGACTTGAGGCGCAGATGAAGGCGCTGGAGGAGGACGGAAAAACCGCCATGCTCCTGGCAGTTGACGGGAAACCTGCAGGGTTAATCGCCGTGGCTGACACCTTAAAGGAAAACTCCGCTGACGCGGTGAAGACGCTGAGGCAGATGGGGCTTGAGGTAATCATGATAACGGGTGACAACGAACGCACAGCCAAAGCCATTGCGCGCCAAGCAGGCGTTGACCGCGTGCTCGCAGAGGTGCTTCCAGGCGAAAAGGCCTCGGAGATAAAGCGTTTGCAGGCGAAAGGCAAAGTAGTCGCTATGGTCGGTGATGGCATAAACGACGCCCCCGCACTTGCGCAGGCGAACATTGGGATAGCCGTTGGCAGCGGAACGGACGTGGCACTGGAGACGGGCGACATCGTGTTAATTAAGAACGACCTCAGAGATGTAGTGGTAGGCATCCAGCTGAGCAGAGCCACCATGAGAAAAATCAGGCAAAACCTGTTCTGGGCGTTCTTCTACAACATCGCGCTCATCCCATTGGCGGCAGGCGCATTCTACCCCATCCTGCATGTGCTGTTCGACCCGGTGTACGCGGCAGCCGCCATGGCAAGCAGCTCAGTAACCGTAGTTACAAACGCCTCGCTTCTGAAGAGGTTCCGACCAAAACTTGAGGCGCAAAACGCATAGGGGAGGTGAACGTATGGCTAAAGATTTAGTTTGCAACATGGAAGTTGACGAGAAAACCGCGAAGTGGAAGTCAACCTACAAGGGAGAAACTTACTACTTCTGCGCTCCAGGATGCAAATCGGAGTTCGACGAGGACCCAGAGAAGTACGTTGGCAGCTCGTCCGGAGGACACGGCGGTCATCACGGCTGCTGCTGCGGCGAATGCTAAACCTTGCGTTTAACGCTTAAGCAGCGTTTTTCTCCTTTAATTTTCTTGCTCTTTCTTTTTCCAAGGCTTTTTCAACTTCTTCACGTATGGTGAAGCCACCGATGTGCAGAATAGGCTCCTTCGTTTCGGGGTCAGTAACCATTGTGGCCGTGCACGGGTAGCTGTGATGCGCCTTGGCGATGGCGTCATACAAGACATCTTTTTCGGTGGAAACACCCGCGAGCTTCCGCGCCACGTACCATGTGCTGCCGCATGGGGCACTGCGCCTGACCGCCGCGTACTCGATGACTTCGTCTTTGCCGAGCTTCATGGTTGAAATCTCCAGCAGCGGACGCCCCACTTTGGTTTCTTCGATGAACCTTGCGATGGTGGGCTTGTCTTTTTCCGGCGTCAGCGTGCAGAAAGGCTTCGGAAACGCGCATTCCAGCCCGAGGTCCCTGCACTTCTCCGCAAGCTGCTTTCGTATGCCCATGGGCACCTCTTGCCAGTCCTCTATGGGCGCGATTAACGCTTTGATTCCCGCCTTTTTGATGGGTTGCGGCAGTTCCAGCAGCAGGTCTTTGTGCAGTCCCGACGCCAGGCAGATGTCGGCTTTCGGCAGTTTTCGGGGCATGTACTCTTCAGGGTTGTCGATGAACGCGGGCAGCTCCGAGGGGTCGGGCAGCTGGATGGCGGCGCGAACGTTGCGCACGAAGCTGTAAACGTCGTATTTGCAGGATTCACAGTAAAGCCCGCAAGATTGGCAGAAGCACGGGTCGTTTATGAGGTTGCGGATTACGCGTTCCATAAAGTCTTGGCTGTAGACGAAAACTAGCGAGATGCTTGTTTGGCTCATGTCTTGTTGCTCATCCCTGAAACGCGCCGAGCACCGCATGCTCCGCGAACAAATCCTCGTTGAACGCGCCCACAAACTCGATTTTCTCGTTAATAATAACCTTCGGAACGCCCATGACAGCGTACTTCTGGGCAAGTTGAGGAAACTCGCTGCCGTCAATGACATCCGCTTGTATGAAGTCGCTCTCAACAGCCAACTTGTGAGCAACTGCCGCAGCCACGGGACAGTGGTGGCAGGTTAAGCTGACGAAAACTTGAATGTGCACAGGCGCTTTGACATCGGCGAGAATCTGCTTTGTCTTGTCCGAAAGGTCTGTTTTGCCTTTTGAAACGTTTATGACCGCTTCAATAAGTGTTTGCAGTTCGTACCCGTAAGGAATGCCGTAGATTCTCACGCCGTAATCTTTTTCGCCGATAATCGCCAAGGCGGGAATCTTGTCAATCTCGTATTCTTTGGCTTTGTCGGCGTCAGCCACGAAATCGTAGACTTCAGCCGTGATTTTGTCACTCAACGCTGCAAGTTCCTGGGCGAGTTTTCGCGTGTCAGCGCAAAACCGGCATTCAACTTCTTGGGTGAACATCAAGATTTTCACTGGTCTCTCCAGTTTCTCTTCGAAATCTTTTTTGAGCAGTTCCTTTTTGTCGTCAGGTATCAAACTCATCCTGCTAACCTCCAAAACGCCAATTGTCAACTTTAAAGGCAAGACAAATCTTGCTTTATCAATACTGAGTTTTCCTCACATATTATCTTTGCGAGCGCTTTCCCATGTTTTGTCCTTTCCCAGGGTGTGCTGGACGAAAACCATATAAGAGTTTGTGGACATGAGGTTTTTTGCTGGTTTTGACGAAAAATAACGCGAGTTGTCAAAGCATGGATAACAGTTTGAACCGAATGGAGTTGGAAAATTGGTAAAGATTAACGCGAAAGCGAAGTTGGTTGAAGGTTTCCAAATCGTCCTTGACGACGGATATTCTCACGCTATAGTGGTTGATTTGCCTCCAGACTTGGGAACAGGTCTGGGACCTACCTCGCTTGAGATTTGTGTGATGAGCCACGCGGGCTGCTACGTGACCATATGCGCGTTGACTGCCAAGAAAATGCGGATTCCGCTGAAAGGGTTAACGGTTAAAGTGGAAGCCATAGAAACCGACGAGGCAGGCACCATAACTGAAGAAACGTTTGACATCGAAGTTGAGTCTGATGCGCCTGCGGATAGAATTCAAAGGCTGCATGAGTTGACGGTGAAAAACTGTCCTGTTGACATACTCTTGAAAAAAGCCGGCGTAAAAACAAAGTATAACGTGAAAACCGTGAAAGAGTGAAAAGAAAAATGAACAAAGTATCTTTAGCTGAAGGTATAAACTGGGTTGGCGTGGTTGACTGGAACCTGCGCGACTTCCACGGCTACACCACCCGCAGAGGAGCCACCTACAACTCTTACCTGATTCAAGACGAGAAAACAGCGCTCGTTGACACCGTGAAACACACGTTCTCTGATGAGCTTCTCAGCAAAATCTGCGAGATAATAGACCCCGCGAAGCTAGACTACATTATAATTAACCATTTGGAGATGGATCATTCAAGCAGCTTGCCCATAATCGCCAAGTACGCGAAAAACGCGACTGTGATCGCTTCTCCTCGGGGAAAAGACGCTATAATCGAGCATTACGGCGCTGACTTCTGTATAGAAACCGTGAAGACAGGCGACGAGCTGAAGCTTGGAAAACGGACATTGCGGTTCATTGAAGCGCCTATGATACACTGGCCTGACAGCATGTTCACCTACGTTGTCGAGGACAAGATCCTTATGCCTAACGATGCTTTCGGCCAGCATTATGCCACTTCTGAGCGGTTCAACGACCAGGTTGACACGCATGTGCTGATGGAGGAAGCCAAAACGTACTACGCGAATATTCTGATGCCTCTCGCGCCGCTGATAACGCGCAAAATTGAAGAGGTGACCAAAATGGGCATCCCGATTAAAATGATTGCGCCGAGCCATGGGTTAATCTGGCGTTCAGACCCATCAAAGATAATCAACGCGTACTTGAAATGGAGTTCAGGGGCATCTGTGAACAAGGTGGTCATCGTTTATGATACCATGTGGGAAAGCACCGACAAGATGGCGCGTGCAATAGTTGAAGGCGCAGCCAGTCAAGGCGTGGACGTGAAGCTTATGAAGCTGCGTGCGGCAGAGACCTCAGACATCGTAACCGAGATTCTAGACGCCAAAGCCGTGATTGTGGGTTCGCCGACGCTTCACAACGGCATATTCCCAACAGTGGGAGGCTTTCTCACGCATATAACGGGTTTGAGGCCTAAAGGCAAGCTGTGGGGTTTCTTCGGCTCTTACGGCTGGGGAGGCGGCGCAGTGAGAGGCATAAAAGAGATTGCGCAGAAAGCAGGTTTCGAAATCTATGAACAAAGCGTAGAAGCGAGGTTCGTTCCAGACCAAGAGGACCTGAAGAAATGCTTTGAGTTCGGGCAACAGATAGCCGCAAAAATCAAAGCTTAACTTTTCTATTTTTTAACTGAATTAGCCCCTTTTTTGTCTGTAAACGTTGATTGCTGTCGCCGTCATACTGATCCTGGTAGTTATATTCATCCTTTATAGGATAAAGCGAAAAAAGCGCATAATCCGCCGCTTGTTTAAACGCTTCCTCTGCAGAATTCAACCTGTGTTTCCGTCTTTATATAAGGGGGTATAGCCTTTTCCACGCACTAGAGATAAGCGTAGTTCAGTATT
>CAZJBY010000072.1:0-5697 GCA_964544495.1 uncultured Candidatus Bathyarchaeia archaeon
CGTTTAAGGAACATGTACGCGCCGATAGCGACTAAGACGATGACTATGACCGCGATAGCAACGTAAACGTATTCCATCGGAAATCCTGCAGTTGGCTGAGGTTCCTCACCGCCAGAAGAAGCCGTCGGTGAAGCCACCGTGAAGGGAGTCCACTCGCCGTAAGCTTCAGTGTAGCTGATTCCCACTCTTCGTATGCCTTCGTAGTAAGCTACCCAGCCCCATTCTCCGACGTCGGTTGGACTGTAAGAGAATGTGAAGTAGCCTTTGTTATCAGTGGTTGCCGTCAAGTTTACCGAGGTCATGTCAGGCTTGGTTAAAGACACCAGCACCGTCGCGTTCGGAATTCCTGGATGATATTCGCTAGCTGCGGGTACGTATGCACCACTAACATTCTCAGTACCATAGCTCCACACCTTCATAGTCGGGTTCGAGGTTAGTCGCCCGCCTATGGTGAGTGTTTCATTGTTCCACATTGCCGCGCCCTTGTCAGCCGCTGCATTGATGTCCATGGATACGACTGGCGAATCATCGAAGCAGTACATCTTACCATCGGTACAGCCACAATACATCTTGCCATCCCAAACCGTTGGAGAGGCAGGCACGTTCCCGCCCACCGTGAACACCGAAAGTGTGGTTCCGTCTTCAGCTTTGAGTGCATACATGCTGCCGATGTCAGAGCCAGCATAGATCTTAGCGCCAGTTGGGTCATCCGCGTAACCAACTGAACCCTGTATCTGGTAGCCTAGCCATGCACTCCATATGCGGCTTCCGCCTCTGCGATTTCTTTGGTTGAAGTCAGGTACCGGATAGACTGTTCCGGTGAAGTTGGGGTTTGCAGCGTCCATCTTTGTGATCTCGAAGAATTCAGGAGCGAATATGCTTCCGTCGACTACGGCTGGATAGTATATGGGTTGTGAGTTTCCAGCACGTGACTGGTTCCAGATGCTCTCGCCTGTCGTAGCGTTGAAGGCGAACATTCTTATGCCTCCTCCGTTAGCGCCACTTGGAGTGCTTTGGCCTATAAGCTCGAAGTACGTATTGTTGCCGTTCTGACCGTATTGGACTCCTCCACCAATGTACACCACGCCATCAGCTGCGGTGGGTGAACCTACGTTGTAGAGAGTGGAGTAGATAGGTGGCACAACCTCTCCGTTGAGCGTGAAGGTGCTCTTCCAGACTTGAGTGCCAGTGTTTGCGTTCACAGCATAAAGGTATCCATCCGTTGACGCTATGTACACCACGCCGTCAGAGTAGCCTGGTGAACCAATGATTGCGTTATCAGTTGAGAATTTCCATTTCACTGATCCATCCAAGCTTAAGCAGTAAAGATTGGCATCCTTTGAACCGCAGTATAACGAATTGCCCACAATGATGGGCGAGGATCCAGGTTTAGCTTCGCCAGGGTTCATGAAGTTAGTGAAGAATCCTCCCGCAGAAGTCTTCCACAGTTCCTCTCCGGTGTCAGCGTCTAGACAGTAGAAGTAGCCGTCGTCCGCGCCAGTGTAGACTTTCCCGTTCAGGACAGCTTGTGAAGCATGCACGTAGTGGCCAGTCGTAAAGTGCCAGATCTCATCGCCAGTATACGCGTTTAGACAGTAGATGTTGTGGTCGTTTGAGCCAAAGTATATTTTGCCATCCACAACCGCAGGTGAACTATATGTGTCGCCGCCAGTCTGGAACGCCCACCTAGGCGTCGAAATGTCCGCGGGACCCTGTTGCCCCACAGCCACTCTGGGCTGGTCAACGTTTCCTATGAGACCAAAGTTCCAGTCCGCTGGGTCACCGCCAATGCAATACAAGTAGCCGCCATTACATCCGTAGAGGTTTCCATAGGCTATGGAAGGATAGGTGAAGTATATGCCATCTAGAGTCCACATTTCTTCTCCGGTATAGGCATCCCAGCATGAAAATGATCGGTCATCAGGGAAAACTAGCGTTCCGGTTTGTCCTGTTCTATCACATTTTATGCCGTAGACTTTGCCATCTGCATACGCCATAGTATCATAGCGAATGTTAAAGTATCCAGCGTTCTTCCAAATCCGCTCTCCTGTTTCAAAGTCCCACGCTCCGACACTGCCATAAGGATCAAGTTCGTCGGTCTCGTCAAAGATCATTCCTGCTCCAATACATCCGTGGTAAGCGGTGAAAGCCCTAATACCCTTTGGCGTTTGCCACAGCCTCTCGCCGGTGGCACCGTCAAAGGCGGTCAGATACCAGCTTACCGCTGAGCAGATTAACTTGCCATCATAGTACATTGCTGTCTGCTGCGCAACTCCGCCCTGCAGAAAGCCCTGCCACTCCTTGGTTCCGTTTGTGTTTAAGGCAATAATATCGCCTTCAGTGCTTCCTAAGAAGAGCAAGCCATCGCCAGAACAAAGAACTTCAGAAGTAGTATCAGCCTCATAGTCCCAAAGTGGTTCAGTTTGAGGAACAGATGGATCTGACAGGTCAATAGCTATGACTCCTGCATGCTGCTTAGTTGGATCATCATACGATGGGTCACTATACCCCTGCATCCACATCTTCATGCTATCAGAGTAGTGACCTCCAAAGTATGAGCCACTACCAGGCATGCCATGTTGTCCCATGGGGAAGTCAAATTGCCAAATTTGTTGTCCGTCCGAAATTCTGCGAACCGATATGCCTTGGCTGCCTTGCGTGAGGAAATAGGTGTCGTCAAGCTTGAATACGTTGTTTTGACCTGAAGCAGAGATTGATCCATCAGGATCAGAAACCCAGACTTCACTGCCAGTCAAAGCGTCATAACAGTAGACGCGATCGCCGCTAGTGACGAAGGCTTTTCCATCGAACACAACCACCATACTATTTCCTGGCGTTGGTATTTTGAATAGTATGTTAGCTTTTTCAGGACCTGGCCCTGGATTGCCACTTGACAATCCTTCGTCATATCCGGCTCGAGGCCATGGGTACTGCATTATGTCACCGTAATCGGTCATTGTCGAGAGCGGTGGAGCCGTCCGAGGCTCGTAGAAAGTTGCAGAGTTTCCGAGTAACACTAGAGTTGAAGAAATCATCAGTATAGCCAAAATAGCCATTGCAATTATCGCATTCTTAATTTTTGGTTTTTCCATTTTTTGCCCTCTAAAGGGTTATATGGAGAATCAGCTAACCCTAAGTTAGGTTGCCTTCTCCAGTCCTGTGTATGCATAACTTGTCCTTTATAAATTTTAGCTCAAAAAGAGTTATAATAAGGGGTAACGCTTTTGAACATCATCAACACCTTTCAATAGTTAGGACTTACTTAATTGCAATCAAAGTTTATGTTGCACTTATCGGTAGGGGAAAATTCAGTGCTGACGACCTTTCGAAGTTCTAAAAAGTGTGCCTCCGCCGTCTAAAGTATAGACCAACAAGCTAATCCTTCACCAAGTACCACAGCTACGACAGCCACGTCTAAGATTACGTTGCCCAGTTCAGGCGTTAGCGCCTTACTCTCGCTAATGGTTAATGTTTGCGTGTTGCTCCAACCACTGGTTTCGTCAATTTGGAACACCCTATCAAGCTAGGCAAATGCGTGTCCCTTTGGAAAATAGTCGGTATAGAAATGCCCACAAATGCTTCCACTTGAAAATCCACCTGTGCATTAAGAGGATAAACTTGTCGTAGTGACACCACCGTGTATTCAGAGCCGGACGGAATGATACGGGTAACTGAATCAGGCTCTAAATAAGTGGTTGGCGTAGTCCATTTCTCTTCAAAATGACCCTTGACACTGAACATTATAATATAGATTAATCTCGTGTCCTTCAGCATCATCGTAAGGGGTAAAGGGCAGATTGTTTATCCAAACTTCTATAGACTTATTCTCCACGTGGGAACCCTCATGAGTTATTGTCTCCCTGTGTAAGGGTTTGTCGAATAAGTCGTCGATAAATCATAAGGATGTGCAATTAACGTCACGGCAAATTCTGGGATAGACGGCGCAGAAATGGAATATGCTGATTTAACCATCATCATGCTTGATGTGACAAAAATTATAGCAAACAACAAAACAGTAAATTTACCCATGCTTGCCCTCCTTTCGGTTACGTTTCTTGAAATAAACTAACAAGCCTATTCCAACCAGAACAACTGAGACTACAGCAGCAATTACAACGATTTCAGTTAGGAAAGTCGCTTTCACGTCGAAGAAGATTGTTTCTGAAGCTCCAACGTTGCCCACCATATCCCAAGCGTAAACAGTGATGTTGTGCGAGCCATCAGACAACCCCGTTAATGTAGTGTTCCCAAGAATAGTCGTGTTTTCTTCGCCGTCAAGGCTATACGCGACTTGGTAAGGTTGTTCATCTACTGAAAAAGTCAAACTTACATTTGAAGTGAAATAACGCTGTTGCTGAGGAGAAATAATTATGATTCTTGGCGGAGTAAAATCATAGACGAAGGTTACGGTTTCGCTCCAATCACTTGTTGTTCCTTCAAAATAAAAATCGTATGTCGGAGCAGGCATAGGCTGAACATGTCCATAAGGAACCGCCTTAAAATCCCCAAATAATGCTTGCACCTGCACGTCAACCTTACCTCCTTCAGGAATAGGCTGCAAAAAAGTTAACGGTATTATTGTGTAATTTGAAGACGAAGCTTGGCAGGGAACAGAATAAGCGTCAAAAAGGTCATAGCCTCTAGAAGAGGCCGGGTTTAATGGATAATAACTCCATTCATCAATGTAATGTGGTTTGTATCTGAAAGTATAGTACGAGGCACCCAAGTTATTCTTAATTGTAGTTTGTACTGTCCCTTTATTTACATGGTAACCAAAATGAGTCAAATTTTCTCCTGTATAAGGGTCTATCGAATAAGTTGTAGGTACTCATAAGAAGAATCGACAAGCTCCAAAGTAAACTCTGGGGGCAGACGGCTCGGATATTCCACTGATACCCGGAACTGTTTCAAAACCTACAACACCTACCAAAAGTAACCCGCACATAAAGATGGCTACCAAGAACGCGCTTGAAAGTGGCTTCGTGTTCACCAGGCAGCCCTCCAATTAAAAAACCACCCATGATTATGATAAAAGGGTTTTTGTCAAGGTTTCTTGACTAAGTAAAACTGCAACGCCCACCTTCTTAGTCAACATTTCTTGACTAACCCAAAAACCAGCCTATTTGGATCCTAACAGCGGTTGATTGCAGAAACCAACCACTGGCATGTTGAAAAACCGCGCTTTAGGAATTCAACCCGTGTTTCCGCCTTTAAATAAGGGGGGTATAGACTTTTTTCACGCGCTAGTACACAAAAAAATGCGAGGGTCGCTCTCGCTACTTCTTTTTCTTTGACTCCTGGAAAAGCTTTCTCACTGCGGTGATTCGTGCTTTTTGCGCCAGTACGTCACTCGTCACCAGCGTCAACGCTTCCTCTGGACACCACTTGATGCATTGCGGTTCACCCTCATCCTTGCACAGATCGCAGACGTGAACAACCTTGGTTTCAGGATGCAGCATTATCGCGCCGTAATCGCACGCTTCAATGCACCAACCGCAACCGTTGCACTTGTCCATGTCCACCATAACCGTGCCAGTTTCCTCCGACTGAGTTAAAGCGTCACGCGGACACGCAGCCACACACGGCGGATCTTCACAACGCCTGCACGTAACAGCCATGTTCGCCAACTGATTCACCCGCACCACGCGAATCCGCGACTTCAACGGGTTAAACGCTTTCTCCTTCGTCCACGAACAA
>CAZJBY010000073.1:0-5459 GCA_964544495.1 uncultured Candidatus Bathyarchaeia archaeon
GGGCAAAGTCTACCAGTTAATCAACAATTACGTTGCATCACCTCACATGAGATGTCATGTCTGTGGTAACTATCCCATAATTGAGGTTTCGGTTATAGAAAACGAAGACTATCAGCAACTGCGTGTAGGAAATGATTGTATAGATCGCCTAACAAATCGTAAAATTTCCAGATGGTTCAAAAACTACAGAACAAAGCGCAAGAATGTTATAAGAAACAGAAAATACATTGATGAGCTATCAATAATACTTAATGCTTCTCGAAGAAATGAACTCGCCTTTCAGACAAGAGATTGTGACTTTGAAACGCTAAGTTTAATGTTGGAGAAAATGGTTAATGGGTTGAATCCCGATAGAAGAGAGGAACAAATGGCTGAATGCTACATAAGGAGAAAAAGGGATTGAACCAGGAATCCGCATTACTGGCTGCAAACTTGCTACAAGCTTGATTGTGTCAAAACTTGAATTGATTTAACCTTTGTTTGAAGAGAAGGAATGTTAGTGTGTGATGGTTTCGAGTGAGATTTGATGAGTTGCAAATTGTTGGTTTTCAGACACGCTGAGACGTTTGATAATTGCCGCGGGATATTCTCGGGCTGGCGTGATTCAGAACTTACTTCAAAGGGACTTGCGCAGGCACAGAAGATCGCTGAGCAACTTAAGGAGTACAGAATCGATTATGCTTTCACCTCGCATCTTAAGCGAGCTCGGAAAACCCTTGAAATCGTACTCGAAACGCATCCTCCAGTTCCGATCTTCATAGATGATCGTCTTATCGAACGCTGTTATGGCTTGCTGCAAGGCAAAAGCAAGAGTAAAGTTAAGATGGAAAGACCTGAATGGTTTGCCAAGGTTCACCGCGGCTACGACTTTGCAGCTCCAGATGGAGAAAGTTTGAAGATGGTTGAAAAGCGAACACTTTCGTTTCTAGTGCAACTTGAAGAGTGGCTTGGACACAACCCGGGTAACGTGGCTATATCTTGCCATGGCAATTCTCTGCGTCCAATCCGCCGAGTGTTCGAGCAGCTGAGTTTTAAGCAGATGCTCAAGATCGAGACGCCTCAGGACAAAGCAATGATCTACATTCTTCATGTATCAGATGCTATTGTGGAAAGCTCAAAAAGCCTCGCCAACAAAGCCTATTGGAAGGGCATAATAGTTCCTAAGCACGTGAAGCTGACAACAGACCAAAGAAACCCTTTGAAAAAATACTGACAGGTTTCAAAGCACTTGCAGAAAGGTTTGAAAAGCCTTAATTCTTTGTTGATACTATCCCATTGAATTTCTCTTTAGAGCGCGGGATTTAATTAAAAATTTAACATTTTCGAAAAGCGATTTGCAGCTCAACCTTTTTTAAGTTTCTTTGATTATTTGCTCTTTTGTGATCTGCAGGGCTCTTCCTTCGGTTAAGGCTTGAGCCGTTTTCTTTCTTGCACTTTGAACAAGTCTCCAGATGGTTCCTCTCGAGACGCTCATTTTTTGTCCAGCTTCTTCCTGTGATAGACCTTCCATATCTACGAGCCTGAATGCTTCAAGTTCGGCCATTTCCATAAAAACAGGGTCCGTGTTTTTTAGTGGGGCAGGAGTAAACTTGTCTACAACCGGAATAGCCCCGAAGGTAACAGGTTTAGGAAATCTCCCTCTTCGACCGCGTCTATGTCTACGTCGCCACACTATTCTTTATTCTTCTGACCGGTAAATCCTCTATTTAGTATGTTAGTGGGCTGTCCGTCTCTCCTAGAACCCACCTCAGAGATTGTTTTGCTGCTTTTCTTGCGATGTTTTTCCTCTCGGTGAATGGCTCCTCTGTCGCTCTCTCTTCTTCGAGAGCTTTTAGCTGTTTCCGGATTTCTTCCTCGGTCCTCATTAGATTTACACCTGATCTTAATGTTGAGCGGAACTCTTATATATTTCTGTGCATTATCTAATAAATGTAAATTGTGCATAAGCACAAAATAGAGGTGAAAGAAAAACATGCCAAGAGGAGACAAAACAGGACCATCAGGCGCTGGACCCATGACAGGAAGAGCAGCAGGATACTGCGCAGGCTATCCAGTTCCCGGATACATGAACCCAAGACGCGGAAGCGGCAGAGGCTTCGGAAGAGGCTGGGGCAGAGGTTTCGGCAGAGGATGGGGAAGAGGCTGCTATGCGTACCCGCCACAAGTGATTGTTCAACCCGCTTACCCACAAGTAAGTCCACCACCGCAGACTCCAGAACAAGAAGTTGCAGCCTTAGAAAACTATCAAAAAGAACTGGTGGCAGAGAAAGCAGACCTTGAAAAAGAAATCGGCGACATCAAAGCCAGAATCGAAAAATCGAAAGCAAAACTCGAAAAGTGAAGAAACAGAGCTAATTAAGGAAGTTAAAAATCAGGGGAAAGTGAAATATTCATGGTGAAGCATAGGATAGCCGTTGCAACAGACGGAAAGAACGGCTTAGACGACACTGTGTCAAATGTTTTCGGCAGAGCCAGAACATTCACTATAGTTGAGGCTGAAGATGAAAAGATAATAGGCGTAAGCATGCTGGAGAACCCTGCCTTATCCTACTCCCATGGCGCTGGACCCATCGCAATTAAAACGTTAATTGATGACGGGGTGGAAGTGGTGCTTGCTAATGAACTTGGCGTTGGTGCATCTGAAATCTTGAAGCAGCATAACATAATCTATATCCAAGCCAAACCAGGCACTAACGTTGGGGAAGCCATCAAAAAAGCACTGCGCACACACAAAAGGAAGCTATCGCGGAGTAGCTGAGAGCCTGAAATCAAAAAATAACTTTTCCTATTTGAGATAAAAGCTTTTATTCCATTTTTTGGCTATCGGGTAACACTCGGAGATTTGCGGAACCATATTAGATGTTGTTTCCCTAAACATGCCTGTTTTTATCCATAAATTTGAGGTACCATTCAGGGATGGTATACTTATTCACTTGATAGTCAGGTTGGTATGGTTTGATGTCAATTACTAGTGTACCATCGAACAGGTCGATTCCTGCAACAAAAAGCTTCCCGCTGTGTCTTTTGAGCAAGCGTACAAGAGTGAGGCCTATGGGGTTCGGGCGCGTCGGAGAATCTAAGGCAAAAACACCTAAGGTGGGCAGCTCTTCAAGCCTGAAACCTCTTTTTGTCGCTCTTTTAGGTTTCACTTTTAGAAAACCAATTTGGTCAGGTCTTAACTTATGAAAATAAGATAGCAAAAGCAGATGAGAATATCCGTCCAAACCTTCCAGTGCTTCTTCAAACTCAGGAAATATCTCGACAACAGCTTCAACTTCTCTATTTCCTTCTTTTATATGATTGTCAGAACCATTTGTGTGGACAACTCCAATAGGCTTCAGAACTATTTTTTCTGTTGACTCAACCATTCTTTTAATCCCCTGAACTGAGTTGGGTTTACGTTTCCTATAACCTGATTGATTGCCTAGGGCATGTGAAAGATAATTAAATTGTTGTTTTGCTTAGTATCCGAGGGAGTTACAAAGAATGAAATTGAACCTTGATTGTATTCCGTGTTTCCAGAGACAAGCTCTGCAAGCCGTGCGTTTCATAAGCGATGACGAAGAGTTTCATGAGAAGGTTTTAAGGGAAGTCACGAAGACGCTTCTGAAGTCGAATTGGGACGCAACTCCACCCGAATTAGCTTACGAGGTCCATAGAATAGTGAAGAGTCTTACACACGAAAAAGATCCTTATAGAGAAGTTAAGAAGGATAGTAACGATTTAGTTTTGAAAATGTACCCTGCGCTCAAAGCGAAGGTTGAAGCGAGTAGGGACCCGCTTAGAACAGCGGTTAGGCTCGCAATAGCGGGGAACATCATTGACTTTGGACCGTTACAAGGGTTCAACTTGGAAGAGACAGTTAAGGAAGTTTTGAAAAAACAGTTTGCTATCGACGATTATGAGAAGCTGAAAGAGAAGCTCAAGGTTGCTGAAACTCTTTTATTTTTTACCGATAACGCTGGAGAGATAAGCTTCGATAAGCTCCTTGTAGAAACTTTTCTTGAAACGAGGAGCCTTGAAAAAATACGCTTCGTCGTAAAAGGCGGGCCGATTATAAACGATGCAACTTTGGAGGATGCAAAATATGTGGGTCTTTGCAATTTGCCGAACGCCGAGTTCTTAACAATGGGTAACGGTGAGGCAGGTACAGGACCTGAGAGAAGCTCTCAAACGGTAAAGAGCTGGATAAAGAATCATGACCTTGTTATTTCTAAGGGTCAAGGCAACTATGAAGGCTTAAGTGAACATAATGGGTTGTTCTTCATGCTTATGGCTAAATGCCCTGTAATCGCTTCCGACTTAGGTGTTAAGGTAGGAGACATTATCTTAAAATACAAACAATAATTACACACTCGCCTTATCGCACAAATTCTTGGAAGCGCGCAAGAACCTTCGGCTGATCGATACACATGGATCGTCTGCCAGATAATCGCCCCGCGATTTTGTTGGCTCATACAAAGCACCACAAAAGTCCATAAGACTAGTGATCACACCATAGACTCTAGCACGACATCCCCTTATAGATCATAATATTCAAATAATCCACATTTCAATTTCAGCTGGTCGAAGTCACGCAGAGCCTTAAAGACCTCCGAGTTGAACCAAATATTCCTAAAAGACCTTTTACGGATGTTCCCAAGCTTAAGAGACATACCGCAGAGAAAAGAGGCTCGCACTGGACACTAACTAGCTATACGATGGAATTTTGGGGAGAAATAGAGAAAAACTAAAAAGATCACTCTGTTTCATCGGCTGTCATGATAGAGAATTTTATTTGTCTGACTGGTTTGTTGGCCTTCAGTCTATCAATCAATTTTTTTAGCCGTTTGGAGGAGCCTTTGATTACCATAACCTCAAGACAACTAGTTTCAGTCAGATGGGAATGAAGATATGCTGTAATCATATCGCTAAATTCATGTTGGAGTCTAAACAGTTCCTCATTTTTTTCTTGTTTCTCGTAAAGGACTGAAATAGTGGCGATTATATCACCTTTTAGTTCATCAAGTTTCTTATATTCATTTAAGTAACTTCGGACAGCTTGCCTGAGCACTTCAGACCTATTGGCCGATTTTTCCTCTCCAAGCGCAGCATCTAGTTCTTCAAGCAACTCGGTAGGCAATGAAACACTGATTATACTCATATGCTCACCTTAAGTTAATTATGTTTATAATCTCAATCTAATAAGATTACTAAATTAAGATGCTTTTGTCTCCAGTAATGCTATTTTCTATTGACAAAGAAAAGTCTGTCGAGATACTTTATTAAAAGGCAAAGTTGGAAGTAAACCGTTTGCTTATTAAAAAAATGGCAAAACTTAATAACATCTCAAGGTTAGTGATTCTATGCCGAAGTGTTTTAAATGAGGAAAAGAACATATGCAACAGTTGCAGCTCTGGTAGCCATTATTGCTGTAGGAACAGTTTTGGCTTTTTATTTTTCAAATAGCGTAACACCTA
>CAZJBY010000074.1:0-5077 GCA_964544495.1 uncultured Candidatus Bathyarchaeia archaeon
AGAAGGGTACTGGCGCTTGATTTCTAGATTCTTCTACGATAGGCAGCACTTGCTTCAGTTCTCTGAAGTACTTGAGCACCGTTATGCCTCTTTGAGTGACAGCGTAGACTACGCGTCGTTTTCCTACCGTTCTCTCTTCCACTAGTCCCTGTTTAATTAGAAAGTCCAAGTATTCCTTCAGTACGCTGCAGTTGACGTTAGCTTTGTACATGACATGAGTTAATTTGAGTGGACCTCGGTGAGCCAACACCTTCAGGATGTCTACATACATTTCAAGTTTGGAACGTCGCATATCTTAGCCTCTTTTTTTGCCATATTCACCGTTTTAATATAAAGCATTTATGTATCAGTACTAAGTATTTTTCTTCATCGCGTCGCGTCAGCAAGTGACGTTTGCTTGTGCAGTGTTTAACACGTTTAGTCTATTTTCGAAAGCGGTGACCATGTCATCTAGCAATATTCCTTGCAATTCTGTCGAGAGACACTTGATTTTCTCCTTGAACAGCTTCGCCATTTTCGCTTCTAACTCTTTTCTACCTTTATTTGTGATTTGTTGTTTCACGTTTTTTCCTCCGTTTTATGCTCTGAAGTAAGCTCAAGGCATTTAACTAACTTATGAAAAACGGATTCAGATGCAGAATATACATTGGTAAAATGAACTATGCAAGCAAATTTTCCTTTTGATAACTGTAGTCGAAGTGGCTAAAAAGGGAAAGAAACAAGCCTCGTTGGGCTTCATGAGAGAATTAGCTTTGTATGGCGTCTTTGAAAGTTATGAGTTCAACGTTTAACGCTGGCTTCACAGCTTCCGAAACGCGAGAAGCAACTACTCGCTTTATGTTTTTTTCGCCGGCTACATCCACTATCCTCTGCGTAATTATGCCATCAAAAATGACTGTGCTGATGTCTTTTGCCTGCTGCAGTTTTTCAGCCAACTGACTTACGGGCAACCGTTCAGTCTGTTCAAGTTTCTCGTTAAGAAGAACCGCTTCAAGAGTACCTTGCAACGCCTTTGCTGCCTTACTGATTTCATCTGGAACGTCAACCTTCGGTCTTTCTCTCTTAGGCTTGTACAACTCGTTAACTGGAACTCTGGCAGCTAATGCGTCCGTGACCTCTTTGCAGTTACACTCTTCGATCTCTTTGCCTCTAGGTGCACGAGCAACATGCCGTATGCTGGTAACCTGTAGAAGCTCTTTTAGAATCAAATCGCCTCCTCGGTCACCATCCAAAAGTGCGGTAGCGTTTTTCTCTTTGGTAAGTTTCTTTATTGACTCTGGAATTTTCGCGCCTTCAAGGGCAACCGTGTTCAGAATCCCGCAGCGCATCAGGTTTATTATGTCTGCTCGACCTTCCACAACTATTATTTCTTTGGAACTTTCAAGTTCTGGTCCTGCAGGCAGTTCCTCGGGTCCATATTTTTCGACCTTGCCGAGTTTCACGGTGTTGGAGATTTGCTTGTAGACTTCGTCTACGTTAGGCATGGATTCGATGTTCCATTTGTGCAGAATCTCTTTGGCGCGGTCTATGATCACTTTTCGCCTTGCTTCTCTGATGTCTTCGATTTTTTCCAGAAAAACTTTTGCCGAGCAGGGGCCGACACGGTTTATGCTTTCTATGCTAGCGGCGATCAGCGCTGTGCTTACGCGGTCTAAGCTTGTTGGGATTGTAATTGTGCCTGTGGTTCGGTCGTTTTTTGAGTGCAAATCTATTTCTATTCTGCCGATGCGGCCTGTTTTTTGGAGTTCTCTGAGGTCAAGTTCGGGTCCGAAAAGGCCTTCTGTTTGGCCGAAAACTGCCCCTATGACGTCTGGTTTTTCCACTACGCCTTCAATTTCAAATTTAGCTTGTATTACATACTTTATGGTAAAGGTTTGGGATGCTCCCGTAAGTGTGCACCTCCAAGGTGTAAGTTATTGAGTTAGGGTTAATCGCATGACGCGAGGAATTTTTCTTCGCGACACATGAGATTATTGGCCACTATTATATATTACCTCTATGAATTGGTGCTCTTGTTCTTTAAGGTTTCTGAAGTCAAAGTCTTATCCTTTACGTTCAGTTGTGCTTTTTCCGTTTTTCTATGGGACATCAGCGTTGTTTGGCCAACCTCTGCTTTCCCAGAACCCAAGGTAATCCGTGTTGTTGGATAGCTCAATCATGGTTATCCATTTTATCCATTTGTAGCCGTACTTGCTCTCAGCCACAAGCTGAAACGGGAATCCTCTCTCAGGCGGAAGAAGCAACCCGTTCATCTTGTACGCGATGAGAATATCGTTGTTTAAAATGTAATCCAGCGGCAGAGATGTTGAGTAGCCGTCATAAGCGTAAAAAATAACAACCACAGCGTCAGGGTCGATTCCCGCTTGGCTCAACAGGTCTTTCACTAGGAAGCCCTCCCAAAGAATCTTCACAGACCAGCCTTCCACGCAGCGAAGCGTCACCACCTTCTGGTATTTCTGAAACTCGTTAACAACGTCGCTGTAAGTGTATTCCATTGTTTCATTCACAAGGCCCGATATGGTGAGGCGATAAGTGCTTTCGTCTACATGCTGTGGTCCTTTGATGGAGTTTTCTCTGAAATCACCTATAGATGAAAGGTCTTCACCTTGGTACTCGCGGATTTCTTCAGGATACAGCATCCGTGACATGGTTTGCCAATAGACACCAGCGACGATAAGGACAATGAGCAGCAACACAGCTGCAACGAATACTCCTTTAAAACGTTTTACTTTCTCCATCTTATCATGTTAATACCAGTAAAGGCAGATTTATATCTCTTCCCAGACAAGCAGGCGAAATAGCATGAAGAAACAAAGAGGAACATGCTTATTCGCTGTCGATGATCTATAGCCCTCTTTTATATATTGAGCTGCATGGCTTTTTGTGGAGCGCTGTTTTCCACATGCCTTTGAGCGGCTTCTGCCCCAATACGGATAGCCCCCTATAGGTTTCTGCAACGAACCACTAATAGGGTCCAAATAGGTAATGCTGAACTTTTTCACGTGTTGCGCTGAAGGAGTTCTATAACGTCTGGGAAGTCTATGCCTAATGCTTTCGCTTTCTTCAAGGTCGGTACGCCGTTTTGTGTCCAGCCGCGTCGTTTGTAAACCGCGTCCTTCAGTTTTTCGTATTCTGACTCGCGGTACTTCCTCAGCGCAGCCATTTTTTCCTCGGTTGCCTTGCCCGTTGGGTCGATGCCGAGTTTTTCCTTGAGCTGCTTGTCATAGCGTTCGCTGCGGCTTTCGTACTCTTCCTTTGTTACAGGTCCAACCGCGCGGTACGGCACCGTGTCTTGCACTCTTGTTCCGTAACCCATTCGCAAGTTGAAGATGCGCTGGAAATTGTAGACTTTCTCGCTCATCAGTATTAAGTCGTCTGGGGCTACTTTCCTGCCTGTTACCGCATAGAACAGTTTGGCGTAGGTCTCAACATGCTGCATCACTTTAGCGGGTTCTTTCGTCTGCTTGTTGCCTTCGGGCACAACGTCGTTCCATGGAAGCTTGCACAAGCCGTTAAGCCCGAACCAAGTGCGCCACATTGGAAACCAATGCAGGTTCTCCGCTTTCTGCTCGAAAGTAGGCATCAGGTTGTGCACCATGTCTAGGAAAATCAGCCATGCCTCATCATGCTGTGGACCTTTTAGCGTCAAGCCATACCCGCCTTGCTGCGCCAAAGACTCTTTAGTCACGTACTCTGAGAACTCTAAGCCTTTGGATTCCATGCCTATGTCCTGCATGATCTTGGCGTCTGCGTCGTACTTCTCCGCAAACAATTGTTTCATCCTGCGAACGCCTTGACCCACCACGAGGCCGAAGCCTTCGCCACGCGCCATCTGATGCACAAGCTCCATCGCCGCGTCCTTGTTGCCGAAGCACAATTCCAAGCCGCCCGTGGCTTTCTTGTCGATTAAGCCCATTTCGTAGCATTCCATGGCGAAGGCGGTTGCGGTTCCCACGCTGATCGTGTCCACACCGTAAATGTCACAGTAATAGTTCATCTCGATAACGTGGTCCACATCGAAAATGCCGCAGTTGCTGCCCACACCCGCCGCTGTCTCGTACTCGGGTCCAGTTACGAAAACCCTTTGTCCCCTGTACGGTCCAGTTTTAAGCTCAAAATTCTTCACCACATGAGCACAGGATAAGGAGCATCCTAGCCAGCAACCGTCAAACCCTGCATCAAATTTACTTCGGTAAATTTCCCTACCCAGCTTCTCCGCCTCAGGATGGCAGCCGTACCTGAAATTGTCCACGGGCAGCAGGTCAAAATTGTTCATGGCAGACACAAGCTGCGGAGAGCCGATGGCAGCCATCTCATTCTGTTTTGAATCAAGCGCCCTGATTTCTCTGTTGTAAGCGATGCCGATTTCTCTCACCAAGTCAGCGTCTGCTGGACCATTACTTTTGACAGTGATTTTCCCCGAATACTTGATTACGATAGCTCTTATTCTCTTGTTGCGCAGCACCGTGCCTATGCCGCCTCTGCCCGCTTGCTTGAATCTGTGCACGCGCCTTGCTGCGTCGTACCATGAAATGTTTAAGCAGCCGATTAACGTGTGCTCAGCGCCAGGACCTGACGACACTACGGATATGCTAAGTGGGTTACCGCCGCCGTACTTCTGAGCCATAGCCTCGGTTATCAAATGCGTCTCCGAAGGGAACTCAGTGGCGTCTTCAACTTGAACCCTTTGTGCATCGCCGTCAATGAATATAACCACTTCAGACTCAGGTTTGCCCTGCACCTCAAGAGCGTCCCACCCCGCGAATTTCAGGTAAGGACCAAAATAGCCGCCAACGTTAGAATCCACCACTATGCCTGTTAAAGGCGAAATGGCCACGGCTATGCTCTTTCCGCCGCCTGGATAAACAGGAATGCCGCCCAACGGACCTGCGGCTAAGCAAACCTCGTTTTCAGAGTCATTCCACTTTACGATGCGGTCTTTGGGCAAAGCGTTCCAGAGCAGCCAAACGTCGAAGCCGCGTCCTCCCGTGAACGTTTCTTTCATTTTTTCCGAGACGGGTCTGCTTTTGATTTTCATTTCTGAGAGGTTAACGTATAAGGTTCGGTTGTTGTAGCC
>CAZJBY010000075.1:0-4818 GCA_964544495.1 uncultured Candidatus Bathyarchaeia archaeon
TTGCTGCGATGAGTTTCAGGGATTTCGAAAACCTTTTTCCTAAACTCAGTATCAATTTTGAAACATATTATTCCGTATCTGTTAGCCTGTTGAATATGATATATCAGATGAAGTTGATGAAGCTTTACTGTTATCGCCTTTTAGGACCTTGATCTTTTTGGAAATCTGCTCATAGTTTGTTAGATAGACAGTTACCTTCCTTATGAAAAGAGGGAGCTATCTCCACATGCAATGGATGCAATTCCAGTCCACTTGTTTTAATTGTGGAATGGTTTGCTGGGATTAATGCAGACAGAAAAAGGGAAAACACAAGAAAATTGAAGTTGAGTTTCCCACATGAACCCTCTCAGCTCTCCATCATAACCATAAGTTGATTCTAAAACCCAAAAAAGGGGAAAGAGATAGTTGATGCATTTTGGCTTACCTACTTGCGTTTGAGGAACATGTACACGCCGATTGCGACCAACACTATGATGATTACCGCAACCACCGCGTATACGGCTTCCATTGGCAAAGCAGCAGGTTCTGGCTCATTGCTAGAAGTCGAAGGCGACGGCGAAGTTACGCCCACCGCGTTCCATTCAGAGTATGCCTCGGAATAAGTGATCCACGGTTTTGCTTCGCCCTCATAGTAGACTACCCAGCCCCATTCGCCGGCTTCCGTCGGCGAATAGCTGAAGCTAAAGTAGCCCATGTTGTCCGTAGTCGTCTCCATAGCCACATCAGTGCCATCGGGCTTGGTAAAGGAAGCCTTAACCACCGCGTTAGGTAGACCTGGAGACAGCTCTTCCACAGTGTTGTCAAAAGGCCTTGTATAAGTGACGGCGGCGCTTACTTTACCTTGTATGGCTAGGGTTTCGTTGCTCCACATTGACCCGCCTTTGTTAGCCTCTGCATAAATCGAAGTAGACACCGTTGGTGTGCCTGCGAAACAGTAGACCGCGCCATCAGCTGAGCCCACGTAAATCATACTATCATAAACGGTCGGAGATGATACGATCTGTGCGTCTGCGGTGAACCAGGACAGCGGCGTGCCATCCGTAGCGTTGAAGCAAGTGAGGCTGTAGGAGTCGCAACCCACGTACACTTTTGCTCCGCTTATGTCGTCAACGTATAGTGGAGAAGAGGTAACCTGGTGACCCAGCCACTGGCCCCAAATTTCACTTCCATCAGTTGCGTTGAAAGCTACGGCGCTCATGTGAGCCTCAGCGTACAACACACCGTCAAAGTAGGTTGGACACCAAGGCTGGTTGCTATTTCCGTCAGGGTCAGTGCCAACAACATAGATTTCAGCTCCTGTGGTTGCATTAATACACGCAAGAATTGGACCCCTTGGCCCTCCCGAAAGGGATCGCCCGCCTCCTCCAATGAACAATTTTCCATCTGCGATTGTTGGAGTGCCGACGAAGAACAGTTGTCTGGATCCTCTTGTGCTTCCATCTTTTGGTGTCATCCACGTCCATTCCAAAGAGCCGCTTGAAGCGTCAAACGCATACAAGTTTTTATCCGTTGAAGCAATGTAGACCATGCCATTAGCGTAAGCCGGTGAACCGCCGATCGGACCGCCTGTCTGGTAAGACCACTGAACCTTGCCATCACTGGTGCTGAGGCAGTATACCTTACCATTCAGCGCGCCCACGTAAAGCGAACCTCCGACCACTATGGGAGAAGAACGCACTTGCCACGTGGCAACTTCGAATTGGATACCAGGTACATTTCCAGCGTATATGTCGGTTTTCCAGACCTCGTCTCCTGTTTCCGCGTCTATGCAGTAGATGTAGCCATCATCTGGTCCAGTAAACACTCTGCCACCAGAAACGGCGACAGACGATGAGATGTCGTTCTCAGTTGGGAAGACCCAAAGCGAGTCACCGGTGTAGGCGTCAAGACAGTAGATGTTCTGGTCGTAGGATCCTACGTAAACCTTATCGTTCACAATTGCAGGAGATGAAGTCACCGGTCCCTCAGTCTCGAAGGTCCACTTCGGATAGCTTATATCCATTGTAGCAGCCTGGTCTAAAGCGACTCCTGGGTGGTCGATGTCGCCTCGCCAGTATGACCAATCTTGAGGTTCAGCAGAGCCTATGACGTTGGTGCCTGCGTAAAGATTCCCGTAGGCGACAATGAAGTTGCTGACTTGAGGTGCGGTAACCTCCCAGAGTTTCTCGCCGGTCAAAGCGTCGAAACAGCCCCAAGTGTTCGCCAACGGACTGGATCCTCCCCAATTTGGATTGTCGTTGATCATTGCGTAAATCTTGCCGTCAGCCATACATTCGTCCCAATAGCCACCCATGTAGTGGGTTTCTGCCTTCCATAGTAGTTCTCCTGTCTTGGCGTCCCATGAAGCTAGGTAGCCTGTGGGTGTGCCGTCGGGGCGAAGGCCCTCTCCCACGGCGTGTTTGTAGATCCTGCCATTGGCGGCGATGCCTCCGTGGGGGAACCAGAACAACTCATCAAGGGAAGCTTCCCATTCGATGTGGCCATCGGCTGCGTCGAAGGCGGTTAGAACTTTGGTTCCGCCGCCGTGGTAGACCATGCCGTCATAGTAGGTGGCGCAGTATCCTACGATGCCGTTTTTGAACGATTCCCAGAGGAGTGTGCCGTCGGTGCCGTTTAATGCGTACATGCGGTATCCGGAGTAGGCGCCTATGAATACTTTGCCTTCGCCGCAGCACATGATTTCTGAGGTTACATCGGTTGTGTATATCCAAGCTACGGTGGGGTTTTGAGGATCAGAAAGGTCCGCTGCGATCACGGTGCTTTCATTTGTGGATTGGTCGAATGCAACTCGGTATTTCATCTTAAGTTCGCTGGAGTACATGCCTGGATAGTAGCTGCCTCCGCCCGGGTTGTTCCAGCCAACGTTGGTTCCTGATGTCATGTTTACGTGTGATACGTATGCGCCGTCTCTGATTCTGAAGATGGTTACTCCCCCGTCAGAACGATAGCCTGCCCCGTGATCTACGAACAGGTAGGTGTCGTCTATCTTGGTCGGACCGCTGCTGCTGGGAAAAGGCATGGTTATATGCCAAATTTCTTGACCAGTGAAGGCGTCAAGAGCGTAAAGATCGTTGCTTCCTCGTGGCGGGTTAACGAAAGCTTTTCCGTCGAAGACCGAGTAAATTTCCCCTAAATCAGTTTCCCACAGAAGATCAGGCGTGTTGGGTGCTGGTCCAGGATTGAACCTGGTGAAGCCTTCGTCGTAGCCCCGTTGGGGCCATTCGTACTGCATTATGTCTCCGTAGTCTTGCGCTGCTGCAGTGTTGTTAGAATAGTTAATCAGCATAGCCATAGAAGATATTAGTAACAAAGCCAAAAACGCAATTGCTAGTTTACTTTTTACAATTTTCAATTTTTTCACCAATTAAGGTTTTTTAGCATGATTTCTATCATGCTTGCTTTGTTTTTGAAAAAAGTTATATTTAATTCGGTGTCATAAGTCAGTTCGACTTACAAAAAAGCAAGTGTTTATCAAAACGCTTTCCCGTTATGAAAGATGTTGTCTCATGATTCTTGATGAAGAAAAGCAAATCCTAGAAAAGTTAGGTTTGACGTCGTCTCAGGCAACAGTTTATCTTGCAATGTTTGGTTTGGGCAATCCCACAGCGAAGGCTTTATACAAAGATGTAAAAATTGCACGGCAAGATACCTATCGAATACTCTCTGAACTTGAGGAAGTAGGCTTAGTTGAAAGGATAATAGCGAAGCCCACGAGATTTAGGCCGACACCGATAAAAAATGCTCTATCCATCTTGCTTGACCAGAAGTACGATGAAGCTTCTAGATTAAGAAGGCAAGTCATTGAAGTTTTTGCTAATTCAAAAAAGTGGACTAAAACTAGGTATAAGATGCCTTTTGATAATAGATTTGAAATTCGGAAAGTATATCAGAACGACCCCCGCGTAAAAGCGGCGTTTGCTAGTGCTAAGAATGAAATAAGGTTACTAGAAAAGGAAATCTCTTGGCCTATTTTCTCCAGCTTTGCTGGAGATATGATGAATACGGTTAGCAGAGGTGTGAAAATTATGGTTCTGACAGAAGAAGCAACTAAGCAACAAAAAATGCCTGAGTTTATTGAAGCTCTTGAAAAACACAATTCCTTTAAAATGAGATTTGTTCAATCTTTGGTTCCTACAAGAATAGTTACATTCGACTTTAAAGAGGTGGCAATATGGTATGTGCAGACTGCAAAGTCACATGAACAAAGCAAACCGCAAGCATTATGGTCAACCCATCGCGGATTAGTTGAGTTGGCAACCAACTATTTTGACGTTCTCTGGAAGCAAGCAGCAGATTAAGAGAGTACGAATTTTCTTTTGGTTGGAGCCACATGAAGAACAAAAAACGCAAAAGTCCACGGAGTCAGAGATGCTTAATCTAAATTACCCATCTTTAAAGCGCCACAAAACTGAATAAATAGTGAGATTTGTATGAATTGCCTTTTTCACATAAAATGGCGGAAATGCTTCAACAGTTGGTTTTCGAGGGGTCGAACTAGGAATAGAAACGCCTAACTTTATCTTCTTATGTGTTGGTTGGATGGAAAGATTTTTTGTGGATTCGTCTAAATAGGTTAGAAATTGTGTTTGTGAGACGCTTTTGTAGTAACTGGCTTTGGATTTCTCGGCATTTTTAGTCTTTCGAGTGGTCGAAGAAATGGGGGTATGGAAAGGCTTAAAAAGAGTCCAAGTCAGAGCACGAATTTGGTATAAAAAATGAAACAAAAAAATATGTTGTGTGTTCCATGTCAAGCGAAGTGCTCATTTTGTGGGCATCGGTGGATTAGACGGAAGTTGAACCCTTTGAGGTGTCCTTCCT
>CAZJBY010000076.1:0-4786 GCA_964544495.1 uncultured Candidatus Bathyarchaeia archaeon
CAGAAAAGGCAATTGAAGCTCTGAAGAAACTAACGACTCCCAAAGCTAGAGTAGTACGTGAAGGCAGGGAGATGCAAATTTCTGCGAGGGAGCTCGTTCCAGGCGATATTCTCCTTTTGGAAGCAGGAGACCGAATTCCAGCTGACGGAAGGCTATTGGACGTTGTCGACTTGAGCATTGACGAATCGGTTCTAACTGGCGAATCCAATGCTGTTAGAAAAAGCACTGAGGTTCTTCCTCAAGAAAGCTCAATTGCCGATAGGAAGAACATGATGTTCACTGGGACAAGCGTTGTTAATGGAAGAGGAAAGGCTGTTGTAACATCGACAGGGATTAACACTCAGTTCGGGCAAATCTCTGAAATGGTGCAGACCGTTGAGAAGGAAGAGATACCTCTTAAACTCAAGCTGGATAAGTTCGCAAAGAAAATTGGCATTATTGTGGTTGTTGCAGCAGCGATCATCTTGGTTTTCTCGTTTATTAGAAATGGAACTATTGAGATAGACTTGCTGCTGACTTCTGTAGCGTTGGCTGTTTCTGCGGTTCCAGAAGGTTTGCCTGCTGTTGTTACAGTAACTCTTGCGTTAGGTGCTAGAGAACTTGCGAAACGAAACGCGGTTGTGAGAAGACTGGCTTCTGTGGAGACTTTAGGGTCAACCACGGTTATTTGTTCAGACAAGACGGGCACATTAACTAAAGGGGAGATGACTGTACGACGGATCTTTGTTGGTGAAAAAATCATGGAAGTCACTGGCACAGGATATGAGCCTGTGGGCGAGTTTAGAGTTGATGGTTCAGCTGTTTCTCCCCTTGAGCATGATGATCTTGTTTTGATGTTGCGTATCGGTGCCCTCTGCAATAATTCTAGCATTGATGGATCAAGTGTTCTTGGAGATCCAACCGAAGGAGCATTGATTGTTGCTGCTTCCAAAAGTAACATGAAAATTGATGATCTGAAAAATCAGTATCCCCGCGTTGCTGAAATTCCCTTCAGCTCCGAGAGGAGATTAATGACCACAGTTCATGACACACCCAGTGGGCGTCAAGTAGCCTATGTTAAAGGGTCTCCAGAGAGGGTTCTCGAACTCTGCAAGTTTATTCATTTGGAAGGGGAAAAGAAGAGGCTTAATGAGAAACTTAGAAGCGAGTTTCTTGGCAAGAATGAGGAGATGGCGAATCAAGCATTACGGGTTCTTGGCATGGCTTATCGAGAGGTGCCTGATGCAATTTCTAGCTTTGATGAGGAGAATTTGGAGAGAGATTTGGTTTTTGTGGGTTTTATGGCTATGCTTGATCCGCCCCGTGAAGAAGCAAAAGACGCTGTTAAGTTGTGTGAGAAAGCTCGAATTAAGGTGGTGATGATCACGGGGGATCATAAGTTGACGGCGGTGACGGTGGCAAGAGAGCTGGGTATTTTGAAAACAGAACGGGCGCTAACGGGTGAAGAGCTCGAATCGCTGAGCGATGAGGAATTTGAAGAAATTGTTGAGAGCGTCCGAGTTTTTGCGAGGGTTTCTCCAGAACACAAACTGCGAATTGTTAAGGTTTTGAAGAATAAAGGTCACGTTGTTGCCATGACCGGTGACGGCGTTAATGACGCGCCTGCGGTGAAGCAGGCTGATATTGGGGTGGCCATGGGAATTACAGGAACCGACGTGACTAAGGAAGCGTCGGACATGGTTTTAGCGGATGACAACTTTGCGACTATTGTGAATGCTGTTAGGGGCGGGAGGATAATTTATGATAACATTCGGAAGTTTATCAGGTTTCTTATTGCGCTTAATTTTACCGAGTTGCTTCTTATAGGTTCTTTTGCTTTGATTGGGTTGCCAATCCCGCTTCTCCCAGTGATGATTCTATGGTTAAATTTGGTGACTGATGGTCCACCAGCTATGGCTCTAAGTGTGGACCCTCCGAATGATGATGTTATGCAGAGACCTCCGCGCAGTCCTGAAGAAGGAGTACTGCATGGAAATCTGATGTTTATTCTTGCATCAACCTTTATTCAAATAGTGGTGGAAATTGTTGCATTTTGGTGGGGATTTAGCGTTCAAGGATCGCTTGACAAGGCAAGAACGCTTGTGTTTGCTGTGGCTTGTTTCTACGAGCTTGCGGTCATTTGGAATTGCCGATCAGAGAGCCGCCATGCATTCAGAGTTGGCTTTCTAAATAACAAAGCATTGCTTGTTGCTGTAGTGATTTCGATTTTGTCCACTTTGGCGGTAATTTACACTCCTGCCCTGCAATTTGTGTTCCAAACAGTATTTTTGGATTTGACTGATTTAGCGGTAGTTGCCGCCCTATCCTTGTCAGGTTTCCTTCTTATTCCAGAAGTACTCTTCAAAAAACGGAACAACGAAATATGAGAATTTTTCGCTTCCCGATTGAAGCCCCAAATAGGTCCAAAAAGAGGGGGTTGTGCGGGTGATATCGCCCTTTCAAGGGGAACTATTAGTCTTCGCTCAGTTTTCAAAGTCTTAGCTTGTTTCAACATGGCTATTTCCGCTTTCTGAAAAAACATCAGCTCGGCTTTCCGGCAGACGAACTCAAAGCCAACTTCCAGCAAGGCTTGTATCACTTGTGGCTCTTTGGTGGCTTTGACATGATGTAAATTGTGCATTCAGAATTCTTCATGGCTGTCCCTTCGGCAGATAAATATTAAAATCTAATCTTTCTCTCTCTCGTTCTTTTCTTTACTCTACTGTTCTGTGTGCTCTCTACACTACTCCACTCACCAAAAATATAGAAAAGGAATAAGATGAATCCTTTTTTAATGAGCAACTGTGAAACGTCCATCTCGTGACGCAATTTCAACTGCTTTGAGCGCACTCTTCTCTTTATCTTTGATTTCCAACATGACATCAAAATCATAAGGTCGTGTCATCTCCAAAAAATCGATAAAATGCTTCGAATTTATTTTTTCAACATGCTTTCCAGTCCTTTGACCCTCTTTTTGCGAACTATAATCAACCATCGGCAAACCATCCCCTTCTTTCCAAGTCTTCGTGAAAAGACCAAAGGCTTCTGGCACAGTCTCACCCGAACTATTCACTTCATGATGGAAAACATCGAACAAGAGAGGTATTCCAGTCTTAGCGCTTATGTAAAGGCAATCCTCAAGACTGTAGCTTCTATCATCATTTTCGACAACAAGCCGCCTCTTTACAGTGTCATCAAGCTTCTCAAACCTTTCAACAAACCGCCCTAAACTCTTATCCTTGTCTTTGTAGACCCCGCCAACATGAATTTGAATTTTGGCAGAAGCATCAAGTCCCATTAAATCCAAAACTTGAGCGTGATAAAATAGTTCTCTAACACTGTTCTCAAGGACAGCTCTATCCAAAGAATTTAACACAATAAATTGATCCGGATGCATAGAAATTCTCACACAATGCTTCTTAACCAAATCGCCAATAGCCTGAAACGCATCTATAAAATCCCTTTGCCAATTGAATTTGCATATAGGATGAGAAGCAAAAGGCACTAGGTCTGAAGTTACTCTAAAAAACAAGATGTTATGCCTGATATTGAACGTTAAGATCTTAGATAGACAGGACAGGTTGCTGTTCAAAGTTTCTATTAACCGTTTTTCAGAGTAAGATCTCAAACGAAAAGTTCGACTGCTTGTGCAGCCAACTGTAGTGTTAATACAGGGATAACCAATTCTCATTCTCAAAACCTACTCCAAGTACTTTAATTTCATATTAAACAAAAACCTCTGAATCTTAAAATATCTTTTACTCTCTTGAGAGAAGTTGCAGTAGCAATTACTGCGCGCTATTTTCTTGACAAGGACTGTTTAGTGTTCGAGTTTCTTGAAGTTAAAAACAGTGTTTTTGTTGTTGACACTTAGCAGTCACAAGTTGTTAAATTATATCAGAAAGAAGTGAATATTGAGAATCAATTAATAGGAGGTGAGCAACTTTGAAATGTGGATTGTGTGGTGCAGAAGTCAAAGAACAACCAAAAATCACTGCGGATGGGAAATGCTCGGTTTGTGGTGCCAAATTAGCAGTTAAGAAATAGAAACGTGATTTTTGTAAATATCATTAGAAGTGGTTTTCGCGCGCGCTCAAGTGCCAAGGGTCATAAACGGGAAATACGGTAGCAGGAAAGCGTTCAGAATCATGGTGGATGTCAAGAACTATGCTTTTACAGTGATTGATCGTTCGCCGCTACATCGTTATCTAATACGTAGATTCGCTGATACAAAGAACGATTTCGCGATCGTGTTAGTAAGAACAGGGACTGGAAAAAAACCTAATATGACGTGAAGGAGGCATAAAAAAATGCGCGCGCTCTTTCTCCAAAGTCAAACGCAAATGACTCCGGGCAATCTTTCCTCTCACCTGAGCAAGCTGGAAGACGCCGGCTACGTTGAAGTAACAAAAGAGTTCTTTGATAGAAAGCCTCACACGGCACTTGCATTGACAAAAAAAGGACGCAGCGCTTTCATAGAGTACAGAAAAAAATGAAACGAGTATTTGGTGGTCTCCCCAAAGAGAGCGAGAAGACTGCTTATCAAAAAAGAAGTAGAAAAAAGGAGGGCTGTTTTAAGGTTTAGAACGGCGCGAATACTCCGATGAACACAAGCCAAGCTAGTGCTGTTTTAGCTACGAAACTCAGTATGATGTAGACTCGTTCTCCGTAAAGGTAGTCTTTCCAGCGTCCTACACCTTTGTATTGAAGTACCATGTTGAGGGCGAAAACGTTGAACACCGCAAAGTAAATGAAGAATATCGAGTACACAAATGCCGGCGGCTCAGCGCCTGTCGACATTATTGCT
>CAZJBY010000077.1:0-4528 GCA_964544495.1 uncultured Candidatus Bathyarchaeia archaeon
ATAAAGAACATAATCATCGTTCAGAACAAGATTGACATTGTCGAGGAGAAAAGAGCTCGGAAGAGTTACGAAGAGATAAAGAATTTCGTTAAGGGAACAATCGCTGAAAACGCGCCGATAATTCCTGTTTCCGCGCAGCATGAAGTAAACATTGACGTGCTGCTTAATGCGATAGAGGAGATTATACCCACGCCTGAAAGGGATGAAACGAAACCTCCGCTCATGTATATCATTCGTTCCTTTGACGTTAACAAGCCGGGAACTTCCATAGAGAAGCTGGAGGGAGGTATCGTCGGAGGAACAATAGCGCAGGGCAAGTTTGCGGTTGGAGAGGAAATAGAAATACGGCCTGGCGTAAGTGTTGAAAGAGAAGGCAAAACCGTCTATAACCCGTTAATTAGCGAGATAGTCAGCTTACACGCTGGAGAAAAGAGCATAAAAGAAGCTACATGTGGAGGATTAGTCGGCGTTGGAACTCTGTTGGACCCGTCCTATTCGAAGGCAGACGGCTTAAACGGAAACATAGCGGGAAAAACAGGTTTGCTTCCACCGATACTATCGGAATTAACGTTAGAAACACACATTTTAGAGAGGGTTGTAGGAACAAAAGACCTTTTGAAGGTTGAAAGAATTAACCCGGGTGAAGCGTTACTTCTTCATGTAGGTGCCGCGGTGAATCTGGGCAAAGTGGTTTCATCAAAGAGCAACGTGGTCAAAGTTAAGTTGAGCAGGCCAATCTGCGCGCAGCCAAACGCGAGAGTTGCTATAAGCAGAAAAATCACGGCGCGTTGGAGACTTATAGGATACGGAATAATGTCGGCGGAGTCTGGGTAACCGAAGTTTACTCTGAGGAGTCTATTATCCCACGGGCTTTCAATATCTTATGTGCTTTTTGCAGCACGTCTTTGGCGTTTTTGAAAGTGAGCTTTTCCATGGCATCTTGATAATTTAGCCAAGTGTAACCCACATGCTCGAAGGATAACTTCACTGTTTCCGTGTGGGTTTCGATTATAAAGAATATAACCTCTTTGTGTATTGTTGTGCCTTGCCTTCTGTAGAAGTATTCTATCTTTTCCCTGAAATCCTCGACAAATCGGGCGTCAACTATGCCAGTTTCCTCTCGGAGTTCTCTGATTACTGTTTCTTTTTCGCTTTCGTTGGGTTCAACGTTTCCTTTTACAAAGTCCCAGTGACCAGCTTCATAATGCAACAGGAGATATTTAGGCTCAGTATTTGTCAGGACTACAACGGCGCCGCAGGATTTCTCACGTAGCAACAGTTTTTCACCAATCCATTTTCATTATTGCTTTGCTCATCCTACGCAGGGGTGATTTAAAAGTGATATGGAAATTTGCGAATCCATAGTTGAACGTTTGTGTTGTTCTGGTTGCGAAATTGGCGAGTGAGAAAGGAACTGCAAAAACAAATAGTTTTAAGTTTTACGCGCAGAGAACCTATGGAAAGAGTGAACAGGGTAAAGGGGTTTTCACAAGTGCAAAAGGAAAGGGTTAAGGTGATCCTGGACTCAAACGCCTTTTTTGTTCCGCTTCAGTTCAAAATTGATATTTTCAATTGCTTGGAAAGGCTGTTGGAAAGGAGCTTTGAGTTGATCTTGCTTTCGCCTGTCAAACGGGAATTGGAGGCACTTACTAAAAAGGGTTCACCTAAAACGCGTAAAAACGCCGCTTACGCGCTGAAATTCGCTGAGAAATGTAAATATGTTGAGGTTGATACTCCCGCCTCAGCGCTTACAGATGATATCATAGTGAAAACAGCTGAAGAGTGGAAAGCCCCAGTTTTTACCAACGATAGGCAGCTGAAGAAGAGGCTAAGAGATATAAGTGTGCCAGTGATTTATGTGAGGCAAAAATCGCGTCTAGAGATTGACGGGATGATATAACCGAATGTTTAAACTTATAACGTTGCAAGACACTATCCGCATTCCGCCCGAAACCTTCGGCAACCCTCTCGAAAAAGTAAGTCTCGATCAGGTCAAGGCAAAATACGAGGGAATAGTAGATGAGGAGTTAGGCTACGTCATAGCAGTAAATAAGGTTGAAGTGAGTCCTGTTGGAAAGATAATTCCCGGGGACGGCGCCACTTATCACAAAGTAGCGTTTTCTCTGTTAACTTTCTATCCTGTCATTCAGGAAGTAGTTGAGGGAGACGTGGTGGAGATCGCGGATTTCGGAGCGTTCGTACGCATAGGTCCAGTGGACGCGTTGCTACACGTTTCACAGCTCATAGACGACTACATGTCTTATGATGAAAAGCAAGGAGTCTTACTGGGAAAGGAAACCAAAAGAAAATTGACAAGCGGAGACCAAGTGCGTGTCAGGATAACAGCGGTTTCTCTCGGCAGGGCGGGAAGCTCAGGTAAAATTGGAGTAACAGCTAGGCAGCCGTTTCTGGGCAAGCTAGAATGGCTGAAGATTGACGCGGCTAAAATAAAAGAGGCAGCAGAGAAGAAAGCACCAGAAAGCAAAGCAGAAGAAAACAGCGAAGCAGGGAAGGAGTGACAGGAATGAACCAGAGAGCATGCACAAACTGCCATTTTATCACCAAAGAAAACGTGTGCCCAAAGTGCAGGTCAACAAGCCTAAGCGAAGACTTCAGCGGCCTAGTCATAATGTTTGACCCGGAAAACTCGGCTATCGCAAAAGCCATGAGCATAAAAGAGAAAGGGCGTTACGCGTTAAAGGTTAGATGATGCTGAACCCGGCTTTAACGTTGCTAACCACTCAGTGTGCACATCTAGGCGTGTGAACTGCGCCAGTTCAAGGTTTGAAATGAAATGACGATAGCCTATAGAGTAACTCCAGCGCTTCGTGCGAAATTTAAAGTGCCTTTTGGCGTGTTAATTCGAGGCTCGTTTGCCGAAACAATGGGTAAAATGGAAAACATGGTGGAACGAGAAAAACCGCCAAAGATAGTCTCCGTGGGAGACACGGTTTCACGAAACCTTCATGAACATCAGATTAACCCTCAACTTTCGATAACCGACAACAAGCGCATGAGAAAGAGAATACAACCAAGAGTATTCACGGGCAAGAACGTTGTTCACGTTGAAAACCCTCAAGGAACAATCACGGAAGAAGCAATCACAGCAATAAAAGAGTCTTTGGAAAGCGACGAAAGCGTACACATACTCGTGGACGGCGAAGAAGATTTGCTGACTCTTGTCGCCGTTTTGTACGCGCCAGAAAACTCGCTGGTTGTTTATGGACAACCCTTCAAGGGCGTAGTGGTTGTTAAAGTCACATCTGAGAAGAAAGCGGAAGCCGTGGAACTTCTGAAAGCAATGAAAACCGTTCGAAAAGCTAAATAAGAAGTAAACTGTATGAACTCACCACCCTAAACAAGTGATAATGCGATGGAAGTCAAATTAGTATCAACGAAGGAAAATCCCCTCCTAAAACGAAAAGAAGTAGAGTTCATGATAGAGCAGGATATAGAAAAAACACCTGAGCGATTAGAAGTTAAAAAAGCCATAGCCGCCAAACTTAAGGTAAACGAAGAGATGGTTTTTGTTAAGAAAATGCAAACTAGGACAGGAACACACACTACCGTGGGAAACGCTACCGCCTATGAAACGATAGAGCAAGCGAAACTCATCGAGCCCGAGTACATTAGAAAGCGTAACAGCCCTCCAGAAGAACCAAAGGAAGAGAAGTAAAATGTCCAAAAAAGAAGAAAAGCCTGCGGCAAAACCGAAAAAGAAAGAGGAAAAAGGAGTTCACGCCTTATACAAGATAGAAGGCGAGAAGGTTACGAGGTTGCGCCCAACCTGCGAGAGATGCGGTCCAGGGTACTTCATGGCTAACCACCAAGACCGTTACACGTGCGGGCATTGCGGTTTTACAAGGTACAAGCAGGTTGAAAAATAAGCAGTTTTAAATTCTACTCGCCAATATTCTCTTGATGATTCAGATGATCAGAGTTAACGTAACCATAAAGAATATCTCGGCAGAACGCTTCTGGGACATCAGAAAGCCGATTCCACCCATCCAAATAGGCACAAACATCAACATCGTGGGCATGGAGAAAAAGCCTGACGATTCATTGGAAGTACCGTTTGTTTTGGCGATAAACTATAACCCTTCAATAGCTCAGATAAGCCTGAAAGGAACCGCTTACGTCTCCGGCGACAAAGGTGAAATCGAGAAAGTCCTTAAAGACCATGAAGAAAAGAAGCCGCCACCTCCTCTAATCGTTCAGTCAATATCCAACGTTGTCTTCATCGAATCCGTTCTCATCTCGAGAACGCTAAACATTCCGCCGCCGATACCGCTGCCGCAGATACCTCAAGCAAAAGCGACGGGTTCAAAACCGAAGGGAAGAGACTACAGCGCCTAACCGTAGACGACAAGTTTTCCATTTGTTTTAAAAATCTATTCCCTCCTTCTTGAAGCAAACCAGAAAACAGCCTATTTGCCGCCTATTTGAATCCTAATAGCGGTTCTATGCAGAAACCTATAGAGAGGGTAGGTCCGTATTGGCGATTTCCGCAGCCAAAAATATGCCTACA
>CAZJBY010000078.1:0-4256 GCA_964544495.1 uncultured Candidatus Bathyarchaeia archaeon
CTCAAATTTATTCTTCTTCTTTTTCGATGTCTCTTGCTTCAGCCATCACTGCAACTTCTTTCCAACTCTGTTTCTTGTTTGTGGCAAAGATTTCCAATCTTCCTCTCCATCCGCAATCCATACACTCGTAAATAACTGGCAACCAGCCCAAATGCCCCGTCATGTCGCCCATCGTAGACTTAACCCTTCGCAAGTTAATGCTTTTGCATTTAGGGCAAACGGCAACGTCACAGTACTTCTCTTTCTTTCTTAATTCATCAAGCCTTTCCATCAGTTTCTGAACGTTCTTGCTTTCCGCTTTCTTTTCTTTTTGCACAAGCTCTTGTTTTTGCTTCTTGTTTTTTCGCTTCGACAATGGGCAATCACTCTACGTCATAGTTTAATGCTAATTATCTATTTAGATATACTGTCATATCTGAGAAAGATATAGTATCCCATATCCTTTGATAAAGTTTAATTTCCAAGCCCCTCCGTTCCTTACTTTAGTCCTCAAGTTTATCTACTTCTTTGCAACACAACTGTAAAGTTGGTTGATAATCATGGTTTACAAGACTTTTAGACTGAGGGATATGCGAGTAGCTATACTTGACTGGCTGAAGGAAGAAGATCTTCCTGAGGTTGTAAAAGCGCTCAACAGTGTAATCCGTGAAGGGAAATACCTCGATTTGAACGACGAGATACTTGACATGGAGGCGGAGCGTCAATGGTTTGAGCGTAGTGAAAAGGCAGGAATGCTTTACTTGGTGGCAAAGATTGAAGGTGAAGTGGCTGGAGGCGCAAGCATGCATCCTCAAACCGACAAACGGGCGCATGTTGCGCAATTTGGCATATTTATTCGTGATGGCTACCGTAACTTAGGATTAGGAACGGCGATTATGAAAGAATTTATTGAAATTGCCAAGAAACGAGGATTTGAAATTCTTCAGCTTTCGGTCTTCGCAAATAACACTAGAGCTTTTAATGTCTATAAGAAATGCGGATTCAGAGAGATTGGGAGGCTAAGTCGAGACGTAAAATTTCTAGATGGAGAATACACCGATAGAATATTACTGGAGCTACCTTTGAAGGATCATGTATGTGATTTGTGAGAGATATACTGTCCTATCTTAAGAAAACTGCTTTCTATACAACTTTCTAATCCAATTTACCAAACCTTTTTATTTCAATTCTGCAATTCTGGAAATCCAAAGTTAGGGCAAACCTGAACAGGAGATATTGAAACATTTCTGGAATAATACTGACCACGGCTCGAGGGGCATCAATAGTAGCAATATCAGCGGCTCTTTATTCTGTATTCTTCTTGTTATCGTACTTGGTAGCTGTTCCCAGCTTCACCGTACTCTACCTCCCAATCATATTACTCGGCGTTTTTCCTATATGGTTCGGACCCACTGGATTAATAGGTAGCATGATTGGCGCTGTAATAGGCGGTTTATTCGTGGAGAATCTAGGTTTTCTGGCTTGGATTGAGCTGGTCACCACTCTAATCATTTACAGTCTAAACTGGGTTCTCATACCTCAAAATGCTTCTGACGGAAAAGTTAAGAAAAACCTATCGCTCCTCGGCGTTTATGCGTTCACGCTCTTCGTGGGGACAAGTTACATTCTCTGGCAATTTACAGCCGTCGGATTGTTCACTGCAGAAGTGGCGTTGGTCGTTCTATTGCCGACTTTTGCTCTTAACTACGCAATCGAAGCTGCCATCTGCCCAATATTGATTAAAACAGTATCGCCAAAACTGAGAATCTGGGGAGTTTACTCGGGCAATTTCTGGGAGTGGCGACGAAACAGAGCTTCAAACTACGGGTGATACTTCCGAGCATGGATTTTGATTTACTGAGTGCTTTGGAATCTAAATCGGCAATCAACAAAATATTAAAGGCGTACAGGCGAACCCTAACGGTGAAATGAATACGTCTAAAGCCTCAGCCAAAGTTTATGCTTTAATTGCGATCCTTATAGTGGTTGTCGTGGCAGTTATCGTGCACTTCAACCTCAACCAGCCACAGGAAACCCCTGAGATCCCAACAAGAGACAGCGCCATACCTGCAACTGCCATCAAAATGACGCCTGAAACCGACTTCTACCCGCCCATCCTGCACTCAGACGAGTGGATGCAACCCGTGCCCTTAAGCGAGGCAATTAACACTGCAGGCGGCGAAGACTCAGCCTTCGTAACACCTGACGGCAACACCCTGTACTTTTTCTTCACCCCAGACGTAAGCGTCCCAGCCGAACAGCAGGTGCTTGACAGCGTAACAGGCATTTACGTTGCAAAGAAGCAGAACGGCGAGTGGGGTCCCGCGGAGCGCGTACTGCTTCAGGACGCTGGGAAACTGGCGTTGGACGGCGCCGAATTCGTGCAGGATGACACCATGTGGTTTGCTTCTGCTCGCGAAGGCTACACAGGCGTCAACTACTTCACCGCCCAGTTTAAAGACGGGAAATGGACGAATTGGCAGTATGTCGGCGACAAGCTGATGAAAGATTACCGTATGGGCGAAATGCATATCACTGCGGACGGCAACACGCTCTACTTCCACTCCGACAGAAGCGGCGGTCAAGGCGGATTCGACATCTGGGCGTCGCAGAAAGTGAATGATGAATGGCAAACGCCCGTAAACGTTGCTGTGGTCAACACCGAGGGCACTGATGGCTGGCCGTTCCTGACCCAGGACGGCAAAGAATTACGGTTCACCCGCACATACTTGGGTTCGCCCGCCATCTACAGGTCGCTGAAAGTCAACGGCGAATGGCAGGAGCCCGTGCTTATTCTCTCACAGTTCGCAGGGGAATCGTCTATGGATAACGATGGAAACATTTACTTCACGCATCACTTCTATAACAACCAGTCGGAAATGATAGAAGCGGACATTTATGTGGCGCTCAAGAAGTGAAGCGGCATGCCCATAACTGGAAAGACACTTTACATAGTGGACAGAAACGCTTGGCGCACATGGCTCGCCGAGAACTACGACAAGGAAAAAGAAGTTTGGCTGATATTCCCGAAAAAAGCCAGCGGCAAACCACGCATCCTCTACAACGACGCCGTTGAAGAAGCCCTGTGCTTCGGCTGGATCGACAGCAGAGTCAAACGAATTGACGAGAACTCTTATGCACAACGTTTTAGTCCACGAAACCCGAAAAGCAAGTACTCGCAAGCGAATATAGAGCGGCTGCAGGAACTTGTCCGTCTTGGCAAGGTGTTGCCTTCGGTGCAAGCTACACTTGGAGACGTTTTGAACAAGGAATTTACCATATCCGAGGACGTTCTGGAAGCGATAAAAGCCAACAAACTGGCGTGGGAGAACTTCCAAAAGTTTTCACCCGAGTACAAGAGAATCCGCGTAGCCTTCATCGAAGGCGCAAGAAAGCGACCTTCCGAGTTCAACAAGCGACTCAAGTACTTTATAGAAATGACGGAGAAGAATAAGCAATTCGGGTTCGGCGGCATAGAAAAATATTACTGAAGCTGGCCCTATTCTTTGAAGTTAATTTGAAAATGGCATTCTGTTGCTCCTGCCAAAGCTGACTTCAGTAAGGTAACTGAGACTTGTTGCCCAAGCGTTTCTTCCCACATCTGCTGGACGAAGGCGCGGGAACACTGGCAATATGTGGAAGACATTGTTTTATTCGCGGGTAACCCATTTACGAGGGCACAATAGCATCGCATCGGGCGCGTATACTCGCTAGGACAATAAGCTTGCACCACAGAGTCGTTCTCACGCCACAACTTAGTTCCCTTCATCGGGGATCGTGTCTCTGCATTGAGGAAGTCATCCAGCGAAGGATACTTCGCACGGCGTTTCTTGAAGGTCTCTATAGCTCGGTGGTTGATTCTTGCGCAGTTGCGCCCGCATACCGCCATAATTTTCTCCAGTTGACGCTTGGTCACTGTTGCATCAAGACGTTCCATGGCGCCTTGAACCCATTCTGCCAACTTGATCTTGTTAGTGCCCGCCTTGAGGCTGCTTGCCCCTTTCATCACCGTGTCCGCCGCCGCTTTCCCCGCGATGGAATCGACGTTTGCCTCAAGCTCCTTGATCATACCTATCTGTTTCTGCGTCATTCAGACCATACTGCTTAGTGTGTGAAACTATCAAAATAAAGCTATGCAAAACTCAACCACTAAAGGCTATGCGAACAGCAACATATTAAATCAAACATACCTTGATGTGCTGGATTTTGCAGAAATTAGGAGGGGCCGAAGCTGGGATTTGAACCCAGGCAAAAGGCTCCACAGGCCTCTAGGCTAC
>CAZJBY010000079.1:0-4024 GCA_964544495.1 uncultured Candidatus Bathyarchaeia archaeon
CAGCAGCAGCATTAAATTTTAATCCAATTAACTTCGACTGAGTGGTTTGATGAGAATTCATGTTTTTTGCGTGTTGTTTATTTTCTCTATTAGAAGAGGCAGGTCAGTTATCGAAGTTATAATGTAATTAGCGCCGTTGCGCATCAACTGGTCGATTGTAGAGGTGCCTGTGGGCAACCCCACGGCGACGGCTTTCAGCTCCTTAGCGCTTTGCATGTCCACGCTGCCGTCTCCAACAACCAACGTCTCTTCAGGCGCCACGCCTAGAACCTTAAGCGCCATTTCAAGGTGCTCAGGATTCGGCTTCACATAATTAACCTTGTTTCTGGGAACAATTACGCCGAAGAAATCTCCGAGCTTGAAGCGCTGCAAAATATAGCTTGCGGCTTTGTCCCCGCTTAACGTGAACAAACCAACTTTCAACCCCATCCGCTTCAAAACCTTAAGCGTCTCATCTGCTCCAGGAAGCAAACTCGTGTCTTTAGCGGCTTCCAACTCGTATTTTTCAGCTATAGCCAACGCTTCTCTGCGAACCTCCTCCATCGCCTCAGATTTCCCAGAGTTTTTCATGAAAATCTCGGTTTTTTTAAGCATCTCAAAAATGCTCTCGTTCGCGGGTAACAGCGAGGCGGGAACGCCAATTCGCATCAGGTAACTTCTAACGTCTCCTCGAACAGCCTTGTAGTCCAAGTTGAAACTGGCAATCGTTCCGTCAAGGTCGAATATCACAGCTTTTATGCTTATTGAAGTCACGCTCTCGTTTCTTGCTAAAGTGAAGCGAGTACACCACTTTCCCAATGAATAATATACTTTACGGTACGACAATACTGATTGGCTTATTCCGTTATGACAACCTTCAAAGCTTTCTCCGCAGGGTCATCCACAGCCCGAAGCGCCTTCTCAAAATCCGCAAGCCTAAACCTATGCGTGACCAGACCCTTAACGTCCACAGTTTTCTCGGCAATCAACTCCACCGCAAAAGGATACTCCACAGGAGAAATATACATCGTGAAAAACACGGCTTCATCCGCATCCTCCAAGTTCAGATACCCCTTCGACTCGCCTATCAAAGCAACCTTGCCAGCCTTCCGCACCATAAATGGCGTTTGCTCCACCGTCCCTCGCGTCCCAGCAGCCTCAACCACCAAGTCAGAGCCGCGCTTAGTGATTTCCCTAACCCGCTTAACCGCGTCTTCCCGCCCCGCGTTAACGCAGAACTCCGCCCCATACTTTTCAGCAAGCCGCAGCCTGTAATCCTCCAAATCGACAGCAATGACCCTGCAACCCTTCAGCCGCGCCACCTGAGTCATCAACAAGCCAATGGCACCCTGCCCGACTACGGTAACCCAGTCGCTCACCTTAGGCTCAAGCGCGTTCAATACGCGAAGCGCCAACGCCACGGGCTCCACGGTTGCGGCTTCCTCGTCACTGACCCCGTCAGGCACGGAAATCAAATTTCTAGGACTTAACGCGATTCTTTCGGCGAAAAAACCGTCTCTCGTTAAGCCCAGGAACTTGCCGCGCGTACAGTAAGTTGGCAGTCCCCTCAAGCAGTAATAGCACCTGCCGCAGTAAACCAGAGGCACCATCACCACCCGCTCACCAGTGTCCGCCCTCACGCCGCACGCGTCATGACCAATAATCAGCCCGCGTTTCATCCAACGCCACTCACCCCTGTAAAAGTGCATGTCCGTGCCGCATATTCCTCCAGCCTTGAAGTTCACGAGAACTTTCCGTCCTGAAACACGAGGCTCAGGAACATCCTCAACCTTAATGTTGCTTGGACCCCTGTAAACAACGGCTTTCAAAAACTTTGCCTCAAGATAATGCTGTGGCGGGGGAACTATTAACTTTGCGCAGAAACGCCAGCGAAAAAAAGGCTCGGGCTTAAACCAAGTGCTTCTTGGCTAAAAGTTTCGCGTCTTCCTTAATCTTTCTCAAGTCCTCTTCTGTGGGTTTTCCTCTTATGTCGCCCATCCTGCCCTGCGTGCTGTTCTCCAGCGAACCGTGAAACTCGCTCAGAATATACCATTCGCCTATGACGTTGAAGCCTATGTGCGCGAAGAACTGCCGCATATACTTTCCCACGGGCGTAGCCTCGTCAAGCCCAGTGTGAGGACCAGAATAGGTGACGAAAACCAACGCGTTTTTCCCCGCAATCTCTGGAGCACTAGGCTTAATCTTGCCCTGCGAGCGATAGGCAGACAACTTGCTTCTGAGAAAGTCATCAATGGGCTTCGCGGGACGCCACTGAAGAGACGGAGAGCCCACACAAACCAAGTCATAATCAAAGTAGTTCACATCAGCAGCCTCCACAGGCTTCCTCAAATCCACTTCCACCCCCGCGGACTCCAAACCCTGCTTGACAGCCAACGCCGCTTTCTCAGTGTTCCCTGTTTGCGACCAGTAAACGATTAACGCCTTCTTAGCCAACTTTCCTTCACCACGCTAACCTTGGCAGTTCAAGACAATTTAAAAGTTGCCCGACTGTTTTCCAAAAACCCACGATGCTTTTTTGCGGTAAGCTGAATAACCACTTAACACAATGACTCTGTGATACCACATGAACACGGAAGAATACACGAAAGAGAAACTATGGCAGATGCTGGTTGAAACGGTACACGCCTCAGTGATGTACCCAAGCCACAAAGCATACACACGAGAGACAATACTACAGGAAAAACCCGACATAACAGCACAGGAACTGGCGAATAGGCTAAGCGTGCCCCTAGGCGAAGCCCTAATAATTCTGCAAGAGTTGACGGAGGAAACCAAAAACTCGGCCTAAAGCACCTGAACGCTTGACGCTTTAAACGTGATGAAAACCTCAGCGTTCAAACAAAGCCCCAAATCGTTGAAGGACTGCTTGGTGATCTGAACCACAAAGGGTTTGCCAACGTTAACCTTGAGCTTCACGAGGGAATCTAAATCCGTGATTTCAGTGATTTTGCCCCCGAACACGTTTCTGGCACTGGACTTCACCGCGGTCTTGGACAAGATAATGTCCTGCGGATTTATGAAAATCGCCGTAGCGCCCTGCTTTTGCGCGGCTACCTCAATCTGCACGCCGTTGCCCACATCAACCTTTGAAGTGCCTGACGCCGTGGCTTTGGCGGTTCCAGTAAAAGTGTTGTCCACCGCAGCGAAACTCGCCAAGTTTTTGGAGAGTTTGCCGAAAACCTCCGCTGGCGTGCCAACTTCAGTTATTTTCCCTTCATCCATCAACGCGATACGGTGCGGCAGCTTTCTAGCCTGAAACATGTTGTGCGTCGCCATCACGATGGTGATTTTGTTTTGGCGGTTCACCGTATCGATGACTTCTTCAAGTATGCCCGCGTTTTTCGGGTCCAAATTCGCCGTTGGCTCGTCCAAAAGCAGCAGTCGCGTCTTCAGCACTAAGGCTCTGGCTATCGCCACACGCTGCTGTTCCCCACCAGAAAGCTTTCTTGCATTGCGCTTCTCAAAACCTTCCAATTTCACCAGTTCCAGCGCTTTTTTAACTTCCCTATTGCGTGTTTCCTTCGGCACCTTCCTCAATTTCAACCCATACGCAATATTGTTGTAGACTGAGGTGCCGAAAACTGTTGTTTTTTGGAAAACGAGAGTGCTTTGCAGCCGCACTTTTTCGGTGTTTTTGAAGTGGACCTTTTCGCCTTGAAATGTCACTTCGCCGCCTGTGGGGTTTTCGATAAACGCCAAGATTTTTAGTATCGTCGTTTTTCCTGAGCCGTTAGGTCCAAGAAGCGCTAGTATTTCGCCTTCGTGAATTTGCAGGTTCACTGCATCTAACACTACTTTGGCGCCATAAGCTTTCGTTACATCGGTTAATTCAGCAACTATCATTGCTTGTTCTCTCTGCGGCGTTTAAATCTAGCAAAGGGTGGTTTAGCTAATTCGACTATGTAATATCCCTTCCTTGCTACAACCACTATCATGTTTATGGCGAAAAGTATTAGCACTAATAAAATGCCTAGAGCTATGGCAAGACCGAATTCGCTTATTTGAACATCACGTGCAATAGACG
>CAZJBY010000080.1:0-3974 GCA_964544495.1 uncultured Candidatus Bathyarchaeia archaeon
AAAGTCTCAGGCGAAATCATCATCAGAATCTCCCACTGCCTCATAGCGAACCCCAGCACAAGCTTGGAAGCGGTAAAAACCGTTTACTCGCACCCTCAGGCTCTGGCGCAGTGCCGCAGCTTTCTCGAACGCTTAGGCAGCGAGCTTATTCCGACCTACGACACCGCAGGCAGCGTAAAAATGCTCAAAGAAAAAGGACTGAAGAATGCCGCTGCCGTAGCCAGCGAAAAAGCCGCAGAAATCTACGGCATGAAAATCCTCGCCCGAGAAATCGAAGACACCCCAACAAACTACACAAGATTCTTCGTCATATCCAAAGAGGACGCAGCAGAGACGGGAAAAGACAAGACATCCATAATTTTCGCCGCCAAGCACAAACCCGGCGCACTCTACCACGCGCTCGAAGAATTCGAGAAACGAAACATAAACCTCACAAAAATCGAATCCAGACCGACAAAGCAAAAACCATGGGAATACAACTTTTACCTCGATTTCGAAGGACACAGAACCGAAGAAAACTGCGCCGAAGCGCTGAAAGCCCTGCAAGAAAAGGCGGCGTTCCTGAAAATTTTAGGCTCATACCCCAAAGCCGAACAGCCCAGCGTTTAAGCCTCAGCAGCCTCTAACATCTTGTACATGATTTCGTATGATTTTTCGTAGTCACCGCTTGCTTTCATAAGCTTCTTCTTCAAAAAGTCCATCTTGGCAGCAACAGCCTCCGGGTTCCTCTGTTTGATCAGGGTTAACCACTCGCGTGCCTTTTCAATAACCAGCTTTTCAAGCTTCTCCATCTCTGGAAGACTAAACTGAAGGCTGGAGAACAGTCCAGGGTTTTCCATGGCTGTAGCTTCAGCCAAAATAAATAACATCCTGTACGTGGTGCCCGCGACGTCCTTGGTTTCGGGATAGGTATCCTGTTCAAGCAGCGTATCACAGGCAACCAACCCTAAGAAATGAGGCAAGCCGAGGACAACTGACATTAACTCATCGTGTTTTTTAGGGGACATGATGAAGACGCGCGCGCCCACCTTTTCCAGCCACTTCCGGTATTTCTCAGCAAACGCCTCTTCTTCAGCATTCGTGGGCGTGAGAATGTAGGCTTTGTTTTTGAGGCTTCGGCTGCCTGGACCAAAAACAGGGTGGGTTCCGAGAACCAAAGCCTTCCCAAGATACTGGTGCATGACCTTCACGGACTGCTCTTTAATGGAACAAATATCGACAACCGTCTGGCCTTCGCGAACGTTCGGCGCGATTTTCTTAACCACTTCTTCAAAGGCGTCAATTGACACGCATATAATGACGTTATCAGCCTTCTTGACCGCATCCGCTAAAGTGGCGGTTTCAACGCCAAGCTCTTTGCCTAATTTGGCTAATTTTTCCTTCTTTCTGCTTGAGAGGATAACCTGTTCGCCGTTTTCCTTGCAGAACTTCGCAAACCATACGCCCATTTTTCCCGCGCCAATTATGGCAGTTTTCATTCCACTGCCTCGCAAATCTTGTTCAAGGCTATGAGCAGGTCGTCGCGGGGCGCGGTCAAAGAGATCCTGAAGTGCTCTCTGTAATCGCCGAACGCTGTTCCAGGCGCCACCGCAACGCCTTTGTCAAGCAGGCTCAACGTGAACCGTTCCGAATCTAATCCGCGTCGCCTTGGAAACAGGTAGAAGGGAGCGCTGGGTTCTGAAAACTCCAGTTTCGACTTGGAAAGCATGTCTGAAGCAAGCTTTGCTCTTTCACGGTAAACATCCCTTACTTTCTCCGTAAGCTCGGTCCGTAATTCCAGCGCCTTCAACGCTGCTTCTTGGATGAAAACTGGAACGTTACTGATTGTCACCTGGTTCAGCCTGCCAAGTTTTCCAATTAACTCGGTGTTGGCAATTACGTAGCCGATTCGCCATCCCGTCATCGTGAACGTTTTGGAAAAACCAGTGACGAGTATGTGGTCGCCGCCGTACTCCAGAATTCTTTTGGTTTTAACGAAACTTATGTCCGCGTAAACCTCATCGGACAAAATCGTTATGCCTTTCTCGTTGGCTATTTGCACTATGCCATCAAACACTTTATCCTCGATGATACTGCTCGTGGGATTTTGAGGGTTGTTCAGTATAATCATCCGCGTGTTCTTGTCAATCACGCTTTCAAGCGCGTCCAAGTCTATTTTCCAGTTGGAATCAAGCTCAGTCTTCACAAAACGGGTCTCGGCGCCAATACTTTTCGCTGCCAACTCGTACGCTGTCCAGTAAGGCGTGGGTATCACCATGTTTCCGCCGTCTTTCAGCAGAAGGTACATGACGGAGAAAATGCCAAATTTTGAGCCAGGCGTGATTATCACGTTATCTGCGTACACCTTGTGGATGCTGGCAAGTTTTTCCCGCAGGTTCTTCTCGCCATACGCGGAAGAATACTTGGTTTTTCCTCTCTTCATTGCATCGTAGGCGGCTTCAACTATCTCTGGCGGCGTCTCCAAGTCAGGGTCGCCAATGTTTAACTTGATTATTTTTTTTCCTTCGCTTTCCAGCTTCAACGCTTTCTCGTTTATCTCATACAGCATTTTTGTCAATTCTCCGTTTCGTCTTCATTTCCAACACTTTTTGAATCTTGAACGGCGCTGCACATGCTGATTATCTGGCGGTAAATCGTTTCCACATGCGAAGGGTCAAGACCCAACTCCGCGGCTCTTTTCTTGATGTGCGCGTACACGTCGGTTTCTCGGGGGAAATCCTGAATGGGAAAGCCGTGTTTTTCCTTAACCAAGCCGATTGACCTGCATATTTCTGCCCTCTGGCTTAGTGACCTCAAGATTTGCTCGTCTACTTCATCGACTTTCTTTCTTAATTGCTTGATGTTCTCCATTTATTTCTTCTCCTTCAACACTTTCGGTATAAGCCCAGCACGAATCATGTGGTCAGCAAGAACCGTTGCTACAGCCGCTTCCACAACTGGCACTGCCTTAGGCACCACACAGGGGTCATGCCGTCCCTTCACTGTTATCTTGGCGTCCTCCATCCGTGACAGGTTAACGGTGCGCTGCTCCTTCGCAATAGACGGCGTGGGCTTCACAGCCACTCTCACGATAATCGGCATTCCAGAGGACAAGCCGCCCAAAATCCCCCCAGCATTATTCGTTAGAGTCATAACTTTCCCATGATGCATTTGGTACTGGTCATTATTCTCGGAGCCCTTCAACTCCGCAGCCGCGAAGCCCAAGCCGAACTCCACGCCCTTCACAGCGGGAACAGCCAGCAAAATCTTCGCAATATCAGCATCCAACGCGTCAAACAGCGGCTCACCAACGCCCACTGGAACGTTCAAGGCTATGCATTCGATTATGCCGCCTAGGCTGTCGCCCTCTTTTCTCGCTTCCACAATGGCCTCTTCCATAGCTTCGGCGCACGTTGAATCGGGGCATCTGACCGCGGTTTTGTATCTTCGTTCGCGGATTTCCTCAGGACTAAGCGAATTGTCCATTTTTACTTTGCCTATTGCCGTGGTGTAAGCCAGCACATCAACATTTAGTGTGCTGAGCAGTTTTTTGGCTACGGCACCTGCCATTATCAGGGCTACGGTGAGTCTTCCAGAGAACCGCCCTCCGCCACGGTAATCATTGAAGCCGCCATACCTTACGCGGGCTGGATAGTCGGCGTGTCCCGGGCGAGGCAAATCTTTAATGGCTTCGTAGTCGCTGGAGTCCGCCTCCTTATTCGCCACCATCATGGCAATTGGTGCGCCTGTTGTGAAGCCGTTGAAAACTCCTGAAAGAATCTCTACCTTGTCTTTTTCAATTCTTCCAGAAACAATCTTCGGCTGCGCCGGAATTCTTCTGTCCAGTTCTGCTTGGATGTCTTTTTCAGAAAGCGGCAGCCCAGCGGGACAGCCGTCGATGACGACGCCTACACACTTGCCGTGGCTCTCTCCGAAAGACGTAACCACGAATTCGTTACCTATCGAATTCCCCGCCAACCACATCCACTCCTAAC
>CAZJBY010000081.1:0-3889 GCA_964544495.1 uncultured Candidatus Bathyarchaeia archaeon
TACGCTCGACTCATTGGAAACCAGTCATATTTGGAACATATTAGGCTCCTAATAGTAGATGTATGCAAAAACCCTATTTGTATCATTTGCCGTGATTTTGAGACGAAAAACGTCTCACAACTGTCTTAGAATTCTTCTGTGAAAAACTGTAATACCGTCAATATCATAATCCATGTTGTTCTGAGACAGCAGGCATGGAAAAAACACCATAATACATTCTCAGCTAATGTTATCTTAACCACGGAACCTTCAGTTCCTTAAACTCGCAAAACATGCCCCCGTTCTGGTGGGACCAGTCTAAGTAAAACCCGAGTATACATCTTGCAATCTCCTCAGTATCCCTCGGCTCAGGCGTGGTGCACCTCCAGAATGCAAGCTTCTTCAACATCTCATAAGCTTCGCCATTGTTGGGTATGACAGCGAGAATTCGGGTGCCCGACGCTGCGTACTCATAAAGCTTCCCTGGAATACACCCTGATTCAGCTTCCGTTGCGCTTTGCAATAGCAGAAGCAAATCAGCATCCTGCATCAACTGACAACAATGCTTGTGCGAAATCCATCCCAAAGCTTCAACGTAATCTTCAGTTTGATATTGGCTTGTTCCTGCGAACACTACCTTGATTTTGTCTCTAAGCTCGGGATGCCATTTGAACAGCGTACGCATGGCTTTGAAGAACTGTACTGCAGTTCGTTCCCCGTAGATGCTGCCAGCGTAGAAGATCACGAAAACACTTACCTTCGTTCGAGTTCTCTTTTGGTTTTTAATCCTGTCTAAGTCGCTTTCTTTCGCTTGAACTTCATCTTGCAAATCGAGAAATGCAACGTTTTTTTCCTCAGTTTCCTGCAGTTCTTTTCCCTACCTTAACAATGATCCGAAATAGGTTTCTGTTGAAAAAGGCTATTGTTTCATCTACTTATCACACTTCAGAAGACTGAATACAGATTTAGCATTCATAATCGCGGTTAAGAGGAACCCTTTGTTTGAATTAACCTCAGTCGCTGACAGCGAATCGTTGTGCAGCCGTTTTTACGACAAAGTGCTTAACCACGATTTGTTTGGAGAAAATTTGGTATACGTACAAATAATGAAATTAAGAAAGGTGTTGAAAATATTTTCGTTAGTCAAGATTCAGTTTTTGAATTCATAATAGATATTAAACTTTTTAATCGATCATCAGAACAGGTCTTTGCTTTGACAAAAACTGTTTGGGAGAAACAAATAGTAATATCAGCTAATATTGAACAGCCCCCCAAAAAAGAAAGACCTGAGCACGAGTATTCAATCTTGGATGTAGGCTGTGGTTGCCGAAAACGAGGAACGATTGGCGTAGATTATCTCAAACGGGCTAACGGACACGAATTTATGTTAGATATCCAAGCGAATGCAGAAAATTTACGATTTAAGGATGAAGCATTCGAAAAAGTAATAACTTGGAACGTATTCGAACATGTCTTGAACGTCTTCAATTTTCTAAAAGAATTGTCCCGAGTAATCAAACCCTACGGAATATTCGAAATAGTCACCGACAATCCTTATCACTACGCATGGACGGTCCTTAAATGTGGCATGGGCGGAACGGAACAACCCGATTTATGCCCCGACCATCACGGAATTTACTACCCTGAAAATATCCGCCGAATGTTCAGAAAGCTTGGAATAGATGAAACTAGTTTTTCTTGGGAAAGAAAACGATCCGAGATTATTACTTTTCCATTCGCGAAATTTCTCGTTTTGATCGGTATTTGGCGCGAAGAATGTCTTTATTTGACAGATAAAATTGTAGGGAGAAAAAACTTTTGCGAATTCTGATTTTGACGCCCCATTATCCAACAGAAATCAGCAGCGGTTATGCTTTTGTCCATGCAAGGGCTAAAATTTACAAGGAAAAAGGCAACGACGTTTCCGTATTTGTTCCTCACCATAATCCGTGCATCGGGTATTTCGAGGGAGTTAAAGTAGAGTACGGCAAACCCCACGCGTTTCATATTAACCTCAAAGAATTCGACGCAGATGTACTCGCAATACACGCGCCTCATTATTTGCAACTGCAACCTTATCTTCAAGATTTGAATAAGCCTTTTGTAATTTGGCTCCACGGTACGGAAGGCTTGTTTCATACAGACTATTTTTCACCATACGACTTGAAAGGCAGAATCAGTTTACTTAAGGATCCGATAAAACTATTTTTTCTCCGCTGTTTGCTGCGAAAAGCCACAGCTGTTGTCTACGTTTCGAATTGGCTTAAGAGAATAGTTGAAAGAAACACTCTTTACCGCCATCCTAACACAAACATAATTCCTAATCCCGTGAACACAAACCTTTTCCAATTTAAACCTAGAAAAAACAATGGGCAAGGTGTCGCTGTTCGCAGTTTTTATTGGAAATACGGCTTAGACACAGCGGTCTCCGCATATCAGAGGTTACCTGATCAAACCTTAACTCTCTTAGGGTCAGGGGCGATGGAAAGTCAGCTTAAGGCATCTGCGGGAAAAAACATTGTTTTTTTCACAGAAGCCATAAAACACGCCAAAATGGCACAATTTTATGAGAATTTTAGCTATTTTGTCGCGCCAAGCCGACTTGAGGCACAAGGCGTCGCCATGTGCGAAGCTATGGCTTGTGGTTTACCTGTTGTGGCATCAAATGTTGGCGGTATTCCCGAGTTTGTTGAAGATGGTATTAGCGGCTTTCTTGTCCCTCGTGACAATCCCGCGAAGTTGGCGTTGGCTATTCGCGATTTAACCAAGGATGCGGCAAAGTTCGAGAAAATGTCTATTAAGGCAAGAGAACAAGCTGAAAAACTTTTGTCACACGAACGTATCTATAAAGATGAAAGTTCTGTTTTAGAAGCAAGCACAGGTAGTAAAAAATGGTTAGATTTGCCTACCATTGCAATAGGCGAAACAGCACTCGAAATTGAAATTTAATCCAACAACCAAGACGTAAGCCTATAATTTCGGGTAGCGTATAGTTTCCACGACCATGTCGAATAAACATAATGTCAAAAACGGAATTCTTGCTTTTTTCTTGAATCGGTAAGTCCATAGCCTTCATCAGCCCCCGCACCTGACAAGAACTAGGCATCCGCCCGTAATGCTGCTTCAACGCCTGCACACTTTCCCAACCAAGCGAGTTCACCACCAAACCATAATTCCAATCCGAAGCCTCCAACATATCCTTAGCCGCAGTATGACGCCAAACATGAAAAGGCATACCATGCCACAACCACCCCTCAACACCAGCTCGCTCATAGCATTCAACAAAAAAGTTGCGCAAAGCATTATACTCAAAAGGGGAAATATGCCCCGCCCCGCTCTGAACATTCAACCCATTCATAAAACGCTACGAAAGCGTCTTCGCAGAAACTATGCAGTTTAGTATATGTAGAGGGGGTATAGACTGCGCCAAGCGCTAGAGGTTCTCAATCGCTCTCTTGCTCTTCAGCCTCTTCCTCTTCACCCTCGCCCTCAGAAGGCAAAGTCGTCTGTGCCTCACTTCGCAGAAGCAGGTCAATCAGCGCTTTCTCATCCACTTCCGCACGAGTCCTCCAATCCAAATACAGACGCTCGTTATCATCCTCCTGCAGATACCCATAGCGAATATAACGGTCAACGTTCGCACCAACTTTCCACCCTGGCAGCTTCTCGCCCAACACTTCCTCCACGTCCTTTCTCGGCGCTTGCCCCTTCTTGCTGATAATGTACGAAATCGCCACAGCCAAACCAGCCAAGTCATCGATCCGCCAGCCAATCATCCGCGACTCTTTCGGCGTCAACTCACCCCGCAACGTCACATAAAACCGCGCCTTATTCAGCTCCTCCAACGTCGGCTTCCCAACAGGCGTTTTCTCCTCTTCAAAAACCGTCTTAACCATCAAATCCAAACTCT
>CAZJBY010000082.1:0-3697 GCA_964544495.1 uncultured Candidatus Bathyarchaeia archaeon
TGTCTGGTGTTGTCTTCGCTTCTTGTTTTTCTTCGAAAAGCGTAGTTAACTTAAACTACACCTCTCTAAGACAATAGTTTATATATGGCACAGCCTTTTGTCTTATGGTGAGGAAGACGAAAATACTAAACGCAACGTACGAAGAGACCGTCTATCGGCTCGACGCTCTCGGCGACGCCGTCGCGTTCGTCGACTGGCACAAGAACGCGGTTATAATAGACCCAGCGTACTTAGCGACACCCGCAAAGTTTCCCGCGCCCGACACGTTAAGCAGGATAGACGCGAAAATCAAGAACGTGAAGAATCTCAAGTTAGACTTATTCGGAGGTGAATAAGATGGTTGTGATAACTCACAGGAACGTGTTAGACGAATGGGCGAGCAATTACCCTGATATCGAAAGGTGGCTCAGTCATCTACAGCGGAAAAAAATGAACGCTTACGCTCTTTACCAGTTCTGCGAGTGGGCGCATAAGACGCCACCTGAACTGCTGAAGTTGAAAGTCAGCGACCCCGCAGCCAACGTTGCAGAGAAACTGTTGGATGACTACTGCAACCTTAGCGATGAAGATGTCCCCAACTATCTGAAGTACCATGTCAGCATCGCGGTTAAATCGTTCTTCCGCTGGAACTATCACGATTTAGCTAAGGCTTGCGGTGCAGTGAACCTTGTGAAGGTTAAGCCTTACAATAAACTCACGAAGGAGTCGCTGCGGAAACTCTGGAGCTACACGCGGAACATGCGTGAGCGCGCGCTTATCCCGTTCGTATTGTCAACGGCGATTGCGAAGGGAACGCTTCCGCTGCTGCAATGGAGCGATTTAGAGGAGAACTGGGAGAAACAGGAGTATCCGTGCCTAAACATAGCCCCAGAGAAGCTCAAAGGGCACGGCGTCGGCAGATACAAAGGCGTCAGGCAGATTTGCTTTCTCACTCCAGAAGCGAAAGCCGCGCTCGTTGAATACAAGAGTTGGATTGAACGAAAGCTGAACGTTAAGCTGAAACCCTCAGATAATATATGGCTTGACGTTCGCGGGTCATATAAAGCCCTCGAATATGACAGCTTCTCCACAGTTATCCTGCGGTTAAGCGAAGAGTCAGGCGTCGCGTTCACCTGGCACGATGCGCGCCGTTGGGTCAACACCGCGATGGAGCAAATCGCAATTTCACCGAATTGGGCTCGCAAAATCCGCGGCAGAAAAGTCAAAGGCGAAGAAGCGCCATACTCGCAGCCTGCAATCGAGCAGTTACGCGCAAAATTCGCCGAAGCCGTTCAGCTATTAGAGTTCACAACCGACCGCAAAGCCGACATCGAGAAGGAAAAGTTGAAGGAGGAACTCAAGAAGACTATTCCTGAAGAAGTTCAGCGAGCGCTCGAACGCGCGTACGGTTTAAAGCTGCGGAAAGAAGTCAGCAAGCCTAAACCCGAAGACTTAGGCGAGCAAGAAGAGGAGAAATGCGAAGATGGCGAGCACTGCGGAGAGCCAGAGTTCAAGGAGATACCTGAAGCTGAGCTTCTCGGTCACCTTAAAGAGGGCTGGCGAATCATCAAAGAACTCAAATCAGGCGATGTAATCGTTCAACGCGGAGGCGACTAAAATGCTGAAGGCTGAAACGCGCGTTATCGCCACCGACTACGACTTTGAGGAAGTTCGCACGCTCAGCGTTTCATACGACTGTGGCGCTAAGATTCACGATGATGTGTTAGAGGCCTTAAGCAAAGGAGAACGCGAAAGCTACGTTTGCGCGTGCGGAAAAACCGTGCAGCTGGCTGAGTTGGACGCGTACGCGGATTCGCTGATTTCCCCCGTTCCCCATGTTGACGACTAACTTTTTCACAGCTAAATGACCTACCTTTCCGATAGTGAAAAGTTAAGCTGTGCATGTTGGTGCGAGCGAAACCTATCGGGTAGGGGGTGTTTTGGCATGGGAGCTAACCATTTGGACGGGTTAACTTTGATGTTAACCTTAAGAAGCGTCAGCCGCTCAAGTTGCCTTAGAACCGAAAATCACCTATAGGCGGTATGCTCTTCGGGCACGGGAGCTTGAGAGGGTTAACTTTGACCTTAACCTTACGAAGCGTCAGGTTACTTTTGGCTTTATTTATTAGGAAGAGTGAACAACTGAACCTAAAGTTCAATTCCATGAAGCCGTTATTCCCATCTCCGCTTATCCTCGCACTAAGCGTAAAGCTCGCGCGGGTTAACTTTGATGTTAACCCCTAAGAGTGGCAGTTGCCCATTTGGCGAACTACTCGAAAATGCTTCCATATTTCCGTCGGGGAAGAATGCTTTTGCAAGTAGTTGATTTTCAGGAATACCTATCTTTTTTGTTTACACCTCGCCGTTGCCGTTTTGGTTTCGCTTGGTGCAACGGGGCGATTTGGGCTTAGTCAAGAAACCTTGACAAAAACCTTTTACTGAGACGTGCGTAGTATTGTCTGTGGGGTAACCTGTGAAAAAACAGATGCTAATAGCGGCTTCACTCGCGATACTGCTGCTCTCAGCGTTGGCTGGGATACACCTTGGAGGTTCGGTGTTTGCTCAGTCTGTTGAAGCCGTAACCATCAAAGCAGACGGAACAGTGGAGCCTACAACCTCGCCCATCATCAAGGTTGGTGACATCTACACGCTAACCGAGAACATACAGGGCAGCATAACAGTTGAAAAGAGTAACATAACCCTTAACGGAGCAGGTCACACAATTGAACAAGTTGTATTAGACAGAGTCGAAGGAGTAATAGATGGCAACTTTACCGTCACAAATGCTGCTGCTCCATCATCTCAATCGGATTACGGCATCGTTCTGAACTCCGCCGTCAACTGCATCATCGAGAACAACACAGTTTTACAAAAAAAATATGGCATAGCCTCTTGGGGTTCCAGTTATTTAATGAGAATAGCTGGAAATAATGTGACGGGTAATCAATACGGCATTCACGTGGAAGGCTATAACTACACGATAATTGGAAACAGTATATCAGCAAATAACCTTGGCATTTATCTTTATTACGGTTTTAACAGCACCGTTTTTGGAAATCAGATAGCGGAAAACGGGATCGGAATGCGTTTCTTCGTCGGATTTTACGGTCACAGCGGAGACGGCAACCTTATATACAGCAACAACTTCGTGAACAACAGCAGAAACGTTGAAAACGTGGGACCTCTTTTCGCTTTGGCAATTGGACCAATGAACTGTTGGGACAGCGGAAAAGCAGGAAATTACTGGAGTGACTACAAAGGCTTCGATGCCGACGGTGATGGAATAGGAGACACGCCTTACGTTATAGACGACCTCAACCAAGACGATTTTCCGCTTATGGCTCCTTTGATGTTGCCGGAGTTGCCGGGCGCGCCTTACATCAATCTTTTGTCTCCGGGAAATGAGACCTACGCCGTTGCAGAAGTCGCATTGAACTTCACGGTCAGTAAGCGTGTGGTATGGATGGGCTACAGCCTTGACGGAAAGGATAATGTAACCGTTGCAGGGAACATTACGCTTGCGGTTTTGTCTGATGGCATGCACACGGTGACGGTGTTCGCTAACGACACTTTCGGATTCACTGGAACCTCAGAAACGGTCACTTTCACGGTGGCAACTTTTCCAACAACTTCAATTATATTAATAGTTATTTCAACTGTTGCTGTCGTCGCATGTCTCCTAATCTACTTCAAGAAACGCAAACGCTAAACTCACCAA
>CAZJBY010000083.1:0-3393 GCA_964544495.1 uncultured Candidatus Bathyarchaeia archaeon
TCAACTAACAAGTTGACTACTTTACTTTGCCTTCCCATATCTCTAACCTTCGCTATACCAGAAGGAAGCGCGTCCAAATTTGATTTTCTATTTCAAAAGAGGAGCAAATAGCAGGTTTTCTCCAATTGAAGGTTAGAGATACGAGCAGAACTCGCTACCTGCTATCCACTCCGATTATTCAGAAGCTGCGGAGACAATTAAGGTTTAGTGTTTGCGTTTCTTGAAGTATAACATCAGACCTGAGCTGACAGCAACCACTGCTGCTGATATGCCTATCACAGCTAACTCTATTGAGAAAGACTCTGTTTGTTCTATTTCAGGCTGAGCCTGCTCTGCCACAGATGGCGATTGCTGGGTTACGGTGAAGTTGAAAGGTTCCGACTCACCTCTGTTCCCAGCCGAATCCAACGCGTAAACCGTCAAGCTATGCCCACCAACAGGCAAACCGTCTAGCACCAGCTGATAGTTATCACCATCCCACCAGTTGGTTGAGGCAACCTGACCAGTGACGGTAACCACGCTTCTTCCGTCCAAGCTGTAACCTAACCACGACACAGGTTTGCTAACGGTGAAGTTCAAAGAAACATCCACAGTGGAACCCGAAGCTTCAAACGATTCCTGACTCATCAAAACATGAACGCTCGGAACACGAGTGTCAACCGTAAAATAGACAATCTCGGAGGAACCGGTCAAATACAAGTCAAAACTTGCGTATACTCCGAGATTGTCCGCGGTACGATAGATTGCTATGTAATGAACTTCCATTTCTGTCCTAATGGTGTGATCTCCATTTGAGAGCCTATTCAAAGCAACAGAGTAGATTTTAGGCAGGTCTTCCCCGCTATCCTGTCCCAGCAGTTGCCCATCTAACCAGTACCGAACCGACTGCACCTTACTTTCTTGATCTGCTACGGGCGGTAAAGAAACGTAAAACTTTAGGGGAATAGTTGTTGTGTTGTACACCATATTTTTCAGAGGGGACTGCACATAGACATTAACTGTTTTTGGCTCATTCATTATAGGGTTTGCTCTTGCATAGTCCATAAACAATGTTCCAGCTAGCGATGTGAACAGCAGCGCCGAAACTAATGCTGCTGTCAGGATTCTTCTTCTGCTGCCTCTGCTGTTGCAGAGTATACTCAGTACCCCCTGCTGGTTTCAAGATGAAATGTTTCCTATTTAAGTTTTTTGGTCAAACTTCCTTGACTAAGAGGAATTGAATATATTCCCCAAAAAAAAGAGGAAAGATTAGGGTCATGACACTATGTTAGGTAGATATCTGGGTTGCCATAGCCCACCAGAAAACCCTTCGCCCAGCCTTCGCCGTGATCAGGGAAAAGGTCATTGTAGCACCAGTAGGTCCAAAAGTAAGCCACGGAATAGATGGATTCAATACCCCCACCAACCAGTGTGTAGCTCATTTGGTCGCAAGCATCGTAAATGCTGTAATCGTAAATGAGAGCGTAGTAGTAAATCCAATAAATTTCGTCTTGCCCTGCGAACCACGCACCCTGGAAAGTATAACTTAGACTTTCAAGAGTCGGAGATGCCATCCAAAACCCGAGGTAACAGTGGTCACCGTCGTAAAGGTCATAACACCATGCCTCAGCCAAATTATCATCGTAAGAGCTATCACATACCCACATGAACGCGAAATAATGCTTTCCTTGAGTAGTATAATCATCAATGTCCTCATAGGATACTGTTATGCCGTCGTTGTCGAAATATTTGCTTGAGCCGTTCATATGACCAAAATGAAACACTGTAACAAAATCATAGTTGTCCTCAGCATACTCAGCGTTCGATAATATGTCATCTTCAACTGTACCATCGCCATAAGCATTTTCTACTGAGTTGTAGCCTGCATCATCAAACACATCCTCCAAAAAGTCACACACGTCGGCTGCCGCGTTTACTTCATCTTGGAGTTGTCCATATAATGAGGCATACACGTAAGCTGCGTTGCTGGCTTCAGCTGTGGGAAAACCAGCAGAAACGACTGAAACTGTTATGCTCGCACAAAGCAGAATTGCAACAACCTGAAGACGCGGTTTTCTTGTAGCTTTCATACTTGACCACGATGAGCGTTTCAATTTTAGGCAAAGAACGGTGCCGCAACTTAGTCCCGCAAGCATCAGCAACGCACCAAAATTACTTAACATGTCTGCAGGTTTCAACTCGCCATCTGGCATGTATGAATTCCCAACTGTTATGGGGCTGACGTCGCTTACTTCACAAGTGTCTGCCCACAATTGCACGTGTGCACCACTGACACTTCCGTCATATATCTTGTCAAATCCCAAAGGAACAATCCAAGTAGGATACAGCGCAAAGGGGTCACCGCCACGAGCCAAATCCGCCTCATGGTAGTTCTGATAGTTCAGCATTGTTTGACCAATTGAATGTACCTTAAAGCCAGAAACAGTTTTCGTGGTGTTATCAGGCATGAGAACAATCGTTGAATAATCATCAATTGCGTTCATTGCGATTGCCACAGCTTGATCACTGGATATCCCTGGTTTTGAGGCTACGGAGTAAAACTGCCAGTTATTTTGGAAACACTTCAAAAAGCCATCGCGATAACTCAGGACCACATTCTTTAACGGGGCTGGAACTCCATTTCCGTCCACATAAGTCCATATGTATTCTACATATGACTGGTCGATAACCGTCACCATAAGCTTTGTGTTCTCATACGTTTTGGTTATGTTCTCTTCAGTCTGTATTGAATCTAGTAATGACCTCATGGTGTCACAGTTAAAATCGGCGAGATTGGTGTTGCATTTTGCCATGAATGCTTTGGCGCTTTCAAGAGTGTTCAAGGATAGCTGATTGAGTTTAGGTTGACCGGAATAGTTGCTCATATATATTTGCTGGAGCCTTTTGTTGACAAATGTGAACATAGCTCTGCAACTGGTATCGCTTGAAACAAGCGTGAAGTCGTTGACTTCTTTGTGAAGAGTCAGGAATGAGCCTTGCCGGCTTGACCTCAGAGTGGGCGTGTAGGTTGTCATGTTGAAGTCTGCTATGTCATTTAGAATGAACGTTGCCTTTTCTTGTATAGATGGCTCTGCGGCTTGGACGCCAGAAATAGCGCTTGTGTAAATGCCAGAAATCCACATTGCCAGTATGATAGTTGCGAAGATTCTGAGTTTTTTCTTAGGGCTTTTCATATCCTACCTTCTCCACTTTTGTTGAGAATGCGTGTGACGAAATCAACTTTCAGGCAGCTAGTCATGAAAATTACGCCTCTCACTCAATGCGTACATCGGATTTGTTTTTAATCTTTATCAACAAAAAAAAATGTAAAAATAGCTATCAATACAGTTATCATTATGTTTTTTGTAAACACGTTGGAATCAAAGCAGCAGCAGCATTAAATTTTAATCCCAA
>CAZJBY010000084.1:0-2908 GCA_964544495.1 uncultured Candidatus Bathyarchaeia archaeon
GGCTAAAATATAACAAAATGGAAACGAGTGGGCCCAACCCCAAAAGAGGATGGAAATGGACTTGAACCCATTTGGGTTCGGAACCATTGGCGGGCCCGATGGGATTCGAACCCACGGTTTTCGGCTCCGAAGGCCGACGCCTTAATCCGTGCTAGGCTACGGGCCCCTCCTCTGCACACAACAATAACACACAAGCATTAAAAGACTTACGAAAATTCTTATTAACCAACATGCCATTAAACCTTGTTCGCCGCACAACCAAGGGCCGGTAGCTCAGCACGGCTGGAGCGTTCGACTGATAATCGAAAGGTCGCCGGTTCAAATCCGGCTCGGCCCACCATAAAATTTAGCCTTTGCAGTTTGCTGGTTCTAAAGCTTTATAAATTGAAAGGATAAAGAAGTGTGTCTTAGGGAGAGGGTCTTTTTGGTTAAAGATGAAGATATGTTAGAGGAACTGAAGAAGATACGTGCTTTGCTTGAGCCTAAACCTGCTCCGCCACCACCGAAAGGCTTGTGGGCTGAATTCAAAAGCTTTATCGAAAGCTACAAGGTTCTGGGACTCGCGGTTGCTTTCATCATGGGCGTCTACTTAGGCGGACTAGTACAATCCTTGGTCGCGGATCTGCTGCTACCTGTAATCGGGCTAGCAATTCCAGGGCTTGGTAACTTGGCGACATGGAAGATCCCTGTTCCAGAAACGACTTTGGATGCCAGCGGAAACCCGCCTGCAAACTATACGGGGCAGCTCTTTGGTATAGGTCCCTTCTTGGTGGCTTTGATAACGTTTATTATCGTTGCCTTAGTGATTTTCTTAATCGTGAAGGTGACGAAGAAGTGGGGTATAAAGTAGCGGGCTAATGCTTTGTCTGGTGGAGGCTTAGAGGCGACAGCATGATTAGCGGTGCGTTGCTTGGTTCCTATTTCCTCCTTTTTATTTATGTAGGTTTTCAAGCCTAGAATTATTAAGTGCTCAATGAATGTGCTGCGTTTTTCTCTTCCGCGTGTGTTTTCGAGTTCTCTGAAGAGTTTTTGGTCCATTGTTATGCTTATGTTGTGTTTCATGCGTGTAAACTTCATATACTGTGTATACTTAGTATACAAAAAAGCTTTATTAGCTTTACTGAACAGAATATACACGGGAAAAAACGTGAAAACCCTCCGCATATCAGACGATGCACACCAAAAACTAACCGCCCTCCTCGGCGAAATCACCGCTCAAACCATGAAAATGCAAACCTACACCGACGCCATCGAAAACCTCCTATCAACATCCGTCATGCTACCACCGGAACTGCTCGTGGAAATCGAGAACTTCATAGACGCAAACAAGCACCTCGGATACGCCACACGCGAAGAGCTAATCCGTGAAGCCATACGATTCAAGCTCAACTCGCTAAAAGAACAGTGCGAGTACATAGAAGTCCCCAAGAAAGAATACGATAAACTCTCACAGGCCGTACGCGACTTACACACAGGCTGCCTAAGCGCCGACGACTTCATTGAACAGCAGATACGAAATCTGCTGGAAAAGCACGAGGCGTGGGTTAAACAGCAAGAAGACTATGAAAAAAGAAAATGACCCTTCTCTTATCGTTGAAAGGCGCCGTGAACAGGAAATCGGAGAAGCGCTGCGATTCCGCTTAAGGCGAGGAGCTTTGCGCCTGCCTCATGCTCAGTGCTGACTACGGTTATGTTGCCTCTCTGCTGCTCTATTTCTCGCATGAGTTCTTCCAAGTGCAAGCGTTGCTCTTCACTAAACTCGCGCAGCGTAATATCTGCCAAAACAAGAGTCTCAACCGCGCCCATCTGCACAGCGTTCTCAACAGCTTCCAGCCCATAAGTGATGGTGGCTTCGCCTTTTCCCAACCTCTTCATAACTTCTTCCATGACCTCGGTTTCATTAACAATACGCATTTGCTTTGCTGCTTTCAATAGAACGCCTGAGCGCAACGCCTCGTAAATGCCGCTTACGCCTCCGTTGTTGACGCTTTTAATGTCAACGACTAACTTGTTCATGTCTGCAGCCTCATCTGCTAGGAACTTTGCGAGGTCATTTTTCACAAAACCCACGCCTACGATTACTATTGGACTGTGTCGTGGCGACCAGAGCTGTCTTAGGCTGTTGATCACTCGATTAAAGTAGTTTTTTGTGGCCGCTACGCGTTTTTCGGCTTCAAGCTTTCCAGGCAGTTTCATGCGTTCTTCCACCTTGATGTCTACACCGTACTGCCGAGTCTCGGCTAAAGCGAAGCCTTCGTCGTCTATGGCGAGAATTATCATGGGTTTTTCGGTTTTGCTTGCTCGATGGAGCCTGTCAAGAAGATGCTTAGGCCATTCCTTCTTCACGATTGTCACGGGCTGGTTCAGGGCTATATTGAGCGTGTGGTGGGCGCCTGTTGGCATTATGTCAGGCGCGTGGATTATTGTCCCGTGCACGCGTAGCTTGCCCAGAAACTTATCCCAAGCTACGGATTCAACCTTAACACCCATGAACGCTGAGACGCGTTCGCCGCTCTTTGGTCTGGTGTATTCTTTGTCAGTTTTTATGGCTCTTGAGGAGTAAGCGTAAACCTCGTCGCCTTTGTAGATGACGTTGTACAGGTGCCAAAGGTCATCGTCAGAGCTAGGCACCACTTTAACGAAGCCTTGCCTGAGGTTTTTTCCTATGATCTTCACTTTTTTGCCTCTTAATTAGGATTCCATCCAGTGATGTAAATAGTTTTCACTACTAAAGAATTAGCAAGTTTCATCGAAAAGTCTATTATTCTCTTTTGTCACCTTTCTGTTTCCTAGTACATGGGTGAAATGATGATACTTGCTGATTTCACATACGCCGCGAAACAAATCGAGAGAGGCTACAACAACCGAACCTTATACGTTAACCTCTCAGAAATGAAAATCAAAAGCA
>CAZJBY010000085.1:0-2883 GCA_964544495.1 uncultured Candidatus Bathyarchaeia archaeon
GCGGTAAACCTTTAAGAGGAAGGTGTATTTTAATTTGAAAAACGTCGCTTATCTATGTATGGATGCAACCTGAATGAAGACAAAAATAGTTTTTTCAGAAAAATGTCTAAACTACGGCGGTTGGCACATTGAAGGACCACAAAGAGTGAAGATGGCTCATGAGTTCTTGGAGGAACAAAAATACGAGTTTCTGGAGCCAACGCCAGCGGCCGAGGAAGATGTGCTGAGGGTTCATGACGCTGATTATGTTTGGAAACTGAAGAAAGGGTTAGTTGAAGATCCGGATACACCAGCGTACGAGAATATTTACGAGTACGCACGGCTTTCGGCTGGAGGAGCACTGTTGGCGGCTGAGGTTAACGGTTTTTCGCTTATGCGTCCACCTGGACACCATGCAGGGCATGGTGGTGCGGCTTTGGGTGTTTCCACGCGTGGGTTTTGTTATGTGAATAATGTGGCGGTGGCTGTGAAGGCGCTTGGCAAGGCGGCGTTGATTTTGGATGTTGATGGGCATCATGGAAATGGGTCGCAGGAGATTTTTTTGGGTGATGAGAGGGTGGTTTATGTTTCGTTGCATCGTTTTCCGCATTATCCTGGTACGGGCGGTTTTTCTGAGGGGAACTGTTTGAATTTTCCGTTGCCGGCTGATTGTGGGGAGCGGAGGTATTTGGAGGCGTTGGATGAGGCGTTGGGTATGGTTAATGTGGGCAGGTTTGAGGTTGTGGCGGTTTCGGCGGGTTTTGACACTCATCTTGGGGATTTGGCGTCTCTGGGTTTGACTGAGAACAGCTATAGGGAAGTTGGGAGGAGAATTGGTTTGCTTAGGAAGCCTACTTTCTTTGTTTTGGAGGGTGGGTATATGGGTGAGCAGAACGGTAGAGACATTGATCAGCTTTTGAGGGGTTACGAAGAAAAAGCTGTTGTTTAGGGAAAAATTCTGTTTGCGCCTGTCTGACAGAAGGTTTTTGCGGTTTATTTTTGTTTTTTGGCGTTTGCTTTTTTGTTCAGGGCTTCGAGTTTTTCGTTGACTCTCATTGATCTTTCCTCTGCTTCTGCGAGTAGGGGTTTCCAGTCTTTGTTCTTGACGGTGTTGGTTAAGCGTTCGGTTTCTTCGGGGAGTTTTTCTAGGGCTTCGTTGAAGCGTTTTTCAGCTTCTTCATCTGTGCACACGAGTTCTAGGGCTTCTTCAGGGCAGAATTCGATGCATTTTGGTTCTCCGCCGCATAAGTCGCAGGTTACGGCTATTCCTGTTTCGGGGTGAATTGTGATGCCGCCGTGTGAGCAGGCTTGTATGCACCAGTCGCAGCCTTTACATTTCTTTTCTTTGACCATTATGATGCCGGTTTCTTCGGATTGGGATAGGGCGTCTTCGGGGCATGCGGTTACGCATTTGGCGTCTTCGCAGAATCTGCAGGCGAGGGCGAAGTTGAAGAGGGGTTTCATGCGGACTACGCGGATTCGGGAGAGGATTGGGTTTAGGTTGTTTTCTTCTTTTTCGAGTGTGCAGGCGTATTCGCAGATTCCGCAGCCTGTGCATTTGCTTGGGTTGACTGAGACGAATTTTCTGGATGGAAATTTTGACGTTGGCATTGGTTTTACCAGAGACGGTTTAGCTATCTAAAGATTTCTGTGCGTCCGTGAGCTTTTAACCGTTGCTTCTTGAGGTTTTCTGAGAACTGTTGCTCGGAACAGTCTATACCCCCCTTATTTAAAGGTGGAAACGTGAGTTGAATTTCTGAAGCGTGGTTTTTTCAACATGTTATTGGATAGTTTCTGCGCCAATACGGACCTACCCCCTATAGGTTTCTGCATACATCCGCTATTAGGATCCAAATCGCCTCCAAATATGACGGGTTGCCATTGAATCGGGCGTAAACAGAATATCCCATAAAACCGTTAAAGCTGCCTTTTTGCCATTCGCCTCCAGGAAAGCAGGTTTAAACCTAGTCTGCTTCACCAAAAAAAGTCTGGGCACAACCGAGTATTTGAGCCCTCACGAAATTTACCAGTGTTAAGATTAACAGTATTGGAATTTAGAATGATGAAATAATCTGTTTGATATTCTTCTCTTTAGCGTTTGCGTTTCTTGAAGTAGAGGAATAGACCTGACCCTGCAAAAGTTAATGTTGCCACGGAAGCCACGATTAACACGGTTGGGAAAGGCGCTGGCGTTTGCTGGCTAGGCGTGTCTGTCGGTGTTTGCGCAGGTGAATCGTCTGGTGTTGATATTGTGGGAGTAGGCGAAGGGGATGGCGTCTGCCCTTCATCCGTTGGGGAACTTGGAGAAGATGAAGATGTTTGGCTTGGGGATGAAGACGGTGAAGGTGTGGGAGATGGTGAGGGCGTTGGAGAAGGCGGGATAACTGGTGTCCCGATAGCGTAAACATTCCCGTCCCACGAGCCGAAATAGACTACGCCGCAAGCAACAGCGGGACCAGAGCCAATCATGCCGCCAGTAGTGAAGTTCCAAGCTCCAACACCGGTGGAAGCGTTCAAAGCATAGACATTGCCTCCGTTAGAACCCACATAGACCATGCCGTTCGCAACCGCAGGAGAAGACTGCACACCAACACCAGTGTCGTAACTCCAGATTTTGGCGCCTGTGGTAGAGTTTAAAGCGTAAACATCATGATCTTTAGAGCCTATGTAGACTACGCCATTCATAACCGCAGGTGATGAGGACACAAAATCACCTGTGGTATAGTTCCATATTTTCGAGCCTGAAGAAGCATCTAGAGCATAGACGTTGCCATCGGTATCGGCTATGTAAACCGCGCCGTCCGCGACGGCAGGGGACGACTGCACCCCTCCATGCGGATACACCGAACTTGTGTTGTAATTCCAAACCAAATTGCCAGTAGCCGCGTTCAAAGCGTAAACGTT
>CAZJBY010000086.1:0-2088 GCA_964544495.1 uncultured Candidatus Bathyarchaeia archaeon
TAAGATATTTCAAACGCATCTTTTGTGCTGGAGGTATTAATTTGTCAGAAAGATTCGCAAAAAAATGGGAAACTAAACGAGGCGACCAGCCTTTCACGGACCGCATAAAAGAAGCTGTGAATCCGCCAGGACCACTGAAGCCAAGACTTGACTTCGCCGTTAGACGAATAGAACTTCAAGTGCAGAAACTCGACCAAGCCACAGATAGATTCAGCCAAAGAGACAAAGCAATATTCGCAAGAATAGTTGACGCCTACACCAAACACGATACCGCACGCGCCAACGTCTTCGCCAACGAACTTGCAGAAGTTCGCAAGATGGAACGCTTAATCATAAACGCCAGACTTGCCCTTGAACAGATAGTGTTAAGGTTACGAACAGTATCCGAACTTGGAGATGTAGTCTCCACCTTAGGACCAGCCGTTGGAGTTCTACGAACCGTCAGAACAGGACTAGTGAGCGTGTTCCCTGAAGCAGAAACAGAACTAGGCGAAATCGGCAACATGCTGAGCGGAATAATGATTGAAGCAGGTCAAGGATCAGGAATGACGCTGAACTTTGACACCGTAAACGAGGATGCCTCAAAAATCCTTTCGGAAGCCGCAACAGTTGCTGAGCAGAAAGTCAAAGACAAGTTCCCAGATCTGCCGCCGGGTATGCCATCCGTTGCATCTGCGCAAACAGAGAAAACGACAGAGAGCTACTAAACTGAAGGAGGAAAAATATGTCCAACAACTCCAATCTTTTTCTTTCTATCGGTAAACCCATCAAAGATGAGTACGGTCGCACAGTCGGAAAAGTTGCCTCATTCGCACTGACTCCCAGCGGGAAATTCGACGGTGTATACATTGAGTCTAATGAAGGAAAATTCGTAAAACAGTCTATGGAACACCTAAAATTCAATGGTGCCGAAGTCACATTTACCTCGACACTGAAATCACAGGCAAACGTCCTCTGCGATCAGATACCACTCATATGGCGCAAAAACCAAGCTCTCAAAGATTTGGCTGAAAAAAGAAAGATTTCTCCAGATCTTTACCAGGAACTCCGCAACAACTTTGAAAGCGTACTAACTCAACTGAAGAAAGACGCGCAGGTTCTGTCAGACGAAGCCAACAAAGAAATTACACGTTGCAACCAAGAGATTAAAACGCTGGGCTATGCGGTTGTCAACCTTGAGCTGGAGCATGAAATAGGCCAAGTTGATGAAGAAGCCTACAAGTCTGCTTTTGCAATGCTACAGGAGAACCTCAAACGTGTCAACACAGAGAAGAGCGCCATCGAACTTACCAAAAGCAAGCTCTCAAACATAATGCTAGGTGATTCTTCAAAACTTGAGCAAAAAACCACCGTAACCTCTGTTGAGCTAACTCCCCAAGAGACTCCTAACGAAACAGCTAATGAAGCGACTAACGAAACGATTACCGATGAAACGATCGACGAAACCCCTGAAGCAGTAAACGCAGAAACAACTAATGAACCAGAGACAACTAACGAAGCCCCTGATGAGACCCCTAGTGAGGCACCTGAACTTCCAGAGCCTCCGGTGGTCGTCTACGTGAAAGAAGTCGGAAAGGCCGGAATATAACCTACAGAGTGAAGTAGCGGGGGAGGGAAAAAACAATAAAAGGTCTAACACGTTCAACCCCTCCACCGATACGAGAAGTTGCCTCAAAGTCTATATACACGCTTAAAATCCAGCAAAACAAGCTGGAGCAAGCAAGCTACAGATTAAAAGAAAGAGACCGCTTACTTTTTGAGTCCTGTATGGGTGCCTTGAAGAAAAACAACAAGCAGAGAGCAGCGATGTGTGCTAACGAAATCGCTGAAGTTAGAAAACTAATAAAGTTTCTTTACAGTGTGCAGTTAGCCATAGAACGTGTGGTTCTTCGGCTGGAGACCATAAAAGAGCTTAGCGACATAGTTGTTGACTTGAAGCCTTCTCTGAAGCTTCTTCAACAAGTCTCATCAGACCTGTTTCAGGTTTTGCCCGATGTCTCCAGTGAATTAAACAACGTTAACGATGCAATACACGAAACGCTCTATGCGACGAAGATTTCGGCGGACGAGTCTCTGATACCTGTTGGC
>CAZJBY010000087.1:0-1977 GCA_964544495.1 uncultured Candidatus Bathyarchaeia archaeon
AGAGATTTTTGACAAATTACTTCCCTGGGCTTTCTTCTTTAAATCGCCGAGGTCACAAGCCTTCGTAGTAATGGGGCTAAAATGTTACCAAAAGGCTTACCCGGAAGACTCAAACTTAAAGAAAAGCATCCGAGAATTCGTGGAAAAGCTTCTAGACCATTACAAAACTGAACAGTCCAAAGATTGGCGTTGGTTTGAATCTTATCTCACCTATGCGAACGGCAGGTTGCCTCAGGCTCTATTTGAGGCTCATAAAGAAATGGCAAGCTCCCGTTCGTTACAGACTGCCAAAGAATCAATAGATTTCCTGCTGGAAGTGCAAATGATTAATGGCACGTTTGTACCTATCGGCAATCGTGGATGGTACAACAAAGGAGAGAAGAGAGCAATGTATGATCAGCAATCGGTAGAAGCCGCCGTCATGACAGAAGCAGCTGTATCAGCTTTTCGTGAAACGGGTGACCCAAATTACAGATTGGCAGCTTTGGCAATTTTCAATTGGTTTCTTGGACAAAACACCCTAAAACTGGCGGTCTATAATTCAGACACTGGTGGTTGTTATGACGGGATAACCCCAAAAGGCTTAAACCTTAACATGGGTGCAGAAGCTATCGTTTGTTACTTGTCAGCTGCACTAGAGATCCAGTCGGTGAAATACCAGCACAGAACTGCAGTAGCTTCACACATGTAGATATTCTACCAGAGTCAATAATTTCTGGAAATATATGGTTACCAAACTTATTTGGGGTTTGCAAGCCTCTTGTTGAAGAGCGCTTCACAAAGCCTAAATATGTTGCCAAATAGACACAAACGCATACTAAGTGACAAATCATGAATGTTGAGTGGAGGAGATAAAATATGCTTATGGTAAGACATGTGATGCTAAGAAACGTTGTCACAACAGATCCTAAAACATCGATAAAGGCGGCCATAAAGACTTTGTACAAGAAACACATAGGCTCGTTGATAATAACTGATAGTGATCAGAAATGCGTTGGTATATTTACCGAGAGGGATTTGATTAGAGTAGTAGCCCAAGGCGTTAATTTGGATACTCCAATTGGGGAAGCAATGACCAGCAACGTTACTACAATCGGAGAAGAAGCTTCGCTCGAAGAAGCTAGACGGTTGATAGTAACACATGCGGTTAGGCATTTGCCCGTTGTTAACAGCCAAGGGGAATTGGTTGGCCTACTGTCGGTCAGAAAATTACTCGATGAATTCTTTGGATTAGAGTCTTCGAAATACTGCTAGGAAAACGCCGCTAATGAAACGTTATGAGAGCAATCCCATTCTTCAGCCGAGGGCTGAAAACCCGTGGGAATCAAAACTGGTTTTTAACGCAGCAGCTATTCTCCTTGAGAAGCAAGTTCACATACTCTACAGGGCGATTGGAAACGATGGCATTTCTAGGATAGGCTATGCAACTACACCAGACGGATACACCATCACCGATCGTCCATCAACTCCGATTTTTGAACCAAATAGTAAAGTAGAACACAGCGGGTGCGAGGACCCGAGACTTTCCATTTTCGGAGAAAAGATAGTCATGGCTTACACAGCTCTATCAGAACATGACCATGCGCAACTCTATCAAATCTCTTTAACTTCTATCGCAGTCGAGGATTTTCTAAACAAATCTTGGGACTGGAATGAGCGCTTGCTGCCTTTTAGAGGCATAAGAAACAAGGACGCTGTGCTTTTTCCAAGAAAAATTAACGGTAAATACGTCATGTTTCACCGTTTTGAACCTGATGTCTGCGTGGCTTATTCCGACGACCTTGAAAGATGGTATGACATCAAATCTGTTTTCAGACCGAGAATTAAGAGTTGGGACAACTGGAAAGTCGGTGCGGCTGGACCGCCAATCGAGCTTAATGAAGGATGGCTAATGGTCTATCATGGCGTGAGTTTCGAAAAAGTTTATTCTCTTGGCGTAGCGTTGCTCGACAAGAACGAACCCGAAACGGTTTTGCA
>CAZJBY010000088.1:0-1952 GCA_964544495.1 uncultured Candidatus Bathyarchaeia archaeon
TTTTGGGGATATTTGGCGTTCTTAACGTAAGGCTTTTAGGGTTTAAACCAAGATGTGAGGTAGATTAGATGAAGAAAATATTAGATAGACCCTACGAGAAAGACGAGTTTTTCAAAAAATGGTTAGTTGGACTAAGCCCGAGAACGAAAGAGAACTACAGCAACGATTTCCACGACTGGTACAGTTTCATTGGCATGACCCCGACGGAGCAGATAAAGAAGCGCATGCACGACTTGACAACCGAAGACTTGAGCCAAAGGCTGTTTTTTGAAAACAAGTTCCGAGAATACAAAGAGTATTTGGAGAAGAAAGGCAACCTTAAACCCCTAAGCGTCAAAACTCGATTGCGAACCGTTGCAAGCTTCTTTTCAAGAAACGGATTGCCTTTAGCTCTTAAGCGCGGAGACTGGGAAAGCACACAACAACAGCCCGTAATCCAACGGTGGAAGATAACCAAGGAAGAAGTCAAAGCCATGTATTCGCATGGGAATCTGAGAGACCGCGCTTTGCTGTTAGTGCTTGCACAGTCGGGTTTTAGCGAGGTTGATGTTAGCCAGATGAAGATTGAAAACCTCAAGGGAATCTATGAACAGCCAGAGACAGCGCATTATTTCATTGAGAAGCCACGCGAGAAAACAGGAGAAATCCAAGCCACATGCTTAAGCTACGAAGCAATCCACGATATCCGAGCCATGCTTCAAGAACGCGATAATCCAAAGGAGGGTTATCTTTTCGTTTCGACAACTAAGGGGAAAGGCGACAAGTTAGAGGTGCGAACCATTCACACTGCTATGAAGGGGTTAGCTGAGAAGGCTTTTGGAGCGGAGAAGGCTAAGGATTTCAAGACTAAAGCGTTACGAAGCTTCTACAATAGCGCGTTGCTGAGAGCTGACATTAAGAGCGAGGTTAAAGACCTTATGATGGGGCACTCGCGGCAATCTGCAAGGAAACACTATGACTATGACGACGTGACAATTAGGGAAGCCTACGCGAGAGCCTTCGAGTACTTATCCATTAACGGCTTGCAAGTGCGAGAAGACATAAAGAAGGTTATGGGCGCGTTGAAAAGCGTTGAAGACGCGAACGTGGCAATCCAAAGACAGCTAAAGGCTAAGGATAAGGAACTTGAAGAGGTAAAAACTGAGCTATCGGCTTTGAGCAATTTGGTTAAGCTTTTGTCTAACTCTGATTACTATAAGGAAGTGACTGAGGGTATTGTCGAGAAGCTTGTTGCGCGTATTGCGGAAGACCCCGAGTTTGCAGAGAAATTCCGTAAAGAGGCTGATAAGCTGAAATCTGGTCACATGAAAAGCGAGGGTTAGAAGGCTTCTAAGATTAGCCAGTCGTCTTTTAACTCCCACCGCTTTTTTCTGTATCCTCTTGTCTTTTCTAATTTTTTGAAAGGTACGCTGCTTATGTCGTATCCTCTTTTTCCGCGTTGCCTTATTTTTAGTATGATTTTCACTGTTTTACCCCCGTGATTATTGTGATTTGAGCTTAATTAACGTGTTTCTTCCATGCTTTTTTATGCGTCTTTCAATCTATCAGAAAAACCCTTTATTTACAAAATTGGTTATGTTTTAGGCTTGATATTCAAAAAGAACAGAAGTTTTAGTAATGCATAGTATGTTATCAAGTCGGGAAGCCTCTGGGTGCCGCGCGGCGTTCGCCACGCTCCAGCGCTCCAGCGAAACGGTCGAGAAAGGCAAACAGGTTGGTTGTTCGTTCGCTCCTGCAAAATCTGGTTCCCTCGCCCTTGCTCGGCAGACCGCATAGACCCGCTTGCTACACTCGCGACTCGGTCTCCGTTCGCGCTCCGTGTTCTGCCAGATTTTGGCTCACTCACAAAGAAAGACAGCACCCTGTTTAGCGTTTGCTTTTCTTGAAGTAGAATAGAAGACCTACACAAACAACAGCTGCCACTATCACGGCTATAGCAACAGCGACTAACG
>CAZJBY010000089.1:0-1793 GCA_964544495.1 uncultured Candidatus Bathyarchaeia archaeon
TTATCCACCACGTAAAGGCTGAAGTCGTACTCGTCGCAGTAATTCTTGAACTCAATGTAACGCTGCTTGTCGCCCCCGAAGTCCTTCTCTGTCAACACCTCACAGATGCGCCGCAAACAGCCTTTCCGCGCCTCAATGTCAGGCGTGAACTCTCCGATTTTGGCCGGTTTCTTCTCGCCCTCCACGTTCGCCTTCACATCCCACTTATCCCGCTTCAACTCGTCAGCAATCTCCCTGACGCACTCATCATGACTCTTCTGCTCATTCGTCTTTCTCTTTTCCAAGTCACACACCAAAAGCGTAATGTTCTGCGCGTTTAATTAAGGATTTGAAATTTGCAGTCACATATGGGACTTTTATGTTGACATGGTTTGCAGTCGTTTCCAAAGGTTATTTATTACATTCCAGCCTTTCTTTCGCGGTATGTTGCCTGTCACTAATATTTTATCCGAGAAACTCTTCTCACTTACATCATACAGGCTAATCCAGCCCTCAGTGTGTACCAAAACACCATTCTGAACAGGCTTTAATGTCACTTCAAAATATTTTGGTGCAGTAAATCCAAGACCGCTTGGAATTCCCAAACGTCCCCTGATAAAGTCTTCTCGCTCAATTTCTATTTTGATACCCTCTTCCCTTACCCAACTCAATACTTCTTCCCTAATTTCCTGCAGGCTTCTTCCAGAAACAAGAATGTCCTTAACTGTTCTAGTCTGATCTTTTTGCCCATTTCTCTGGGGTCGAATCATACGATAGAAAAAGTATAGAAAGACTAAGCCAAAGATAAGGCCGAAAATGCTTCGCACCACCCAGGAGAAATCTATGGATCCTATGAAATACAGTGCTAAAATAACGGTTAATCCCGCAAACTGCAGCAGTATAGCTACGGTCCAGAATCGCCGCCACCATTTTCTTTTCGTTTGAAGTGCGTAGTCTGGTTCAGGAAATTCTATCAGCAAACGCGAAGCCAGCTTGCCCTTTTCAGTTAGAAAGTAATGACCAAGGTCATTTTTCGCAAGCAGATCGCCTAGAATCTTTAGGTGATAATTCAATGTTCCAGTGCTGACGATTTCCAAGGAGTCCATTAAATCGCTGTAACTTAAGCTGCCCTTTTCGTTTAACAAAAGTACAATTTTCCTTCGCGTTTCATCTTTGAGTATCTTGTGTAAAGTGGCAATGCCCGCGCTCATATCAGCCAGAATATGAGTCGCTTGATTTAGGGTTTTTTGACTAAAAATTTCGTCAAAGGCAACAGTTTAATGAAGAACTTGGCAAATGGCAGGTAAGAGTTATTAGATAAAATTATGCATTAGCTAAGTTATGCCAGATAAAGTTCATTGCGCGCACATCCTTGTCAAGTCCGAGAGCGAAGCCAAAGCCGTATTGGAGCGATTGAAGAAGGGTGAGAAGTTCGGGCGTATTGCTCGAGCGGTTTCTCGTTGTCCTTCTGCGAAGAACGGAGGCGACCTGGGCACGTTCACGCGTGGCAAGATGGTTAAGGAGTTTGAGACTGCCGCGTTTGCGCTTCAGAAGGGCGAGGTTTCGGGCGTCGTTAAGACGAAGTTCGGTTGCCATGTGATTAAGCGTTTAGAGTGATGGGAAAGCGCACATTACTTATATTTAGAAGATATATCTTTAAAAGAAATATTTATATCCGTGCAACATCGTAAAATAACATACCCATAAGACGCCAGCGAAGGCAAACAGCATGGCACAAGAAAAAACCAAGAAAATCGTTCTCAACATCGGCGGAATGACCTGCGTAAACTGCGCACACGCCATAGAAAAACGAC
>CAZJBY010000090.1:0-1540 GCA_964544495.1 uncultured Candidatus Bathyarchaeia archaeon
CACGCGAATCCGCGACTTCAACGGGTTAAACGCTTTCTCCTTCGTCCACGAACAAATGTACTCACAGTTCTGGCAGCCCACACACTTGTCTGGGTCAGCCGAAACGAATTTCCTCTCATGAATCTTCACCATCTCCACCTAAGCCTCCTGCTTCCCCTTAACAATCTTCGCCAAGCTATCCATACCCAACTCCTTCAGCTTCGCCGCAGTCGGAACACCCTCCAGCGTCCAACCACGAGAACTGTAATAATCATCCAAAAGCAAATCCAACTCCTCCTGCGTCACCACAGCCCCTTTCACTGGTCCATCATCGGGGATTGGCACGTTCATAACCTTCCACGGCAAAGTGTCATCCTTCCTGCCCAATCCTTCCCTGATGTTAATCAATCGGGCAACAGTGTTGATCCTTTCACCTGACTTCTTAAGTTCCTCAGCGGTCATGTCAATTCCCGTAACCAAGCTGTAAAGCCTAGCCATCTCAGCCAGTCCTTTATAGAAGGTGCCTCTCGAAAACTTGCATATAATCAGCGAGTCAATAACCGCGTAAGTATCTTCCATGTCACTAACCATCTTTCCTCTACCCTTCTCTGCTTTCAAACGATCCACCTTTCCCTTAACATCAAAAGCGTAAGCACCATGCCTGTTGTGGTCTGCTCCACGGAAAGAAACGGCGAAACCCAAAGCCGCCGTTTTGAGACACCGCAAATCGTAGCCTGTGACTTCTAAGCCTTTAATGTGCTGTGCAAGCTTCTCAGCGCCTTTGCCTATTTTCTGTCCTGCAATTCTCACGCCTTCAGCGAGAATGTCACCTATGCCTTCACGTTTGCCCATCAGTTCAAGAAGCTGAATGAGCGCTTCAGAGTTGCCGAAGTTAGCTTCGATTCCGCCAAGGTCCTTCTGCGTCAAGATTCCGTTTTCGTAGCAGTCCATGACGAAACCGACTATGACTCCTGCGCTTATGGCGTCCATGCCGTAGTAGTCAGCCAACTCCATGCCTTTTATGATTGCGTCTAAGCGGTTTATGCCGCAGTAGGGTCCCATTGCCCATAGTGTTTCGTATTCCATTCTGGTCATGGTACCTTTGTAGGGTCCTTCTGGAACTACGACTTCGTGTTCGCAGCGCATGGCGCAGCTGTTGCAGCCTATGATTTTCGCCACGAATTTTTCGTTTAGCACTTCGCCGCTTATCTTTTCTGCTTCTTCAAAGTGTGCGTTGGTGTAGTTGCGTGTGGGCATGCAATAAAGCGCGTTGTGTACTAGCACGTTTTCGGCGGTGCCGAGTGTGCGGTATTTTTGTGTGGCTGGTCCTTTCATGCGTTCATGGAATTCTTGGACCATGTTCATGAACTCGTCGGGTTTCGCTGGGACTATGTCGCGTGTTCCGCGGACGGCGATGGCTTTGAGGTTTTTGCTGCCCATGACTGCGCCTAGTCCTGTGCGTCCTGCGGCTCGTGTTTTCTCGTTTATTATGCAGGCTATGCGGCTGAGTTTTTCGCCGGCTAAGCCTATGGCTGCAACGCGTATGTAGTAGTCGCCTAGT